>JASGGT010000178.1:0-4191 GCA_047602655.1 Desulfovibrio sp. | reverse complement strand
TATTTTTGCCTGATGCAATAAGCAGTTAGCAGCCCGCAGGGTGCTGCCATCCACAGCATGCCCGGTTTGCGCAGGTTTGAACCCGGTTTGAGCCGGGCATGCGGCAACGCGGAGGATACGATTATGGCTATTAACGGCAAAGTTGTTCTGGTTACCGGTTCTGCCCAGGGTATAGGGCGCGGCATAGCCCTGCGCCTGGCCAATGACGGCGCGGATATCTGCCTTGTGGACATGAACGCAGACAAACTGGCCGCCACTGCTGGCGAAGTGCGCGCCCTTGGCCGCAAGGCCACCACCTTTGTTGCCGATGTAAGTGACCGCGCGCAGGTTTTTGCCGCAGTGGACCATGCGGAAAAAGAACTGGGCGGCTTTGATGTGATGATCAACAACGCGGGCATCGCTCAGGTCAAGGCCCTGCTGGACGTCACCCCCGAGGAGCTTGAACGCATATTCAGAATCAACGTTAACGGCGTGCTCTGGGGCATCCAGGCTGCTGCGTCAAAATTCATGGCCCGCAAGCAGAAGGGCAAGATCATCAGCGCGTCTTCCATTGCCGGGCACGATGGCTTTGCCCTTATCGGCGCATACAGCGCCACCAAGTTTGCCGTGCGCGG
This sequence comes from Desulfovibrio sp., assembly GCA_047602655.1. Taxonomy (GTDB): domain Bacteria; phylum Desulfobacterota; class Desulfovibrionia; order Desulfovibrionales; family Desulfovibrionaceae; genus Desulfovibrio. Next base: position 3,577 of record JASGGT010000178.1, on the reverse strand, counting down.
TCTTACCCAGGCGGCGGCGCGGGAGCTTGCATCAAGCGGCATCACCGTAAACGCCTACTGCCCCGGCGTGGTCGGCACCGACATGTGGCTGGCCATTGACGAGGGATTTTCAAAGATCACAGGCGCCCCCAAGGGCGAAACCTACAAGAAATACTGCGAGGGCATAGCCCTTGGCCGCCCCGAAACGCCGGAAGACGTTGCCGCCTTTGTTTCCTATCTGGCCGGGCCGGATTCCGACTACATGACCGGACAGGCCGTGCTTATTGACGGCGGCATGGTTTACCGCTGACGGCATCGGCCCCGGCTGGCGGCAAAAAGGCAGCCTTCCGCCCAACACACAACATCGCAGGAGAACAGCAGTGAGCATAGAACTTGCCATGCCGAAACTTGGTCTGACCATGAAGACCGGCAAGGTTTCCAAATGGTTTGTGGCCGAAGGCGCCGCAGTCAAGCAGGGCGATGATCTGTTTGAAGTGGAAACCGACAAGATTACCAATAAGGTGGAAAGCCCCGCCGATGGCGTGCTCTTCCAGATTATGGTGCAGCCCAAACAGGAAGTGGCCGTGGGCGCCGTGCTTGGCATCCTGGCCGAACCTGGTGAAACAATCGCCCGGGTTGAAGGCGCGTCTGACTCCCCCGCTTCCGCCACTGCGGAAGCGGGCGCGCCCAAGCCCGCAAAAACCAACGCGTCAGCCGCCGTGCAACCCTCTAGCACTGGCGGGATAGCGTCTCCTGCCGCTCGGCGGCTGGCGCGTGAACTTGGCATTGACCTTGCCTGCGTTGCAGGTTCCGGCCCCGGAGGCCGCATTGTAGAGCGCGATGTACAGGCCCGCCAAGAAATTATCGGCAAAATCAGGATCACGCCCCTTGCCGCCGCCGTGGCCGCCAAGGCAGGGCTGGATATCTCCACCCTCACAGGCACTGGCGAAGGCGGCAAGATCGTGCGTGAAGACGTTGACCGCGTCCTGCACCCGGAAAAGTTCGCTGCGGCGGCCCAAAGTGCGTCTCAGTCAACCTGCTCCAGCGCCGTTTGCGGCAGCGAGCCAAGCTCCGTGCCCATGGAAGGCATGCGCAAGATCATTGCAGACAACATGATGGGCAGCCTGCAAAACTCCGCCCAGCTCACCCTTGTGAGCGAAGCGGATGTAACCGCCTGCGTGCATATCATCAATGACTTCAAGTCCCGCAACAAAAAGAACAAAGACTTCCGTCTTTCCATGAACGACATGCTCATTCTGGCCGCTTCCAAGGCCTTGAAAAAGCACCCGCGCATGAACGCAACCTTTGACGGGCAAACCATCATCCGCCATGGCGAGGTGCATATGGGCGTGGCCGTGGCCCTGCCCGAGGGCCTGATGGTGCCCGTGCTGCACCATGCGGACAGGCTGACCCTGCTCGAAATAGCCAGGGAAGCCCGCCTGCTGGCTGGCCGCGCCCGCAAGGGCGAGCTGACGCCTGACGACATGAGCGGCGGCACGTTCACCATCACCAACATGGGGCATTCCGTGGTGGATTTCTTCACGCCCATTCTCAAACCCGGCGAAACGGGAATTCTGGGCGTGGGCCGCGTTGTGGAAAAGCCCGTTATCCGCGAGGGGGCCGTGGTGGCCCGCTCCATGATGGGCTTGAGCCTTACCTTTGACCACCGCGTTGAAGACGGCGCGCCTGCCGCAGAATTTTTGAAGACACTTGTGGAATATCTGGCGGAACCGGCCCTGCTGCTTTTTTAGGGCATTCCCGGCAGGGCTGCGGCAATGCCGCGCCCATACAGCAACCAGCACAGATCAGGAGAACACAATGTACGATGTAGTTGTCATAGGTGGCGGCCCCGGCGGCTATGCTGCGGCCATTCGCGCTTCGCAGCTCAAGGGCAAGGTGGCCTTGGTGGAAGGCGGCAACATGGGCGGCACCTGCGTTATGCGCGGCTGCATTCCCAGCAAGATATGGCTGCGCGCCGCTACCCTGCTGGAACAGTCGCGCAAGGCTGGCGAATTTGGTCTGGAACTCACAGAGGGCAAGCTGGATTTTACCGCTGTTCTTGCCCGCAAGCAGGGCGTTTCCAATGATATCCGCATGGGTATGGAAGCGCTGCTCGCCAACAACGGCGTGGACGTGATCCCCGGCATGGCCGTTGTGACCTCGCCCACATCTGTGGACGTGGCTGGTAAAAAGGTTGAGGCCAAGAGCATCATCATCGCCACGGGCAGCACGCTTGCAAAGCCCGATGTTCCTGGTCTGGATCAGGCCGCCTTTACCACTGACCAGCTGCTGGACATGACGGAAGCCCCGGCCTCGGTGCTCATTACGGATCCCACCTATATCGGCGTTGAAATGGCTACCCTGCTGAGCATTCTTGGCAGCAAGGTCATCTATGCCGTGCCCGGCCCGCGCATTCTGCCTGACGAAGATCAGGATTCCAGCCAGCGCATGTCCCAAGCCCTCCGCGAGCGCGGTGTGCAGATCATTGCCCGCCACACCCTTGCCAAGGTTGCGGGCAAAACCTGCACCCTCAAAAGCGGCGACAAGGAACAGACCGTTGAGGCCGACAGGGTGCTGGTGTCTGGCCGCAAGCCTGTTGCCAGCAATCTGGGTCTGGATGCTCTGGGCGTTAAATTCAATGCAGACGGCGGCATAGCTGTTGACCAGCAGTGCCGCACAGCCAGCCCGAGCATTTTTGCCATTGGTGACTGCACAGGCGGCTGGATGCTCAGCCATGCGGCCTCTGCCATGGGCATCTGCGCGGCAGAAAACAGCATGGGACTGAACGCGAAATTCCCCTCCAACCTTGTTTCACGCGCCATCTGGGGCAGCCCGGAAATGGGCTCCGTGGGCCTTTCTGAAGAACAGGCCGAGCGCAAGGGCTACGAGGTTGAAGTGGGTGGTTTTCCATATTCCATCAATGGCTACGCCATGCTGCGCGGCGAAGTGGACGGCGCGGTGAAGATGGTTGCCGATGCCGACACGGGCGAAATCCTGGGCGTGCACATCGTGGGCAGCAATGCGTCCGAGCTGATCGGCGAGGCGGTGCTTGCCATGCAGCTTGAATGCACGGTGCGCGAGTTCGCCAAGGGCTTCCGCGTGCATCCGGCCTTTTGCGAAACCGTTGTCGATGCCGCGCGCGATGCCGCAGGGTGGGCCTTGTACCTGCCCAAGCGGGGCTGACGCCGTTGAAGGAACCGGCGGGGGTGCCGTTGGGCCCGGGGTACAGGCCTCCCCGGCCCCCCGTCGTAAACAAGCCGAATCTGTTCTGCATTACAAGGAAGCAGCCATGTCCGCCTTATCTCTTTGCCAGCCAGATACCGATGCCAGCTCCGCGCCCTGCCAGCCTGTTTCGCTGGAGGTGCTGGATCTGGGGCGCATCGAATACGGCGAAGCCCTGAACTTTCAGAAGCATCGCGTTGCGTCGCGCGTCAGCGATACCGTGGATGACACCCTCCTGCTGCTTGAGCACGACCCAGTCATTACCATGGGGCGCGGCGGCACAGCGGCCCATCTGCATGTGACTGAAGAACAGTTGCAGCGTCAGGGCGTGGGCCTCTATTGGGTGGAACGCGGCGGCATGGCGACTTTTCACGGG
>JASGGT010000177.1:0-4209 GCA_047602655.1 Desulfovibrio sp. | reverse complement strand
TCTTCGCAATGTGCATGAGGGCCTTGGCCCAGCGCAGCACCAGGGGCTGACCGTCTGTTTCCTGCATGGACTGGGTGAAGTACAGCGCGCGTTCGATGTCGATGCGCGGTTTCTGGCCTTCAAAGCGCTCCAGCAGCTTGAAAACGCGGGTGTGGGTTTTGCGGAATCTGTCTTCCTTGCCCTCGATCTTGTCGTACAAGCGCTGTTCCTGGGGGGAGCGGCATTCGCAAGTGGTGGTGCTCATCACGATACTCCTGAAATATGAATATGTGGCGCGCGGTGCTGTGTGGTGCCGCCGCGCGGAGAATGCCGAAAGGTTGTGGCAATCCTCGGTTGTTTCCCCCTGTGCATGTGGCATGCCATAATAATTAACCATATGAAATTTTTAAATATTTTAAAAAATCTTTTTCTGCGGCGATTGCGAGTGCGGTTTTTAACAAGCCATGGTCGCAAATTTGCACCAGTCAGGAGCGGTTGGCGTTAATCCGGGAGTTTCTTGCGACGCAAAGTTGCGACACTGTGTTTTTGAGGCGCTATCCAGACCAGCATAACATGACAAAAAGCAATATGATTTTATTTTCACAATCGCTTCTTTTTGCCCGTGGGAGAACAATTCCTGCTTGATGCAAATTTGCGACACGCCTTAAATACATAGCAATTGAATATGATTATAATAAAATTATTACGCTGATTTTATTGAATTTTATGTGAGAACTCGCTGAAAATCCGGTTTTGTGATCTGGCACACATCGTGCAAAACGAAAAATATCACAAGCCGCGTGGGTTGGAGGCGACCTGAACGGCTTAGAAATAGCAACGCCTGGAGAAGAGAGATGGGAAACCTGTTTGTTTCCTGCGCGGGCAGCCTGGTAGGGCAACCCGCATGGATCTGGCAGACACGCTTGCCGCCAGCGCCACACACACCCAAGCGGGTTCAGGAGAACCGCATTATGAACGTGATTGATTTTCGCTTTCGCCCAAACACGCCAGAAATCATTAACGGCATCAAGAACAGCGCCATGTTCAAGGCGGCCTGCAAGGCCATTGGCTTTGACGCACGCAAACCCCAGCCTCTTGACGAGATTGTGGCTGATCTGAACAATCTCGGCGTGGAGCTTGGGGTCATAACCGGCCGTGACTGCGAAACCACGTACGGGTTTCCGGCCAACAACAACAGCGTGCTGGAATTTTGCCGGGCTTATCCTGACAAGTTTGTGGGGTTCTGGGGCATTGATCCGCACAAAAAAATGGATGCGGTGCGCGAAATTGAGCGCGTGGTTGCCGACTACGGCATGAAGGGTATAGCCATCGACCCCTACCTTGCGCACATTCCCGCTTCAGAGGCCAGATTTTATCCGCTGTATGCCAAGTGTTGCGAGCTGAATATTCCGGTGTTCATCACCATGGCTCCGCCGCCGCAGGTGCCGGGGGCCATTCTGGAATATGCCGACCCGCGCGATGTGGACAAGGTCGCCAGGGATTTTCCCGAGCTGACCCTCATCATGAGCCACGGCGGGTACCCCTTTGTGAACGAGGCCATCTATACCTGCCTGCGCAACGCCAAAGTATACATGGATATTTCGGAATACGAGCGCGCGCCCATGGTTGATGTGTACGTGCGCGCCATGAACGATCTCATCCCCGACAAAGTACTTTTTGCCAGCGCCCACCCCTTTGTGGAACTGGCCGACGCCCTTGATGCCTACAAGCACTTTGATCTCACCGAAGAAGTCCGCCGCAAGGTCATGTACGAAAACGCCCGCCGCGTGCTGGGCCTGTCATAAGGAGAAAACACATGAGCAACGCTGTTGATAAAGCAACTGCCCAGGCAAATCTGCGCCGCGTGGTTATTTCCTCGCTGATGGGCGCTGTTATCGAATGGTATGACTTTTTTCTCTATGGCGTGGTTGCCGGGCTTGTGTTCAACAAGCTGTTCTTTCCCTCGTTTTCACCGGGCGTGGGCACAATTCTGGCCTTTGCCACCTTTGCCGTGGGCTTTGTGGCCCGCCCCCTTGGCGGTTTTATCTTCGGGCATTTTGGCGACAAGATCGGCCGTAAGAAAATGCTTATCCTCACCCTGGAAATCATGGGTGTGGCTACGGTACTTATTGGTTGCATTCCTTCCTATGACAGCATCGGCATCTGGGCGCCCATTCTGCTGGTGACCTGCCGTCTGGCTCAGGGCATTGGCCTCGGCGGCGAATGGGGCGGCGCGGTGCTCATGGCCTTTGAATCTGCCCCTGCCCACAAGCGCGCATTTTACGGCAGCCTGCCCCAGGTTGGTCTTTCCCTCGGCCTCATGCTGGCATCCGGCGTGATTGGTCTGCTTTCCTGGCTGCTGCCCGACGAAGCCTTTATCGCCTGGGGCTGGCGTGTGGCCTTTGTGCTGAGCGCAGTGCTCGTGCTTGTTGGCGCGTACATCCGTACCTCCGTGCAGGAAACCCAGGACTTTTCCAGCGCAAAAAAACATGTGGAAAAGATCCGCTACCCCATGCTTGACGCCTTCAAGCGCTACCCCAAGACCCTGATGGCCTGCGTGGGCGCGCGTTTTGTTGAAGGCATCGCCTTTAACGTGTTTGGCGTGTTCTCCCTGACCTATCTTACAAATACCTGCGGCGTGAACCGTACCGTGGCCCTCATGGCCGTGGTGGTGGCATCTGCTGTCATGGCCTGCTTTATCCCCATGTGGGGCGCAATGGCCGACCGCATCGGCAAGGGCCGCATTTTCGGCACTGCCGCCCTGCTGCTGGGCATCACCTCCTTCCCCGTGTTCTGGGTGCTGCACAACTACGCCACCACCAACCTGTTCTTTGTGTACCTTGCCATCATCGTTCCCTTCGGCATCGTCTACGCTGCCGCTTACGCCAGCATGGCGAGCCTGTTCTCCGACAGCTTTGACGCCACCGTACGCTATTCAAGTATTTCCTTCGTGTACCAGTTCTCCGGCATCTTTGCCTCGGGTCTGACCCCCATGATCGCAACCATGCTGGTGCAGGCCAATGGCTCGCAGCCCTGGTATCTGTGCGGCTATCTGCTTGTGGCCGGAATTATCAGCACCATTTCCACCATATGGCTGGGCAGCATCCGCGAACGCAACGACATGCCTCATGCGGCACCTGCCAGCAGCGCGGAAGAATCTTCTGAAGCAGCCGTGACCGACGCGGCGGTGTAACCTTTCCCGGACTAACAAACACTCTCCTCCCGCGTGGCGGGGTCTATGCCGGACCCCGCCCCGCCCCGGCTTGCGCCTCCCGGCCCCGAGCGGACAGGGCGGCGCTTTTGCAACGGACAGGCGGGGAGGAGCTTGCAACTATCGTTTAACCAGACATTCTGCCGGGATTGCGGGCCTGCGCCGGGCAAACCCTCGGCCCGGCGCACTGCCCATGCCCGCAGCAGCCGGAAGGAGCCTTTATGCTTGTGGCGCTTGCGTTTTCGTCATTCCTGGTGGGCGCGCTTATTGGCGCAACAGGTGTGGGCGGCGTGCTGCTGATCCCGGCCATCATGTTTTTCGGCGGGCTTGGCACGCATGAGGCAATGGCAACGGCGCTGTTCAGTTTTCTGTTTGCGGGCATTGTGGCAACGGCGAGCTATCAGCGCTACGGCACCATTGACTGGCGGGTTACCCTGCCTGTGGTGGCGGGCAGCTTTTTGTCGGGCTATGCGGGGGCCTATGTCGGGGCGTATGTTCCGGCGCGCGGGCTTAACATTCTGCTGGCCTGTCTGATAATCTTTTCCAGCCTGTATTCCATGCTTCCGGTGCGCAGGGGAACGGGCATGGCCCAGCGGCTCAGCCCCAGGGGCAATACGGCGCTGCTCTTTGGCATTGGCATTTTTACGGGATTTTTGTGCGGTATGACGGGGGCTGGCGGAGGCATCATTTCCGTGCCGGTCATGCTGCTGTTCAGCTATGCACCCTTGCAGTGCATTGCCACAAGCCAGGTTTTGCAGATGGTTATTTCTGTTTCCGGCTCTGCAAGCAACATGAGCAACGGCTTCATTTCCTATTCCACGGTCTGGTGGGTCACGGCCTGCGAGCTTGTGGGCATAGCCGTGGGCGCGCACATTGCCCACCGTGTGCCTGTGAGCCTGCTCAAGCGCATGGTCAGCGGGCTGTGCATGGCCATAGGCCTGTTCATCGCATGGCGGGCGCTGGGTTAGGCCAGCAGCCGGCAGTCCTGCAATTTAGCCTTTCCAGTGATATCTGGTCAC
>JASGGT010000176.1:0-4267 GCA_047602655.1 Desulfovibrio sp. | reverse complement strand
GGGTATAACTGCGGGGTTTGCTATCTGCGAAGATCAAGGCAAAAATCTTATATCCAGGCGATCAAGACCACATGTCCCACATCAAAATACCCGTTTCAACCCTACGCCCGGGGATGTATATCGTTGACCCGGGGATATCATGGCTGAAGGCCCCCCTGCTATACATGCAGGAGGGAATTTTGGCGTCGGACGACGAGATCAACGGCATAATCCTTCAGGGATTTGCCGAGGCATACTACGACCCGGAACGCTCACGCGACGAAAATTCCGCAGCTCCCCAGCCGAACACCCCGCTTGCCGTAGAACTACAGGCCGCCAACAGAATTTATGAAGACGCCTACGAGAACGTAAAAAACTTTCTCGAATCCGCCAGAGGCGGCGCGCTTGATCTTACCTTTGCTCGCCCGCTGGTGGGCGATATAATCAAAAGCCTTTCGCGCAACGTTGACGCGCTGGTGACGCTTTCTCTGCTCAAAAAAACAGACGAATATACCTACGCCCACAGCGTCAACGTAACCATCTTTGCAGTTGCCTTTGCCAATTTTCTGGGCATGCCCGATGACCGCCTGCACAATGTCGGGCTGGCCGGGTTGCTGCATGATTACGGCAAGGCGCTGATTCCCAAAGAAATACTCACTGCGCCCCGTTCCCTGACGTTTCAGGAATTTGAGGTCATGCGTTCGCATGTGCTGCTTGGCGTTGAAAAGATCAAGCAGTTTTCAAGCGTTGAGCAAGAGGCCATTGAGGGCATTGCACAGCACCACGAAAAGCACAATGGCACGGGCTATCCCAATCGGCTTTCTGGCAAGCAGATTGGCGTTTTTGGACGCATTCTTTCGCTCAGCGACGTGTATGACGCGCTTTCGTCCAAGCGTGTCTATAAGGGCGCGCTGGCCCCCAACAAGGCGCTGGGCATGATGTATAAAATGCGCGGTCAGGCCTGGGCCCCCGGCTATGTGGAACGCTTTATCAAGATGGTGGGCATTTTCCCCGTGGGTACTGCGGTGGAACTTTCAAACGAACACCAGGGCATTGTGTGCCGCTCCAACCCCAATTTTCCCGCCCAACCCTGCGTTCTTGTGGCGCGAGACCCTGATGGGCGCGCCATCCAGCCCCAGTTTGTTGACCTCACGCGCTACATCGGCCTGCGCATCACGCGCTCGCTATCTGCTGCCGAAGCAACGCATTTTGACATCCCAATGTTGCTGGGCGGCCCTGCTTAGGCCAGCTCACAGGTCATGCAGCCTCCCCAGCCATCTTCAGCCAGCAATCCACGGCGGTTTCTGCCCCCAAAATGCAATGTTCTCATTTCTTTCGCACATCCGGGCTTGCCCGAACGTGCTGTAAACGCTATACATCGGCCAGGGGATAACCCTTCTATTTCAGTATGTTCACCATCTGGGATGCGGCATCGCCCTGCCCCGGAATTTGAAATGTCAAAACGCATCAGGCTTAAGGATAACTTTCATGCGCAGAGTTGATGTTTTGATTGGTGCCCTCAGCCAGCTGACCGGCCGTGATGAGGAAGCTGTAGCCCAGACCTTTGAAGCCATCATTTCCAGCAATCCGGATAAAGGTAAAGATCTGCTTGCGGAAATTTCCTTCAGCGAGGCATCTGCCATGCGCGAAAGACTCCTCAAGGACGGCCCCGATGTGCTGGCCCGCCTTGTGAGCAGAGTCAGCGACTAAAAACCGCCCTGGGCATTCTGCCAAGGGCGGTCAGGTTGATTCACCCACCGCCTTGCGGCGGTAGCTGTCCAAACGGTTTACAACACCTGGGGTGTACAGGACTTGCCAGGTTGGCCGCTTGCGCCATGCCGCAGGCTACCAGCAGGCTTGCGGCGTCAGGGTTTCAATGAGCTTCCACTGGGCAGCAAAGGCCTTTTGCGAGCTGCGCGATTCTGCATAGCAGCGGGCCTCGCGTTTCATGGCAAACAGCATGGCCTCGTCGCTTGCCAGAGCCACCATGGCCGAGGCATAGGCCTCTGCCGTCTCCTGCCGCACCACTATACCGCTTTTATCCGGCACCACGTTTTCTCTGGGGCCGCCCTGCCCGCTCACAACCACTGCCAGCCCCGCAGCCTGCGCCTCCAGCACAACTTTGCCATAAGTATCTGTTGTTGAAGGGAAAACAAAGATGTCGGCTTCTTCATAGGCCTGCACAAGCGCTGCACCGCTCAGGTAGCCTGTAAATGTCACAGGCATGTCCGCTGCCTGCGACTGAAGTTCCCCAGCCTGCGGGCCATCACCCACAATGGTCAGTTGCGCGCCGGGGATATGCTCCAGCACAAGCCGGAAGGCATCCACAAGGCGGTTGACGCTTTTTTCTCTTGAGAGCCTCCCCACATACAGAAAACGGGGGGCCTGAGCGCTTTCCCGCCCGCTATTGCGCCAGGCGGGCGTGTAGCGCGAGGCGTCCACGCCCCGGGGATAGAGGCGGATTTTCTCCTCGGGCAGACCGTGGGCGATCAGTTCCTTCATGGTGGCGGCCGAGGGCGCAAAAACCACATCCATCTGGTTATAATACCAGTACACATAGCGCCAGGTGGCTTCTTCCAGCGATGTATCGCCCGTCAGCTCCAGAATATACTGCGGAAATGCCGTGTGATATGTAGCGTGGATGGGCAGTTTGAGCATTTTTGCCGTCAGCAGGGCCGCAAGCCCCATGGGGCCGGGCGTTGCGGAGTGCAGCAGGGTATAGCCGCTCTCATAGCAGTGCTGCACAATTTTAAGCGCGGGGGGATAGTGCAGCGTCAGCTCGGGATATTCAGGAATGGAAAAACTGCCGGTGGGGCAGAAGTTGATGGGGCCAAGGCCGCCGGAGCTGCCGCATTCCGCTTTTTCTGGCCGCGCGCAAGTGAGGATATCCATTTTCTTGCCCTGCTCCCGGGCGAGAGGCAGCATGGATTGCAGGGTTTTGGCAACGCCGTTCACCTCAAGATAGGTATCCGTAAAGTGGGCGATGGCGGCCCTGTCTGCCGTGTCGGATCTGCCGTCTCTTGGGCGAAAACGGCGCAGGCATTCACGCGTAAACATTTTATCCTGTGCAAAAAGTGAATAGCCAATGCCGTATGGGGCAAGCATGGCGTAGAGCGATCCCATTGCTCCCACCAGCTTGAACACATTGAAAAAATTCCCCTTGAGCACGTCAGACAAAACGGAATTGGCGCAGGCAAGCTGCACGTTTTCCGCCACATCGCCCACAAAGCGGGCCAGCAGTGCCTCGCGCCGGGGCATGCGCTCCTGCGGCACAATGACATTGACGCTGTCCGCCGCCATGGCAAGATCCGGCGATTGGGCAATGGCCCTGCCAGCTGCCTCAAGCATGTTTTCCTGCATGCTTTTTTCAGAGCGGGACACCCATCTGCCGCAGTTGAGCAAAAATCCGCCGATGGACATGACGCGTGTCCTGATGGTGCGTGTGCGCGTATCGGGCTTGCCCGTGAGCATGTTCTCGGCAAAGCGCAGAACGGTGCTGTTGTTGATATCCTGCGCAAGCCCGGTGGAATTTTTGTAGAACTGGTAGCCGATGGCATACAGGTTATGGGCAAAGCCCAGCGGCGTTGCCGGTATGACCCGGGGCGTGGTGCCCCCTGCCATGACAGCCCGCAGCAGGGCCGAAGCCGGGGCGTGGCCCGAGCAACCAAGCTCCGCGCGGGGAACTTCTATCACAGTGGAACTTCTGGCGATATTGCAGGAGGAATGGTCGTCAGACCCGGCCACAAAACTCTTGCGCCAGGGCTGGGCAACAAGTGCGTCAAGACGGTGTTTTTCTTCCATTCTGGCTGTGGATTCCGGGGTCAGGCCATCCACAATCTGGCGCAGTGCGTCATTCTGCACATTATTACGCGCTCCGTTGAGCTCAAAAACAGAAAACAGCAGTATGAGCTGCTCCACATGGCCCAGGGTCAACCGATTATTGGCCGCGCACAGGGGGTGCGCGCAGGCATGGGCAATGCCCTGCCCCATCAAGTAGGGAACAAGCTCAAAGATGTTGCCCCGAAGCCGCGTTATTTCCCTGTGCTGCGCCTCGGTGATATCCCAGGCCAGCACATGAATTTCGCACTTGTCCTCAGGAAAATAGGCCGAAATTTCTTCACTGATGAAGGTTTGCGGCAAATGGGCGATTTCCAGCGCGCCAGCAATGGTGTCGTGATCGGTTATCGTAACGTAGTCCATGCCCCTTGCTCGGGCGATGTCGTAAATCTTGCGGGGAGGGGTGTAACTTTCGCCGCAGCCGATCTTTTGCAAAATCCACTGCGAGGGG
>JASGGT010000175.1:0-4357 GCA_047602655.1 Desulfovibrio sp. | reverse complement strand
GGCCAGGGTTTTGAAAACAAAGCAGGCCACAGGCCCATTCGGGTCAGCGGCGCGTTCTGCGCCATCGCGGCCCGCAAAGGGCGGGCGATCAAGAGGCGAGGGCAGCAGGGCCTCAATGGCGGCCAGCACGGATTCGCCGCCCTTGTTTTCAAGGGCCGAGCATGCCAGCACCGGCGTAAGCTCGCCCTTGAGCACGCCAGCGCGCAAACCGGTTTTGAGGTCATCCTCTGAAAGGATACCTTCTTCCAGATACTTTTCCATGAGTTCTTCATCGCTTTCTGCGATATTTTCTACGGTCACATCGCGCAGCAGGCTCACATCGTCAGCCAGGGCAGCGGGGATTTCAGCCTCTGCTGCGGTGCCGTTTTCGCCAAACATGCGGGCCTTGCCCGTCAGCACATCGGCAACACCCACAAAGGATTCGCCCTGGCGAATGGGCAGTTGCAGCACAACGGGCTTGACGTTCAGGCCGGAGAGCCCGTCAAGGGCCATCTGAAAATCGGCGCGGTCGCGGTCAACCTTGTTGACCACGATAATGGAGGGCAATCCGGCTGCGCGGACCAGATTCCAGAATTTTTTGGCAAGGGGGCGCACGCCGTCAACGGCGTCCAGCACGAAAACAACGCTGTCCACGCCTTTGAGCAGGCATTCCATGTCGCCTGTAAAGTTGCCGTCACCGGGGATATCAAGAAGGAAATGGCGGTTTTTGTTCCAGAGATATGTGGCGCAGGAGGGTTGAACGGAGCCGCGGCGGCGGGTTTCTTCGGGTTCGTAGTCAAGGCATGTGGTGCCGTCTTCTACAGCCCCCAGGCGATTCACCGCCCCGGCCTTGTAGAGGAGCATCTCTGCCAGGGATGTTTTGCCGCAACCGCCGGTTCCGACGATGGCGAACGTGCGTTGCATTTCCAGTGGAGTAGGCATGGTTTTCTCCCTTCGTAAGCGATATGGCGCGCCCTTGGCGGCCTGGTGAACGAAACTAGGGAAAGGAACAAGTCTTCCATCTGCTATTGGTTCCCACGTTACAGGCTTGTGGCAAAAAAGGAAAGAGGCCGCGACTTTTAATGTAAGGCTTAACGCTTGACAGCAGAGGCCGCCGCTGTGACAGTTAGTCGGATATATATTGGAGCAGGCGGAGGGAGCGACCATGGCGCTATGGGAATGGGCCGGCGCTGGCGCGGTTTTTGTGGCGGCTGTGGTTTTGTGCGTGCGCCTGATGAAGCGCGGCTTGACCACGCTTGAGGACGACCGCGCCCAAAGCCATGAGCGCATCCGCAAGATGGAAGAAAAAATTCAGGAAGATCAAAAAAATATGGCTTCCAGCGAACACCTGCGCGTAGCCCGCGCCGGGCTGGAAGACCTCTTGCGCCTGGCAGGCAATCCGCCCGGCATGCGGCTTGAGTCAGTAGCCAGAGGGCTGGGCGAAGCGCAGGGCGAGGCCCTTGTGCTGCACTTGCCCGATGGCGAGGTGCGCATCAGCCTGAGCATGCGCGAGCGGGAGCTTAAAGGGGTGCGCAAGGTGGTCCACGGGCACGGGCGGTGGCACCTGAACGGTTTGGGCCTGAACGAGGAATATACGGATCTTGTGCCTCTCATGCGCGCGCTCAGCGCCAGGCTGGCCATGTATCTTGGCGGAGGTGAAAGCGCCAGCGCGCCGTATTGCCCACTTGGGGATCCCGCCGCCGATGTGCCGCCCGAATTGCCGCATCTGGCGCGGCGTTTCAGCAGCGCACGGCCTGTGCGGCAGAAGCGACCGCCAGTGGTGCGGCATGACGAGGAGGAGGGCCGCCTCGAAAGGCTGCGGCGGCTGGAGGATGCCCGCGCCGCGCGCAAGCAGCTGCGGGCCAACCCCGGCCCCACCGGGAGCAGGCATCGCTAGGGGCTTTTTACCTAATTCTTTTGGCCGATCACTGCGTCATCCAGCATTTTTTACTCCAGTCATGGACAGAAAGCGTCCACTCCTGTCGTAAAAAACACTGTTTTCCTTGTCCTCGGCGCAAAATTTTTTACTTAGAAACAGCCCCTAGGGTCTGTCTCTAACGAATTCTTTTGTCCAACTGGCTGCGTCAAAAGGCCATTTTTTACTCCAGTCATGGACAGAGAGCCCTTGCTGCAAAAATATTTTTCTGCCGCCGCAACCTCTTGCGGCGGCAGGCGAATTGCTGTCTGAACCGGCAGGCCCCGATGGCATCAGGCCCGAACACCAGCATCGACCCCAGCGGCCAGGCGAAAAAGGTCGTGTGAAAGGTCTGGCGGTCAATCCGTAAAGGTGAGATTACGGAACCAGTCCGGCACGGGGACGGGGCGTCCCTCGTGATTGACCAGCGCATGCTGGGTCATGCCCGTGGCCAGAAGTCTCGTCTTGTCCTCGTTCCGTATCTCATATACAAAGCGCAGGGATGCACGCGCCCATTCGGCTATGCCAGCGCGCACAAGTACAAGATCATCATAGCGGGCGGAAGAGCGGTAACGGCACTGGGCCTCGCGCACGGGCAGGATAAGGCCTTTCTTTTCAACTTCCGCATAGCTCATGCCGCAACAGCGAATACATTCGCCGTTGCGGGCCCGCTCGAAAAGATGCAGATATTCCGCATAATAAAGTACGCCCATCGTGTCTGTTTCACCATACGACACGCGGTGCGGCATCCAAATATCAGGGGTGGGAAATTGGTCATGCACGAAACGGCTCCTTGTTACGCGTTTTCCGGGCATTGTCGCAGCGGATTTGCAAACCGCGCAGGCGGCATGTTGCGCCTGTTGTTACTGCTGGCGGTTACGATGGCTTTGTTTGCCTGCGCCAAGCAGGCCCCGCCGCCAGTGGTGGAAAGAACCCTGCCGCCGGTTGGGTTTGAAAGCCCGGAATTTTTTGTGAGCAATCTTATTCCTGCCGGTCAGGATCTGACAAGCTGGAAGGATATGGCCCCCAGTGTGCGTAAGTCGCTGCGTTACGTCAACAGCAAGCCCAAGGACGCCATCGCTGTGCAGCGCCCAGGCCTGACCGTGACATGGGGTGATCTGTCGCGTACGCTTGAACGTTTGCAGGAACTTTTGCCCCGGCTGGACAAGGAGCCGGAACTGCTGCTGGCGAACTTCCGCTGGGCGGAAGTGACGGGCGGCATCAACTATTCCGGCTACTACGAGCCAGCCGTACCAGCCAGCCGTACCCGCAAGCCGGGATACACCCAGGCTATTTATGGCCTGGCCCCGGATCTGAATAAGGTCATTGCCAAGCGTGGACAGTATTACGACCGCCGCACCATCGAAGAAAAGCAGGTGCTGGCGGGCAAGGGGCTGGAACTGGCCTGGGCAGCAGACCCTGTTGACGTGTTTTTTCTTGAAATTCAGGGTTCTGGCCGCCTGATCTTTGACGACGGCACTCAGGCATATGTCAACTACGCGGGCCAGAACGGGCACAAATACAAAAGCTCTGGCCGCATCATGCGCGAAAAAGGCCTGCTCAAACGCGGCGACATCTTTGAACAGCGCGAGTGGTTCAAAAATAATCCCGGCCGCGTGCGCGAGATTCTCAATGATAACCCGAGCTATGTCTTCTTTAAGTACGGCATGCGCGGCCCCACGGGAGCCATGGGCTACCAGGTTGACGACTGGCTGACGCTTGCCACGGACCGCGGCTTTATCCCCCTTGGTTCCATTGTGGCCTATGGCGTCAACATCCCGGATGAAACCAAGGGTAAAATGCCCCTGCGCGGCATTGGTCTTGCCCAGGACGTGGGCGGAGCCATCAAGCGTAACCGCATAGATATTTTCTGCGGTGGCGACCAGCGCGCCAACTACGTGGCAAGCCATCTGGACGCCAAAGGGCCTGCCTGGGTGCTGCTGGCGCGCTAGGGCTGGCTGACAGAGCTTTTGCCGCCGCAGCAATGCTGACGGACTCGGTTGAAAAATTCCTAGAGTATATGGGGCCGGAGTGGTTGATAGCCGCTCCGGCCCTTATTGTCTGCACGGTTATTTTTGAAAGCGTGTATTTTTACGGTTCTGATGTCAGATATTTTTCTTTCATATCTTATTAATTTTACACGCAGGCTTGCTTGGTTGGCGGGCATTTCAGCGCTGTGCGCGACCAAAAACACGTAAACCTGATAATTAAACTCCTTGACTTATCTCATGTTGTGAGTATTCCTTTAGGCGTACACAGGCAGTCTCTCCAGAGTTACGATAATTCTGTTTCGCTGGTTTGGCTCAATGTGCACGGGAGCCGCTTGTGGGTTCCCCCTACTCTCCCCCTTGGGGCTGAAATTTTATTTCTGCCTCACCAACCCGGTTGCGACCTGCAGGGCTAAGAAGCGTTGGCTTATTGTCACGGCTTTAAAGGCAACTGTGATGGCTGCACGGAGTCTAT
>JASGGT010000174.1:0-4410 GCA_047602655.1 Desulfovibrio sp. | reverse complement strand
ATGGAAAGCTTGGAGCACATTAATGCCATCACGCTGGTGTTTGCGGCATTGTGCATATTTGCCATTGCCTACCGGGTGTATGGCATTTTTTTGGCAAACAAGGTGCTGAAACTGGACGCGGGCCGTATTACGCCAGCGGTTCGTTTTGCTGATGGTCACGACTACGTCAAAACCAACGAATTTGTTCTCTACGGTCACCATTTTGCCGCCATCGCGGCTGCCGGGCCGCTGGTCGGCCCCGTGCTTGCCGCGCAGTTCGGCTACTTGCCCGGCGCGCTGTGGATTCTGATTGGCTGCGTGCTTGGCGGCGCTGTGCATGATATGGTGGTGCTGTTCGCCTCCGTGCGGCACAAGGGCCAGAGTCTTTCGGCCATCGCCCAGCGCGAGGTCGGCCCCGTTACGGGTACCGTGGCGGGCATCGCCGTGCTGTGCATTCTTATTCTGACCCTGGCCGGTCTTTCGCTGGCCTGCATCAGCGCCATGCACAACGCGCCCTGGTCGCTGTTTATCGTGGTCATCACCATGCCTATCGCCATGCTCATGGGCCTGATCATGCGCTTCAAGCAGAACAGCGTTCTGCTTGCCAGCCTTGTGGGTCTGGTGCTGCTGGTTGTGGGCATTCTGAGCGGCCATGACCTCATGCAGAAGGATGTGCTGGGCTGGGCCTTTGACTGGAACCGCGATACCGTGGCTCTGGCCATCGCCGGTTACGGCTTCCTCGCTTCCGTTCTGCCCGTGTGGTTCCTGCTGGTGCCGCGCGACTATCTTTCCACCTATCTCAAGATCGGTACCATCCTTATGCTGGCCGTGGGCATCATCTTTGTGCAGCCCACCCTGCTCATGCCCACCGTTACCCCCTTTATTAACGGCGGTGGCCCCGTGATCGGCGGGCCTGCATTGCCCTTTATCTTCATCACCATCGCTTGCGGCGCCATGTCCGGCTTCCACGCCATCATCGGCACAGGCACAACGCCCAAAATGATCGGCAATGAGCGCGACATCCTCTTTGTGGGTTACGGCGCCATGCTGACCGAAGGCTTTGTTGCCATCATGGCTCTGATCGCCGCCTGCACCCTGATGCCCGGCGACTATTTTGCCATCAACTCCACCCCCGACAAGTTCAGCTCGCTGGTAGCCGCGCACCCCGCGTTGAACACTGTCGATCTGGGCTTCTTTGAAGAAAAGATCGGCCTGAACCTGCATGCCCGCCCCGGCGGCGCAGTTTCTCTGGCCGTGGGCATGGCCCACATTTTCCACAAGATCCCCTACATGGATCACCTGATGGCCTACTGGTACAACTTTGCCGTCATGTTTGAAGCCGTCTTCATTCTGACCGCCATTGACGCCGGTACCCGCGTTGGCCGCTTCTTCCTGCAGGAAATGCTGGGCAAGGTGTACGCGCCCTTTGGCGACAAGAACTGGATGCCCGGCGTCTACATCACCAGCTTTATCTTCACGTCCATGTGGGGCTATCTGATGTACACCGGCAACATCAGCAACATCTGGCCTCTGTTCGGCCTGAGCAACCAGCTGCTTGCTGGCTGCGCCCTGATCGTGTGCACCTCCATGCTGCTGCGCATGAACCGCGGCAAGCTCAGCCTTGTTACGGCCATACCCGGTATATTCCTGACCGCCGTGACCTTCTGGGCTGGCTATTTGCAGGTCACCACGACCTACATCCCCGGCGGCAAGTATCTGCTTGCCTTCCTGGCCTGCCTGGTCATGGTGCTGATGGTCTTTGTGCTTGTGGGCACCATCCGTCGCTGGCTTGAGCTTATGAACATCAAGGGTACGGTCAACGATGCTTACGGCGAACCCGTGCGCGCCCTGGCCGAAGAATAGCAGAAGAATAACTGAAAGCCGCCGCAGGCGGCTGGCATAACAAAACTCCCCCGGAATCTCGCGGTTCCGGGGGAGTTTTCTGTTTATGGCAAAGGCCAGCTACGGCTTGCAGGTTGCTCTTTAGGAGAACGCTACTTCAGCTTGCCCTCGAGCGCCTCGGCAGCAATCTGGCTGGCGGTCCTTTCGTAAACATCTTCACCATCAAAAAGTTCGCAGGGGGCGGTGTTGCCAGCTTCGGCCAGACGCCGCAGGGCAGGGGCGTCCATGAGGTCGGGCGGCAGTTGGCTGAGCGCCCATGCCGCCATGCCCTGGCACACAGGGTCAACGTCTTCCAGCCCTTTAAGCAGCCATGGGCGAGCGGTCAGGCATAATTGCGGGCGGGTCTGGGCAAGACGCCCGATGGCCCAGTAGCAGGAACGGCGCAGGGTGTCGTTGTCGCAATAATTGTCGTCGCGGCCAAGATCAATGATGTAGCTGATAAGAATGCGGTGAAAATCCTTGGCCAGGGGTTCGCTGGCAGCGAGGATTTCTGCAAAGGCCTCGGGGATGCCCCAACCGATGTTGCCGGATTCTTCGTTGAGGTGCCACATGAGGCGGCGGATGATGTTTTTGGCTGATTCCGGCTGATTCTGCATCAGGCGCGTTGTTACCTGCCCCAGCGCCACGGCGGCCCGGTGCATGGTTTGGGGGCCGAGCAGAAGAAAGGAAAAGAGCGGCCCAACATTTTCAAGGCCGCCTTGGGCGATTTCGTCCAGATGTTCACGCCACTGTGGGCTGACAAGGCATTCTTTAAGCTTTTGTTTTGTAGATCGCATGCGGGCCATGAGCAGTTCCTCCACGGTCTGTTTTCAGGCTTGCATTCATAGTGAGCGCTTTTGAACGATCTGGCAAGGCAGGAATCTGGTAAGTTGTTTCGCCTTGCGGCGGGATTGCGCCCTTCGGGCGCGGTAGTTTCGCCACCAGGCGAAGTTTGGGACGCCTCCCCGGCGTGGGGCAAAGGGGACCGGTTATGGGGCTGCGCCCCGCCATTCTGATGCCAAACCCCGCTCTGCGGTCTTTGGGCCGCTGGCGGTGGCGTTGCCGCCGAGCGGTAAGGCACGGATATCTGTCGCTGACGGCGCGGCAAAGCCGCGACCTGCTCCTGATTTCCGGTCGTATTGGCTAAGCCAATACTCCGTATGGGGCTGCGCCCCCTCATCGGCCCCCTATGCACTCCCCCCTGATCGGGTGTATGCACCCCCCTTGGGGTTTCAATTACCGTGGGATTGCGAGGGCACGCGTCTTGTGCTGCGGGAGCTTCCTTCCCTCGCTGCGCTCGCTCAGGTGATCTTCCTCCGCGACGCGTAAATGCCAGAGTATGTTTTCGCTTCGTTTAGTAACCGTTTCAGCCAAAGACCAGAGATTCTCTGGCCTACTCTGGGAATGGCTTTGTGTCTTTTCAGTGTCCTCTAAAATTTCGGCCATCACCAGGCTTGGGCTAATTCAGATTTTACCCCATAGCGTTCCATCAATCGTGGTCAAGTGGACTCGCTATGAGTTAGAATATTTCACTCGTCATCAAAAGCGGGTCGTGGAGTCGCCTTCCTTATACTCGCCGAAGCGGAGCGGAGGCGATGGTTGGTGTTGGGCGAATTTGCAAAATACGCTTTTTGCGGGCTGAACAGGAAGCGCCGGGATTTTGAGCGCAGCGTACTCATGTACGTGAGCATCAAAATCCCGGCGCTGACATATTCAGGTCGTAAAAGTCGGGTTTGCGTAAATCAGCCTGACGAGGCTCACCCCACCAAACGCTCCCCTGCTTCCCTGCCTTCTCGCCTTCCTGCCTTTCTTCCCTCTTCTACTCGCCAATGCCTTCGTACAGGGCAGACGAAAGATACCTCTCGCCCGCATCAGGCAGAATAACCACAATGGTCTTGCCCTCAAATTCAGGCAGCTCTGCCAGCCGTGCTGCCGCCGCGGCCGCCGCGCCGGAAGAAATACCGGCAAGAATGCCCTCTTCACGCGCCAGCCTGCGGGCAAATTCAATGGCCTCGTCGTTACCCACAGTCTCCACCCGATCCAGCAGGCCGACATCCAGCGTTTCAGGAATAAAGCCAGCGCCAATACCCTGGATCTTGTGCGGGCCAGGTTGCAGGGGCTTGCCCGCCAGATACTGGCTGATTACAGGGCTCGCCTCAGGCTCCACAGCCACGGAAACAATGTTCTTGCCCCGCACCTGCTTAAGATAGCGCGAAATACCCGTAATGGTACCGCCCGTGCCAACGCCCGCCACAATGGCGTCTACCTGTCCGTCTGTGTCGTTCCAGATTTCAGGGCCGGTGGTGGCTTCGTGTATGGCGGGATTGGCCGGATTCTTGAATTGCTGGGGCATAAAATACGCACCGGGGTTGGTGGCCACCAGTTCTTCGGCTTTTCTTATAGCGCCGGGCATGCCCTCAGCACCGGGCGTGAGCACCAGTTTGGCACCAAGCATGGCCACAACGCGGCGGCGCTCAAGGCTCATGGTCTCAGGCATGGTGAGCGTAAGTTCATAACCCTTGGCCGCAGCCACATAGGCCAGGGCAATGC
>JASGGT010000173.1:0-4432 GCA_047602655.1 Desulfovibrio sp. | reverse complement strand
CACGGTCACGCCGTCCTTGGTGATGACGGGAGCGCCGAAGGACTTTTCAATGGCGACATTGCGGCCCTTGGGGCCGAGGGTCACTTTAACGGCATTGGCGAGCTTGTCGACGCCACGGGCAAGTTTTTCACGGGCTTTAACGTCAAAAAGAATTTCTTTAGCGGACATTGGAAATTTTCCTCCTGGAATATAATTCGGCAGCAGTGGGAGTTAGTCGATAATGGCGAGAATGTCTTCTTCGCGCATCACAAGGTGATCAACGCCGTCCAGCTTGACTTCGGTGCCGGCATACTTGTTGAACAGCACCATGTCGCCCGCTTTCACAGCCAGAGCGACGCGTTCGCCATTTTCCCCAGCCTTGCCGGGACCGGCAGCAACAACCTGACCCTTGGAAGGCTTTTCCTTGGCCGTATCAGGGATAAACAGGCCACCGGCGGTCTTTTCTTCGGATTCAAGGCGTTTGACCAGCACACGGTCGTTAAGGGGCTTCAGCTTCATGACGTCAAATCCTCCCGGAAATGATATTATTATTGTCCATCTAGGACGCAGCAGCGGCCGCATCGCTGTGGCCGCGCTGGAAATATTGCGCGTTATGAACCGAAGCCAGTTTCACTTCGCTTCAGTTCCGCACCGGCATAGAAATAAGACGCGCTCGGAGCTTGAAAAGGGGTTTGGACTGATTTTTTTACTTTTTTTTGCAAAAAAATAAAAAATCAAACAAATCAAGCATGTTGAGTTTGACCCCGTTCCGAATGCCTTTTTCTCTGCGGCGTAACCGCGCTCAATACTTTGGGCAAGGAGCACTACCGGAGCAAGGGCGCGCAGTCAAGCTCGAGTTGCCCGAAAGCCGTTTCCTTTTCTGGTTGTGCCGCATACCGGGTCAGCACAGGCAGGGGCATGCGCCCAGCTTTAACCGCGCCTCGCGTCGGAGTTCCTTCACATAGGCTCTGTTGTTTTGCAGATAAAAGGCCAGTGCCCGGGCAAAATCTTTTTTCAGCAGGCCCTCAAGGATGAGGGTGCTGATTTCCCGCTCAAGCGAAAGCAGGGCGTGCATGCCAATGACAACCCGCCGTTCCTCCTGCGGCAGGGCGCACATCTTGCGCCAGAATACCTCACGGGCGCGGGGCTGATAATACCACATGTACATCATGTCCAGAAGGTGCGTCACTATCTGCCGTGCTGCTGCGCGGTCTTTGCCGTACAGCATGCGCCAGTACTCCGCAGGGTCTTGCAGCATTGTCTCAAGGTCCTTGCTGGGGAACAGCAGTTCCTGCCGCGTCAGGCTTTTGTATATCTGCGTAAACTTGCTGTCGTAATCGCATTGCCGCATGCGCAGGTACATGTTGCGGTCGGCAAAGCCTTCGATGATGGAAGCCACCATGTCGGACGAACACTTGGAAACAATGGCCGCGCAGTTCTGCATAAGGCTTATGGGGTCAGGCAGGTGCATTGCGGTAAAGCAGAGCAGCAGGCCTTGCCCCATGAGCATGGATAGCGGAATGGAAAGGGCGCTGCGAAAGAGGTTGCCGACTATGGCTTCCTTGGGCAGGCCGCGGTAAATGTTGTGCCCTGAAATATAGGCGCTGTTGATCATGGCTATGACCGTATAGACCGCAAGCGCGTTGTCCTGCACTGTCAGGCCCATGAAGTCCTGCAAGAGCCACAGGCGAACTACAACCTCAAGCAGCGGAACGGATACGCCCGTGTAGAAAAGCGAATCGGCCATGCGGCTCCAGCTCACATAGCGTTTCCACGGCACAAGCACCGATCTGGTAAAGGCCCCGCCGCCCACAACAGCCTGCCCCACGTTGCGCACTGCTGTAATGGCAAACCATATGAGCGCGCCAAACCACGTGAGCACCCACCAGCCGTCCACATAGCTGAAGGCCCACTGCGCTGGCAAAAAACCCGCCAGAATTTTGAGAACATTGACAATGTCGCTGTTCATGTATTCAGGCGACCAGAAGGGGATTTCCCCTTTTTCCGGGCCGGGCGTCTGCTGCATTTCGCGGTTCACGCCCTTGGCGTCAACGCCGCCCAGGGTCACAAGGTTGCCGTCATGTCCCACGCTGGTGGTGTTTTTTTCCAGGCCCCAGCCGCGCACCCGGTGGCAGCCCAGATTGCCAAGGCCGGGAATGCGCCTGAGCAGGCGCTGCCACCATGGTTGCGGCTGCGTTGGCTCATGGTAGTGCGTGAATCGGTAAATATCCGTATGCACGGGCAGGGTGAGGCGCAGGGCGTTGTCTTCGCGGCGCAGAACAGAGCGGGCCTTGGGGGGCAGTGTTTCAACAAACACAAGCCCCATGCCGTGCGTGTGGTGCGAGCGGCTGGTGGAATCTGTGCCGATGCGCGACCCCAGCGGCGAAAGCGCATAAAACTCCTGCAACTGCGGGATATGCCAGTATCTCTGAAACAGGGGCATGCGCGGGAGTCTTGGGTTCCTTGCCGATAATGCTGCGGATGACCTGCTTGAGCCTCGGGGTGCTGCCCTCGTTCACGGCCCTTTGCAGAGTGTTGATTTCTTCCACATGGGCAAGCTGACCGGCTGTCCATTCGCGCAGGTTAAAAAGCTCAAGGTGGGTAATGCGCCCGCGGCCCAGCCACAGCAGTTCCAGCACGTCCTGCTCTGTCAGCCCGGCAAGGTTGAGCACAATCTGGCAGGGGTGCAGGGGATAGATGTTTTCCAGCAGAAATTCCGGCGACTGCTGCAAAATGGCGGGCAAATCCTTGTGCGGCTTGTAGGGGAACACGATCTCAGGGTTGGCCTCCGGGCCGAGCCAGTCATCGCGCAGCATGTCGGGCACCATGTCGGTCAGTTCGGTCAGGCTCTCGCGCAGTTTGGCGGCGCGTGCGGGGTTCGTTTCCGCAGCCAGGGCCTCGCGCAGGCGTTCGCCGCGCAACTGCCGCATGGGCTCAAGCTGATGGTAAATAAATTCGGCAAGATGCAGCGATGATGGCTGCTTTTGACCCACATAGGCAAGAAAAGCCTCTTCCTTGATAGGCTCTGGCGCGGGCATATCCCAGCGGGCTGCCAGCGAGGCGGCGTGCCTTTCGTTCCAGGCATGCAGGAGCTTGAGCACGTAGGCGCGCATCCAGTCGTTGACTGGCGCGTACTTGCGCAGAGCGTCTGTAATATCCTTGCGGTGCAGCAGGTTGTCAAAAGCTCTGGATGTTTCGGTATTGAGCGGCGACCAGGTAAATTCCACCAGTTTGTCGCGGAACGTGGCCTTGAATTCAATGCCTATGCGCACCGTAATGCCCATGATGCGCGCGGCACGCAGCAGCTCCTGGGCAGCCTCCGGGTCAACGGTATTGTAGTAGATTACCGTTAAAAAACGGATGCCCTTGATCCACGCATCCATAACCAGATGGGTGGGGTTTTTGCGCCCCTTGGTGTTGGCATCGTGCACATGGTGGTCAAAGGCGTGCTGGTTCCACTCCTCCGGCATTTCAAGCAGGTGGTATTTGCGC
The DNA here is from genome assembly GCA_047602655.1 of Desulfovibrio sp. Lineage (GTDB taxonomy): Bacteria > Desulfobacterota > Desulfovibrionia > Desulfovibrionales > Desulfovibrionaceae > Desulfovibrio. Next base: position 961 of record JASGGT010000173.1, on the reverse strand, counting down.
AGCAGTGCCCGCACAATGCGCGGCGTGCCGCGCACGGCCTGATGAAATTCGTGCGCGAGGGGCAACTGGTTGCCGGAATCGTTGTGCGAGCGCACGAGGTCTTTCATGATCTGCACCAGCACGCGCGCTGTGTTGTTTTGCAGGGAGGAATGCGTGGAGTACAGGACTTCGTCGTGCAAGCGGCGCAGGGCCTGCAATCTCTCGCTGGGGCCGCCAGCCTCCAGGCTTTCCAGCAGCACGATAACGGCGCTGGCAAGGCGCAGGCCGTGCGAAGAGGTCATTTCAATGATGCCGTGGGGGTGCAGGCCCGGTTCGGGCTGGCGCAGGGCGTGATCGTGGGCGCGGGCGTCCACAAAGGCGTTCACCATCTGGATGAGCTTGTGGTCCTGCCTGTCAAACAGCAGTGAAGAAAACTTCCGGTGCGCGTGTTTGCGCCCATCGGTCGAGGAACCGTTGGTAGTGGTACTTGTAGAACTGAGCATGTATAATGTCGGGAAAAAGTGCTTGAGATATTTGCAGCGGCTGCATGCCCTGCAAGCTGACCGTATTCGGTTATGATGCAGTGCAAGTGCGCGAAAGTCCAGCGTCATGTTTCTGCCGTCGGGCATGCGCTCACGCGCATTGATAAAAATGCCATACTGCCGTTAAATGGAAAAAAGCAGTCTCCTGCGCGGATGGCCGCTCCAACCAGTTACCCCGGAGGACGTATGTACCAGCAAACCAATGATCTGGCCGGAGGGCACGTGTTCGCCTCGGCTCAGGAAATGATGGACTGGCTTGAAAAGGCCATGACTGACAATATCCGGAATAACAAGGATCAACACCGGTTTGAGGCTGATCCCTATGCCTATGTGGTCAATTATGCCGCTGCCGCCGGGCTTGAACTTGACGATGCGCAACTGGGCGACATGCAGCGGCGGGTGGCGCAGTGGGCTGAACAGTATTTTGCAGAAAATATGAC
>JASGGT010000172.1:0-4463 GCA_047602655.1 Desulfovibrio sp. | reverse complement strand
ACGAAGACGACCCACGCCCCGGCAGCGTGAGTTTTTTTGATGCCAGCAGGGTGTCGCAGCCGGAGGTGAGCACCTTGGCGTAGTCCTCCTTGCTGGCATCAAAAAAACTCACGCTGCCGGGGCGTGGGTCGTCTTCGTCAATGCCCACGCAAAAGGATATCTTGTCGCCCTCATACGTTTCGCTCGACCAGAACGACAGCAGATTCAGCATGCGCAGCACAGTTGTATGGCGCGCTGGCGAGAGTATTTTGGCAATGCCGATGATCTGCGCCTGCCGTATGCACACGGCGGCGTAATCATCTATATGGGGTGTGGTGAAGATTTTTTCCCATTCTTCAAGAATGTTGCGGGCAATGGCCTGCTCCGTTTCCGTAAAGGGAATGGCGCGGAAGAGGTATACCTCATCATCCGGCTGACCGGTGAGGGCAACCCGCAGCATAAAGCGCCTGCCGTTCATTTCGGCGAGGTCTTCAAAATTTTCCCTGGTGTAGTCATCGTCCAGAATTTCGGTGGCTGGGCCGAAGAGGGGGGCAAGGTATTCTGCCACTGCCTCGATGATGGCTTTTTTTGTTTCCATGATGCTGCTCCCTGTGGGCATTGGCAGAATCGGCACAAGGTGGCGGGGATGCCGCACCTGATGCAGAAGTTTGGAGCGGGCTGAATCAGACCGGGCCGCGCCCCGGCGCTCAGGCGTCTTCCTGCTTCCAGAGGGTTAGAATGTTCTTGCCGTCCGCAGTGCGGGCATATTCCATCCTGCTCATGATCTTGCGCATCATGGCAATGCCCAGCCCCCCCTCACGGCGCTGCTCGGCGGGCAGGCTTGTGTCCGGATCCGGCTGGAACAGGGGGTTGAAGGGGCGGCCTGTATCCTGAAACTGCATCACTGCCTGAAAAGGCCCGGAGCGGGCGCGACAGCGCACCAGCACTGTTCCCTGATCCGGGGCGTAGGCATAGTGGGCAATGTTGGCAAAGACTTCTTCCGCAGTAACCAGCAGCATGGGCAGGGTGGCGGCGGGGCACTGGGCGACCTTGAGTTTTTCTTCCAGAAAGGCCAGCAGTGTTTCCAGATGGGCGTCATCCGCCGTTATGAGCAGTTCGTCCCAGGCCAGGCCAGTAAATTCCAGCGCCAGAATGGTAATGTCGTCCGCCTGCTCCACGCCTGCGGCAAAGTCGTCCACCCGACGCAGCAGGGCCTGCACGGTCTGCTCCGCATCCATACGCTCGGTGCCCAGCACGGCGCTTTCTATACCGCTGAGGCCAAGGCGTTCGCCCCGGCTGTTTTCCGCCTCGCTGACGCCATCAGTATAGAGCAGCAGGCGGTCGCCGGGGGCAATCTGCAAGGTCTGCTCCTTGTATCGGGAATTGGGCATGGCCCCCAACGGCAGGCCGTGACCTGCTTCAAGCCATGCGTAGCGGCCTTCTGCGCGTCTGAATATCAGCGGATGCTCATGCCCGGCATTGGCGCAGATCAGCCGCCCCGTGGTGAGGTCAAGCACAGCCAGAAAGGCCGTAAGAAAAATATCCTGATCGTTCTGCGCCGCGATGCGTTTGTTGGCCTGCGTAAATATCTCTGCCGGGGAAAGGCCCGATTCCGCAAGGCTCTTGATGAGGGTCTTGGCCGTCATCATGAACAGGGCCGCGCCGATGCCTTTGTCTGCCACATCGGCCACCACAATCACAAGCTGGTTTTTATCCCGCAGATAAAAATCGTAAAAATCGCCGCCCACCACCTTGGCGGCGCGCATGACGGCAAAAATGTCAAAGTCCTCCCGCTCGGGATAGGCGGGAAAAACGCTTGGCAGCGAGGAACACTGGATGGCGCGGGCAAACTCCAGCTCCGCGTCTATGCGGCCCGCTGCGGCGCTGATGGCAGCCTTGAGGCTCTGCACGGTCTTGTTGATGCCGTCCGAGAGCAGCCCGAATTCCGGCGTGGTGCGTTCGTTGAGCACCACATCCAGATTGCCGGAGGTGATTTTTTGCAGGTCTTCGTTGACGCGGTACACATCGTTGATGACCAGCCGTTTGACCAGATGCGACACCATCCAGAAAATCACGGCAAACAGTGCCAGATTACAAGCCGCGATGTACAGGAGCATGCTGTCGCGCGAAAAGAACACCTCGCTGCGCGGCAGCAGGGCAAAGAGGGTGTAGCCCTCCACCTCGATGTTCTGGCAGATGTACTGCTTGCCGAGAATGGAAACTAGCCCCTTGCCGTCTGGCTGTATGAGGCCGAGGGCATTCACATTCGCCCCAAGGGGGACAGCGGCCTCGTTGCCCGTGCTGATGACGGCCCCGTATATGGCAATGGCCATAAAACCGTTGGAACCAATATGGTAGCGCGGGGCTATCTGATCCACAGCAGCGGCGCGCAGGGCGGCTGTCAGGCGTGTGGGCGAGTAGCCGATCTGCACAATGCCCGTGCAGTCGCGGCGGGCCACCCCGGCATACTGAAAGGGCACGCGGTCTGCGCCGCGCTCTTCAATATCCTGCACAAGGGCAAAATCCAGATCGCGCAAGGCCGGCAAAAATGCCGCAGACTGCGGTGAGGATGCCATGTCGTAGCCCGCAAAAGGCCCCGTGGAGGCGATTATCACGCCCCGGTCGTCCGCAACGTTCAGTTCCTCCACATCCAGAAGTTTGCGCAAAAAGTGCAGGATGGTTGGGACGTTAAGGATGTTGGGATTTTGCGTGATTATGGCTGCAAAGGCCCGCGCCTTGGTCAGCGCGCCAGCATCGGAAATTTCGCGGATGTGGGCGGCATTGGTAATGACCATGCGCAGATATTTGCCCCCATCGTCCAGATTGGTGGAAAGCATGTGGCGGGCGTTTTCTTCGGCCTGACGGGTCTGCAGCATATAGGATGCGGCAAGCGTGAGGCAAAAGGCAGGAAAAATGCAGATAAAAAGCCACTTGTGAAATAACTTGTGCATGGCGGCCCGCCTTTGCGGGCTTGCCCGCTCTGCATCAGGAAAGCCCGAACCTGATGTGGCGCGGGCTTGCGGGTGTGCGGCTATTCTATGGTAAACAGATCCACAAAACCTGTGATGCTGAATACTTCCCTCACGGTTTCATTGGCGTGGATGATGCGCATGCCCTTGCGCTGAACCATCCGCTTGTGCAGGCGCAACAAGATGCGCAGGCCTGCGCTGGAAATATAGTCCACCTCGCTGAAATCAAGCACCAGCTCGTCAGCCGCGCCGCAGTCTTCCTGCAAGTCCCTGTCCAGCGCCGGAGCCGTCACTGTGTCGATCTTGCCCGCTATGCTGACATGCAAAACGCCGTCAGCCAATTTTTTGCAAACCTGCATGTGGGGCCTCGTTGTGATTTTGGTGGAGCAATGCGTGTAGCTCTTGCATATCTCTACGATTACAGCGCTCGGCCCGCAAGAGGAAATAGGTATCGGCAGGGCTTGGGTGCGGGTATAAATGATATTTATGATTTATTTTATATAAAAAATTTGTTTAATATCTAAAGTTGCCCGTACCTTTAATCAGTTGCTTATTATGTCATCACGCGGTGCTCCGTGCACTCAAGATATGCTCGCATGTCTTATTTGCCCGCCTTTAAGGGAGTGTTGAGCGTTTGATTATTTCTGCGTCTTGTATGAGTGTATTAAGTTGTATAAAGATATTTATTTCAAGTAGTTTTGCAATAAAATTGAGGGATACTAGTGCATAACTAGGATTCTAATTGAATAAGAAGTGCCTCGCTGTTCCTTTGATGTGTTGTTATGTATGGATATGTCTAGAATTATACTATGATTGATAGGTAGCAAATGACTTTTTTACAACGAGTGGTTCTTCTTAGCTAAGATTGCACTCTTGACTTGATGTCTCATTTCAAATATTGATATTTAAAGTTTTTTATATAAACCTGTTCGAGGATTGAAATATGCAAAACAAGACAGAAAAGAATCTGGAAGAATTTGGCTTTTCCATTGTTGCCGATGAAGATGGCATGGACAGCGTGGCCTACACGGCCACGTGTTCTGGCAGCCGTTCTGATTGTTGCACCCGTGTGTGCTCGGCTGATGCGAACTTTGTCGAAAATGCAGAAGCCTGGGAGAAGTACCTGGCTGTCAAGGGTGGGCAGGTTCAATACTAGAACCGGGCAAACCATGAAACAGCGTTTTTTAGCCTCCACCCTGAATCTGCGCGATGGGGTGGAGGTTTTTATTTACCCGCCATGCGAGGGCAAATGTCAGGTTCTTTTTTTGTTTCTTGGCACCCGTCGTCGCTTGAAAATTGTTTGTAGGCATCAGTTTGCAGTGTTGATCAAAGAGATTGCCAAGGATCAGTCTTTGGAAGCATCGTTGGCGCAAGCCCATCTTGATCTTGATGACTCTACGGCAGCTTTTCTCAACTTTCTTGAAGGGGAAGGCATTGTCGCATTCGGGGATCCTATTGCAACAGATTTGCTGCCAGCAGCGTATGTGGAGCAATACAAGCGCCAGATGTATTTTC
>JASGGT010000171.1:0-4501 GCA_047602655.1 Desulfovibrio sp. | reverse complement strand
ACCGTCCCGACGACGCCGCCCGTCGTGACGAACCAGACCCGGCCCCGGTAGTCCGATTGCATCTTGTACTCAAGGCCGCCATGTGCGCGCCCAGCGCACACAACAAGCAACCCTGGCACTTTGTGGTTGTGCGCGACAAGGCTTTGCTTGCTTCCGTAGCCGAGCGGCACCCATATGCCAAAATGGCCGCTGAAGCGCCTGTGGTTATAGTGGTTTGCGCCAATCCTGAAGAAGCCAAAGCTCCCGGCTACTGGCAGCAGGATTGCACGGCTGCTCTGGAGAACATACTCATTGCCGCACGCGGCCTGAACATTGGCACAGTATGGTGCGGCATGTACCCCTTTGAAGACCGCGTTGAGCCCATCCGCGAACTGCTCAATGTGCCAGCCCAGATCAATATGCTCGGTCTTGTGGTCATGGGGCATCCTGCACAGCCTTTTGCCGAGGCGGACAGATTCAACGAAAGCAAGATTCATCTGAACGGCTGGTAAACAGCGTTACTCCGCAACATAGAGGCCTGGACTCATGGATTCCCAACCTTTGCGCTCCGGCGCGGGCTGCGCGCCGCACATTGTTGTGGATGACGCGCAGCCGGATGACATGGAGGCAGTGCAGGGCATTTACGCCTGGCATGTGCTGCACGGGCTGGCAACGTTTGAGGAGCTGCCGCCCAGCGTGGAAGAAATGGAGCACCGCCGTCAGGCTGTGATTGCGCTTGGTTTGCCCTATCTGGTGGCCCGGCAGGGCAATACTGTTGTGGGCTACAGTTACGCTGGCCTGTACGGTACGCGCTCTGCTTTCAGATTTTGTCTGGAAGATTCCATCTATGTTGCGCAGCAGGCCTTGGGGCAGGGTGTGGGACATGCGCTGCTGCAAGCGCTCATCGAGCGGTGCGAGCGTGGCCCCTGGCGGCAGATGGTTGCTGTCATAGGGCACAGCGGCAACGCTGGTTCCATTGCCCTGCATGCGGCGCATGGTTTCAGGCACACGGGAGTGCTCCAGTCTGCGGGCTACAAGCTCGGTCAATGGGTGGATGTTGTGCTGATGCAGCGGCCACTGGGCCTTGGCGATACTACCAGGGCATTGTAACAGCGCATTATAGCGTGAACAAAACAGCCTGTTGTGGTTCGGAATATGTCCTTCTCAGGAATATTCCAAACCGCAACAGGCTGTTGTCGTCTTGTTGGTCAGGCATGCACAGGGCATGACTGCCGTCGGGGAATGTTACACGCCCAGAGCGATCATTGCGTCAGCCACCTTGCGGAAGCCCGCAATATTTGCGCCCATCACGAGGTTGCCCTTGTGGCCGAATTCTGCGGCAGTGGCGGCGGCACGCTGGTGAATGTCGTACATGATGTGCTTGAGCTGGTTGTCCACCGTTTCAAACGTCCAGCGCTGCATGCTGGCATTCTGCGCCATTTCAAGCTGGCTGACAGATACGCCGCCAGCATTGGCTGCCTTGGCGGGGCCGTAGGCGATACCGGAGGAAATAAAGGCATGCACTGCGTCCAGCGTTGAGGGCATGTTTGCACCTTCCGCCACGCAACCGCAGCCGTTGGCCAGCAGGGTTTCCGCGTCCGCGAGGTTCAGTTCGTTCTGCGTCGCGCAGGGAAAAGCCGCAAAGCAGGGCACGTTCCACACGGCATTGCGCCCGGCTGGATAGGAAGCCACGGGCGTGTATTTGGCGGAAGAAACAAGCTCGGCATAGCGGGTGAGGGGGCCGCGCTCAATTTCTTTCACCTGCTTGAGCACGTCCAGCCTGATGCCTTCAGGATCATAGATCATGCCGCGCGAGTCGGAAACGGTCACGGGTTTTGCGCCCACCTGAATGAGCTTCTGGCAGCAGTGGATAGCCACATTGCCCGCGCCGGAAACCGTGCAGACCTTGCCTTCAAGGCTCTGGCCGCGCGCATCGAGCATGGCCTGGGCAAAATATACAGCGCCGTACCCTGTGGCTTCAGGCCGCGCCAGCGAACCGCCAAAAAGCAGGTTTTTGCCGGTGAGCACGCCTTCGTAGCGCCGGGTCAGGCGCTTGTACTGTCCAAAAAGAAAGCTGATTTCCTGGCTGCCTACGCCAATATCGCCAGCAGGCACGTCAACGGTCGCGCCAATGTGCGTCCAGAGTTCCGTCATGAACGCCTGACAGAAGCGCATGATCTCCGTCTTGGATTTGCCCTTGGGGTTGAAATCCGAGCCGCCCTTGGCCCCGCCGATGGCAAGGCCCGAGAGCGAGTTCTTGAAAATCTGCTCAAAACCAAGAAATTTCAGCACGCCCTGATTCACGCTGGGGTGGAAGCGCAGGCCGCCTTTGAACGGGCCCAGAGCCGAGTTGTACTGAATACGAAAACCCCGGTTAACCTGAACCTGTCCTGAGTCGTCCATCCATTGCACGCGGAAGGAGACGCAGCGTTCCGGCTCCACAATCCGCTCAAGGATTTTCATTTTTGCGTATTCAGTTTGCTTATCCAGGATGGGTTGCAGACTTTGCAACACCTCTTGCACGGCCTGCAAAAAAACAGGTTCATGGGGATAGGTTTCTTTAAGGTTATTTAACACTCGTTCAACATAAGGCATGTTGCTCTCCTGATAGGGGGGGTAAGGATTGCACGAAAAAACTTTCGCATAACATTGACTCAAGCAGGTTTTTTTTAGACAAGATGATGTAGTTTGACAAGAATTTAAAAAAATACCTAATCCGATATGGGGGATATGGCGATTGCCGCAAAAAGCCCCGGTCGGCTTGCGAGCTGACCGGGGCTGAAAGAGCAAAACAGGGTAGACCGGGCTTAGCCCGCAGCGTTTTCCCCAGGGGCTTCCCTCGGCGCTTCCAGTGCGGCATGCAGGTTCGTCCAGTGTGGGGTGGGCAAACATGAAGGCGTTGAGCGCAGGCCGTGATATTGCCCTAGAGCAGCAACTGCGCCGCTGTCACAAGGTGTGAAACCCCGTGCCCCAGAGCCGCAATGCCCACAATGCTGTCGTTTTGCCATACAATCTTGATAAAGCCAGACGCATCGCCCCCGGCCTGGGCAATGGCGTTGCCCATGAGCTGCGCCTTTGAGACCGCCACAGGGCCGCACTGGGCCAGGGCCTGCGTGGCGGTAAGGCCCACACGCATGATTTCGAGGCTACCGTAAACACAGGAAGGCACAGGCCCGGAAGCGTAAGGGCCGCTTTGCGCACCAATAATGCGCCGCGCTACATACGCGCCCTGATGTTCGGCAGCATGCGCCAGAAGGGTTTGCCCGTTGATGTCGCCAATGGCGTAAACATTGGGGGCAGCCATAAGATGCTCGTCAACAGCGATGAATCCTCGCGCCTTTAGTGTGCATCCGGCTTTTTCCGCTTCAAGATCATCGGTGTTGGGCGTTCTGCCCACAGCCACAAGGGCCTTGGCGGCTGTCAGTTCCCTGCCGTCTTCAAGTACGAGCACAGCTGCGCCCTCACGCGTTGCCAGCGATGACGCTTTCACGCCAGTGATGCAGGTTACGCCGGTTTTGCCCAGGAGCTTTGCCATTTCCTGCCCAAGGTCGGCATCTTCCGTTGGGGCAAGGTGAGGTGCGGCTTCTACTATGGTGACCTTGCTGCCCATTGCGTTGAAAAAGTCGGCCATTTCAAGGCCAATAGCCCCCGCGCCCACAACAATCAGGCTTTCCGGCACGGCAGGCACGCGCAGCATGTCCGTACTGTCCAGAACGGCGTCATGGTCGGGCGTCATGCCGGGGAATGCGGCGGAACGGGAACCGCCAGCAAGGATGATGTGTTCTGCCCGCAGATTCTGCACAGCGCCGTCTGCGCATGTCACCACAACCTCTGAGGCGCTGGCGCAAGCGGCGCGGCCTTCAATAAGCGTTACGCCAAGCTGTTCAAGCCCCTTGCTCAGGGTCTGGGACGAGGCTTTGACAAAACGCTGAATACGTTTTTGCAGGGCATCGTAATCCACCTCTATGCTTCCCTTGGCCACACGCTGGCGTTCAAGGCCGCGCAGCAATCCCTTGGGTGCGGTTGCACCCAGCAGCAGCTTGGTAGGGATGCAGCCGCAGTTAAGGCATACGCCGCCCATATGGGCGCTTTCAACCAGCGCAACGGATTTTCCGCCACGGGCAAGTATGCCTGCGGCCTTGGCTCCGCCAGGCCCGCCGCCGATAATGACAACGTCAAAGGTATTCATACGATTCTCCGGATATTGGCAGTTGGGCATGTGCGCACACGTCCGTTCATCTCTGGCGTGTCTGCCTGTGCCCCACTGAAGGCTGCTGTTATAGGGAAATAGCCGCTGGCCCAGTACTGGGCGCAGTTGAGCACGGCTTGTGGCTTGGCATGGTACGGTGTCTTGAACACATTGTCACCATGTACGGTCTGGCAGCGGGTATTGCCAGCATGCTCTGTATAGCCGGGTTGCGCAGCGCTTTTGCCGGAACATCAAAAAATATTTTTATAATCACGCATTTAATAAAAATAAGGATAATTTAATTACATGAAATAACAGTATTTTAACATTTAT
>JASGGT010000018.1:0-27802 GCA_047602655.1 Desulfovibrio sp. | reverse complement strand
CTGCTGACCACCGAATGCGCCATTGCTGAAAAGCCCGAACCCAAGAGCGCTGCTCCTGCCATGCCCGACATGGGCGGCATGGGTGGTATGGGTGGCATGGGCGGCATGTACTAAGCCAGCCCTACGGCTCATACGTTTGAATAATGAAAAAGGCTCCCGCGAAAGCGGGAGCCTTTTTGTTGCGTTGACGAAGTCGGCGCAACCAGAAAACAGGAGCAGGCTACGGCTTGCCCGTGCCGATAAGCGACTGTTTTCTGTGCTTACAAAGTCCGCCTACGCGGCTTTGCTCTGTGTATGTTGCGCTGACAAAGTCGGCGCTACCAGAAAACAGGAGCAGGCTACGGCTTGCCTGTGCCGGTAAGCGACTGTTTTCTGTGCTTACAAAGTCCGCAACGCGGCTTTGCTCTGTGTAAGCCCTCCCGCGAAAGCGGGAGCCTTTTTGTTGCGTTGACGAAGTCGGCGCTACCAGAAAACAGGAGCAGGCTGCGGCCTGAGCGGGTAATGCCCCGGAGTCGGCCGCCCTCACCTCAAAACATCCAAAAGATCAGTTTGATGCCTGCCGGGCTTCGGGGTTGAGACAGTTGGCGGGCAGCTTGCCGTCCAGTGCTGCAAAAATCTTTTCTGCGCTGCTGCGCCCCATGTTTATGAATCCGTCCATGGTCGCCGCCCCCTTGTGCGGCGTCATCAGCACGTTGGGCAGATCGCAGAGAGCCGGGAGCACCTGCGGCTCATTTTCAAACACATCCAGCCCTGCCCCGGCTAGCTCGCCTTTTTCCAGGGCGCGGGCAAGCGCGGCCTCGTCCACTACCTTGCCACGTGCGGTATTGATGAGGATGGCATGGGGCTGCATGAGTTCAAGCTCCCTGCTGCCGATATATTTTTCCGTTTCCGGCGTCAGCGGCATGTGCAGGCTGACAAAGTCGGACAGCCGCAGCAGATCATCCTTGCTCACATAGCGCGCGCCCGTGCTGGCCTCAAAATTCTCGTTGCGGTGACGCGCGGTGTAGAGCAGCGACATGCCGAAGCCTGCGGCACGGGCGGCCACAGCCTGCGCAATGCGCCCGCTGCCCACAAGGCCCAGTATTTTGCCAGAAACGCGCAAGCCCAGATTGATGGTCATGGGCCAGGGCTTGTTGCCGCTACGCACAAAAGTGTCGCAATCGCGCACCTTGCGGGCCACGCCGAGCATGAGCGCAAAGGCCATATCAGCTGTATCATCCGTGACAAAGCCGGGATTGTGCGTCACCCATATGCCGTTGCGCGTGGCTGCGGCAATATCAACATGATCAAAGCCAACGCCAAAGCAGGAAATGATCTTGCAGGTCGGGGCCATAGCATCAATGACATCCGCGGGCATGGGCACCACCGGAGAAAGAACGCCATCGCAGCCGCGCACGGCTTCAACCAGTTTTTCGTGCGGCAAGCCGCCGCCGGGGCCAATCTCCACGTCACAGCGGGTTTGCAGCAATTCAAGCGCCTCGGGTACCACCGTACGCGGAACAAAAATTCTTGGTCTGCTCATGAACTATACTCCAGCATGCGAAAAAGCTTTTGACAAACAAAGGCGCGATCCGCCGGGAAATCCAACACAATCGCCTGCTTTTGTAGTAAACAGCTAGGAATGCAATGGCAAGTGAGATAAAAGGTCGGACACGGCTTGCACCCGGCGCAAAGGCATAACCGGCGCACTGGCAGGCCTGGAGGAAAGCACCTTGAACGGGTGCTGAAAAAACTCTAATTGCCCGACGGCAAAGGCCTGTCGAGCAGCGAAGCCATATCCCCGCCCAGTTTTTCCCTGAGGGCTGCGGCGCGCTCCTGCTCCAGCATTATCATGTCCACCTGCCGGGTGTGGATGAGCAGATAACCGAGCATACGAGTTTTTTGCAGAATATCGGCAGCGGGGAAATTTTCCGCCACGGCAAAGAGCGAATCGTCCTTCACATCCGCGCGAAAGCTGTGCGCCTCCAGCAGGTCGGCAACCATACGGGCGCGCAGGCGGCGGCGCTGGCGGTCGGCTGCCCCACCTTTAAACTGGAAGCTCACAAAATTTTCGTGATTATTTGCGCCAGCCAAACTTTCCACTGTGCAGAAATGGTAGCCGTAACGGGCCTGCAAAATCATGTAATTATCAGAAATGATAAAAAAGTTTTTGTTGGACATGGCATTGGGCGCGGTACTTTCCAGATCCGGATTCATGGTGCTTTCAAGCATCACGCTCATGAAGCCCGAGGCGCTTGCCGCTGGCGGCCCGGCCCAGGGAATGGCCACCATGCCGTCCCACAGCGCCAGCATGGGCGTGCTGGCGATATCGGCAATATCCACCACCGCGCCGCCCACATGCCGCCTGAACCCCCCGCCCATATCCACGATCCAGTACTGAAGCTTGACCCCGGCCTTGAGCTGCTTGCCCATGTGCTGGTTTACGTCCGAGCCGTCCTCAAACATGAGTTGCACGGATTTTTCGTGGCAAAAACGGGTGATGTCGTGCAGGGTCTGGCAATGCTCCGGCGCAAATTCCGGCGATTCCGGATCCAGCAGATGCAGGGGGACCATCAGGGCGGCCAGAGCCTCAAGCCGCTGATGCACCGGGCTGCCCTCCATAAGGTTGGGCGGCTCCGTCACATGGGCGGCAAGACTGGGGTTAAGACCCGCAAACACGGCGCAGCGCACGGCATCCAGCGTGGCGTCCCCGGCATTATCCAGCAGGTTACAGGCATCAGGCAGGCTGAACACGGCTGGCAGGCGGTATTCGCGCGCCACAGAGGCCAGATGCCCAGCCATGCCGCCCGTTTCGCTGACCATGCCAGACGCGCGGGAAAGCAGGGGCGCCCAACGGGGCAAGGCCCGCTCAACCACCAGAATACCCCCCTTGGGGAAGGAAAGCATGTCCGCTTCCTTACGGGCAACAAACACAGGCCCCATGCCCACGCCGGGGCTTACGGCAACGCCGCCGCAGGCCAGCATGGAAAGGCCTTCGGGCAGATTTTCCGCCAGAATTTTACACTCGCCCGGCCCCACCGCTGCGCCGTCCGCAACATTGGCGCGGTTTTCCGTGGCGGCATCCGCCTCGTGCAGGGGGCGGCTTTGCAGCACCACAATACGCCCGTTGCGGGAATCAAGCGCCCATTCCACATCCTGCGGCTCGGCGTAGTATTCTTCCAGCGCCAGCGCAACCTGCGCAAGGTCTGCAGCCTGCGCATCCGTAAGGCTGGCTGGCACGCCCGCAAGCCCTGCAAGGGTCTTGCTTATGGGCTGCGGCGGATTGGTGCGGGTAAAAATAAAAACATCAGGTGTAACTGCGCCGTCCACCACGGCCTGAGGCAAGCCCGGCACGGCATTGAGCAGCACCTGCTCCTGCCCGCGCGCGGCTGCGACGGGATCCCGGCTGTAAGCCACGCCGCCGGCGGCAGCGGGCACCATGGCAAGCACACCCACGCACATGGGCGCGGCATCATCCGGGATACCGTGCTGATAGCGATAGCTCATGGCGGTCACGGCATACTTGCTGGCGATAATTTCTTTCCAGACTTCGCAGGCTTCTTCCGGCGGCACATTAAGCTCGGAACGGTACTGCCCGGCAAAGGAAACACCCAGCGAATCTTCGCCCACAGCGCTGCTGCGCAGGGCAAGGGCAAGCCCCGGCCCGGCCCGGCGCTGCATGGCGGCCACGGCCTCGGTGATTTCCTGCTCCAGCTCAGGCGGCAAGGGCGCGCTGAGCACGGCCTGCTGCAAGGCCGCAGAAAGACTGAAAACTTCATCCAGACTGTGCATGTCTGTAGCCTGAATGCGGCGGTTCAGCTCGCTGTGCAGGCCGCTGTACTCCATAAAACGATAGTATGCGCTGACTGTAACGGCAAAACCATCAGGCACGTCCAGCCCTGCGTGGGCCGCCACTTCGCCCAGATTGGCCATTTTGCCGCCCACAAGGGTGATGTGGTGCAGGCGGATATCGCCGAGCGGCATGATATTGGGCCCGTCCTGATGCGGCTGCTCTTCAAGCAGGCTCTGCATCTGCGCACGAATCCGGTCAAAGGCCTGCTGCAAAGGCTCGTAGCCTTCATCTGAAAGCGCGTTGAGGTCGCGCACCATCTGAAAAACCGCCGTTACGGCGCGGGTGCTCACGGCATGCACGTAATCCATGCCAAAAGGCCGCGCGCCGGAAAGGTGCTCCTCCACGTCGCTCATGGCCTCAAGGGCCGTCTTGTTGGACGACAGCAAGCGGCGGAAGCGCGCGCAACGCTCCCTCAGATGGGCCTTGAAAGCCTCCTCTCGGGCAAGCTGTTCCGCGTCCGGCTCATCCGAGCCTTCGCGCCCCAGCCACTTTCGCAGGCAGTCGAGCACCGTCATGTCACATAGCGGACCGGGCCGCTTCCTCCATCTTGATAATCAGTTCGCTGATGGCCACGGGCTTGAGCATGTAGTCATACGCGCCCAGATCAAGCCCCTGCACGGCCACGCCCATGCAGGCATGCCCTGTAAGCAGGATAACGGGCAGATTGGGGGCCTTTTCCTTCATGTGGCGCAAGGTCTCCAGCCCGTCCATGCCGGGCATGCGCACATCCATGACCACAATCTGGAACATCTTGCCCGATTGCAGGGCCTGATCCAGCAGATCAAGGGCCGACTGACCATCGGGCGCGGTTACAACTTCCATGCCGCGCCGGGTAAGCCGTTTTTCCATAAGTTCCAGAAATTCCACTTCGTCGTCCACAAACAATGCGCGCATGGAGGCCTCCTTCATATGGCAGCATGCCCCGTTGGGGCCGCCTAGTGGTATTATGCTTCTGCGCTTTCTTCAGGCGCGAGCTGCGGCGGTTCCGCAGGCAGAAAAATATTGAATGTGGTGCCGTGCCCAAGTTCGCTCTGCACGTCTATGCGCCCACCAAGCTTTTCAAGAATGGTGTAGCAGATAGCAAGGCCAAGGCCCGTCCCCTCGCCCACCTTCTTGGTGGTAAAGAAGGGGTCGAAAATCTGCCGCAGTGTGTCCTGATCCATGCCCGGTCCTGTATCTGTAAAGGATACACGCACTCCTGTGCGCCAGGGTTGGGTGCTGACGGTCAGGGTGCCATTCTTGCCCATGGCGTCAATAGCATTGTCTATCACATTGATGAATATCTGTTCAAGCTGGGCCGGGTCGGACAAAATTACGGGAACATGCGCATCGTACTGCCGCACAATGGCGATGTTGCGGTTGGCGGCCTCGGTTTTGAGCATTTCCACTGCCTGATCGGCCAGGGAACTGATAAGAATCTCCGTACGGCCCGGATTCATGCGCCGCCCAAAGCCCAGCATGCGCTGGGTTATGCCCTTGGCTCGCTTGACGTGCTGCTCGATTTTTTCCGTGCTTTCCAGAATTTCTTTGTAATTCTTCATGGTTGACGGGTCTTCGTCGTCCAGCAGATCACGTATCCAGCCCGCGTTTTCCTGAATGAGCATCAGGGGATTGTTGACCTCGTGCGCAACGCCAGCCGCCATCTTGCCCAGAGCCGCCATCTTGCTTGACTGCAACATGCGCGCGTCAATGTGGGCCTGCTTTTGATCCGAAGCTTCAAGTGAAGCCACAAGCCGCCGGGTGCACAGCTCAGCGCCCATGCAGGTCAGCGCGCCGCCAAGCAGGGTAAAGAACAATATCAAGGCCTTGAGCTGCCGCAGGGGTTTGAGGCTGTCGCGCACATCATCCATGACCACCAGCACCCAGGGCATGGAATCCAGGCGCATCATGGCCACCACCATTTCCTCCCCGCTGGGTATGACAGTGCGCATGGTCACAACGTTGTTGCGGGTCAGATCTTCCTGCGGCAGGGTAAAGTTGCCCATGATCGGGCCATAGAATCGCGAGCTTGTTTGCAACACACCAGTATTGCTGACGATAAATGCGTCGCTGTGCGGGCCGGAATAGATGCGCCGCAACAGTGCGTCAATGGCGTCCATGTCGATGGTGGCGCGCATGATGAAGGTGCGCCCGCCCTCGTGCCGCAGTACGGCAATGATAAAGTGCGGCACATGGCGGTAGCCCATGAAGACGTCGCTGACGTACACGCCCTTGCGCAGCACTTCCGAGAACCAGGGGGCCTCGGAATAATTGGCGTCCCGCAGGTCAAAAGGCCCCACATAGGAAACATGGCGGCCATCCATGCCGATAATGCCCAGATCAACAAACGAGCGGCTGTTGCTCTGCATCACGCTGAAAATTTCGCTCAGGCGCGCGGGATTGCTCAAATCCGAATACGGGTGGGTGAAGGCCAGATTTTTGACCTGCGCGATGCGCTCCACCATAAAGGTATCAAGGGCGCGGTGCTTGCTGCTGATGACAGCCTCAATGCCCGCGGTGATTTTTTCGTCATAGATGGCGCTGAGCCTGTCCAGACAAAACATCCCCAGAGCGGCCAGCGGCGTGAGCGCCATGAGCAGCAGCGTTATCAGCAAACGGCGGTAAATGGCCCTGTAGCCTCTGTGTGGGGCAGGCACGGTGGACGACATTAACGGGCCTCCTGGGATGGAGAATCAGCGACGCCAGCCAGGGATTCGCCCCTGAAAAGCGCCCGGCAGTGGGTCAGCATTTCCTTGCGGCGGGCCGCAACCTGGCCTGGGTCCTGCATAATCATGTCGAGCTGGCGGGTGTGGATGGTCATATACCCTGCCACTGCCAGCAGGCGTTCGCCTTCTTCTTTGTCCAGATCCTTGAGCGTGGCGCTCACGGCATCGTTGCGCACAACGGGCGAAAAGCCGAACTCCCAGAGGATATCGGCCACAAAGCGCACCCGCAGAATGCGGCGCTCAATGTCGGCAGCGCCGCCGCGCAACTGGAAATTCAGGTAGTTCTCACTGGTGCGCTCAGAAAGGCGCGCCTCAACCGAAACAAAATGGAAGCCAAAACGGGAATGCAGGCTGCAATAATCGCTGGAGATAAGAAAATAATTTTTTTCGGTGAAGTAGGCCGTCTGCGCGGCAGGGTCCAGATTGGGATTGGCCGTGGCCTCAAACAGCACAGAGAGAAAACCCTTGCCGTCCACAGGCGGCGGGCCCTGCCAGGGGTGGGCGTTCATGCCCTGCCATAGGGCCTTCATGGGCAGCGAGGCAATGTCTTCCACATCAATGACAGGCCCGTTGGGGGTACGCACAAAGCCATCGCTGAGGTTGACCACCCAGAATTGTTTGACCACCTTGTCGCGCAATTGCTTGATGCGCTGCGGCGCGTACTTTTTTTCCGAGCCAAGGCTGAACATGGCGCTCACGGCCTTTTCGTGGCAGTAGCGCACAATGTCGTGATAGGTGGCGCAGTTGGCCGCCTTGAAGTCCACGCTGTCCACCTCGAGCGTCAGGGGCAGAATGCGCCGGGAGGCGGTTTGCAGAATCTGGTATACGGGGCTGCCGGGCATGTAGTCCTTGCCCGGAGGTACCTTGGGCAGCAGGGAATCCTGCCGGTTTTCGTACACGGTGCGCAGGTCTGCGCACAGGGTGATGCGCTGGCCGCTTTCCACCACTTCCGTGGCCCATTTGAGGCCAAAAACTGCGGGCTTGCCGAACTCCCGCGCCAGCGAAGCCAGACGCGAGCCCTGAAAGCCGCGCTCCGCCACAATCCCGGCGGCGCGGTCAATGAGCGAACCCCAGATGTAGTTGTCGTCCGGCACCACAAGGATGCCGCCTGTGGGGAACCTGCGCGCGTCTTCCCAGCGGCGGGCCACCCATGCAGGGCCGGATACGCGGCCCGGATTGACCGTAAATCCCCCCTCCAGCAGCAGGGCATCGTCCAGCGCCCGGGCCGGTTCCGGCAAGGCAGTCTCCGGCAAGGCGGGCTCTTCCTCCTGCGGCAAGGACATGGGCCGCGCCATGAGCATAAAAACCTGGCCTTCGGGGTTGCATGCCCAGGTGAGCACCTCGGGCCTTCCGGCGGCTTCTTCCACCGCGAGGGCAAGTTCTGCGGCGCGTATGGCTGTGGCATCATCCAGCACCGGGCGCTTGGCTTTATAGGGACGGCGGTCTGTCACCGTGTGCGGCGCCGCGCGCGAAACACTTATGGCGTCAACAGGCATGGTGGAATACTCCACCTCCTGCGGCAAACCAGCGCAACCGTAAACATGCACATTTTCGCTGTGCGGGGTCAATGGCGCGGATGATTGGGCAATGCCGCCAAAACAGCCCTCATCCACCGCCATGCAGGTGAGGCAGACGCCCGCCCCTCCTTCGGTCAGCCCGCGCGCACGGCGGTACACCAGCGCCTGAGCGCGCTGCTTGCTGGCCAGGGTTACGCGCACCGCGCGCAGAATATCCTCGTCATGCGCCTGCAGCGAAACAGGCGGCCCCCACAGCACAACGCCGCAGCCTTCACCCTCGCCCGCGGCAGGCGGCCATACGCGCCCGCGCAGTAAGAGCTGCATTGGTTTTTTGCACAGGCCGCGCAAGCGCTGCACCTGCTCAAGGATAGCTGCGGCAAGGTCTTCCGGCAGGGGGGTTCCCTCCACCAGCGCGCCCAGCTTTTTGGAAAGCCGCGCCAGATGGTTGGGGGCCAGACCTCCGGCAGCCTGAATGCAACGGTTGATCTCGCTTTGCAGGTCGCCGCTCTGAAAATAGTGCTGGCACCCCGCCGCCGTGACCACAAAACCCTGCGGCACAGCACCGGGAAAAATGGGACGCAGTTTCTCAAGCCGGGCGGTTGCAGGATCCACCAGCACCCGGCCCTCGCTGTGCAGAGCGGCCAGGCATCCGGCATCATCCTGACACAGGGGAACAACCAGCGGCCCGAGCAGGCAGGCTTCCGGCTCATACACTTCTTCCGCCACCAGCTTTTGCAGCTCGCCAAAACGGGCATAAAGGGCCGGGCAAGGCGCAGGATCAAGCCGCTCAAGCTGCTTGATGCACTGAAAAACCTGCGTGGCCATAGAGGTGCAGAGCGCCCGTACACGGTACAGGCCAAAGGGATGATCGCAGCAAAGGGTGTATTCCAGATCGGTCATGGTTTCCTGAAAGGCGTTCCATGCCGTGAGAAACATGCGGAAGGAGTGGTGCCGCAAGGCAAAAAAGCGTTGGGCTTCCTCCGCCGCACTGACGGAAGAAGAGGAAACGGCTTCGTCGCCCCGCCGGGCGCCTCGCGTTAAAAAGCCCAACAGACGGCTCAGGGACATGGCGGCTCCACAAGATAGAACTGTAAACCTGCGCCAACGCGAAAAACCACGCAACGCCAACAGTTACACATTGAACCTAGCACAGCGCCAAGCCGCCTTCAAGCCGCATGTGACAGAATTCCCATTCTCAAAAAAACAAAAGTGGAAAATAAAATCAGGAAAAAACTACAGCGGTGCAACGCCCTCAGGTTGTTGCGGCACAGGCATGCCGCCCTGCTGGCCATCGCCCATATCGGCCAGAAGGCGCAACTGGGCCATGCACATGTCCACAAACTGGGGTTCGCCAACATCCTGTCGCAGAAAGGCGTTGATGTCCGGCATTTTGGCAATGGCTGCGTCAATCTCCGCATTGGAGCCCTTGGCGTAGGCACCGATGTTGATCATGTCTTCCACACGGCGGAAGGTGCTCATGCAGCGGGTGACAACGCGGCCCGCGAGAACATCCTGCCGGTCGCAGATGTCGGAACGCAGACGGCTGATGGAACGCAGCACGTCAATGGCGGGGAAATGCCCCTGGTCGGCCAGGTCGCGGGTAAGCACAATATGCCCGTCAAGGATGGAACGCACGGAGTCGGCGATGGGTTCGTTAAAGTCGTCGCCGTCCACAAGCACGGTATAAATCCCTGTAATGGTTCCCTTGGCGGAACGCCCCGCCCGCTCCAGCAGCTTGGGCAACTGGGCAAAAACCGAAGGCGTATAGCCCTTGGTGGTGGGCGGCTCGCCCACGGCCAGCCCCACTTCGCGGGCAGCCATGGCAAAACGGGTTACGGAGTCCATCATCAGCAGCACGTCCATGCCCTTGTCGCGGAAATATTCAGAAACAGCCGTGGCTGCGTAGGCCGCGCGCATGCGCACAAGGGGTGACTGGTCTGACGTGGCGATAACCAGCACGGAGCGGGCCATGCCCTCGGGGCCTAGGTCGCGCTCCATAAACTCCACAACTTCGCGCCCGCGTTCGCCAATGAGGGCTATGACGTTGACATCCGCGCGGGTATAGCGGGCCATCATGCCCATGAGCGTGGACTTGCCCACGCCCGAACCGGCCATAATGCCTACGCGCTGCCCCTTGCCAAGGGTCAGCAGGCTGTTGACGGAGCGCACGCCCACATCAAGAATATCGGTAATGCGCGGGCGTTGCAGGGGGCTTGGCGGGTCGGCATAGATGGGCACCAGCTCGGGATTCCAGCTTTTACGGGCCTCCTCAAGCCAGTGAGGCACAAAGGGGCGCTGCTCTTCCTGCTGGCGGAGAAAATCTTCTCTGGAGCTTTCCCCCGCTGGAAGGGGTGAAACGTAGAGTTCCGCGCTTATGGGCGCACCGGCATCCAGTGGCGTGCCAAAGGCGTCAAAGGCGCGGCCCAGCAAATCCGGCCCTACCGGGAACACCGGGGGCAGGCTTGTGTTGCGGATACGGCTGCCGGGGCGGTTGCCCCGCATGTCGCCATAGGGCATGAACAGCAGATTACCCTCGCGAAAGCCCACCACTTCGGCGGCGATGCCATCGTCGCCTTCATCGGGCAGCATGTGGCATACGGCCCCAAGGGGGGCGCGCAAACCGCTGCCCTCTGCCACAAGGCCCACGACCTTGTTGACCTTGCCGTAGAGACGAACAGGGGTGCTTGTTTTGAGCAGCTTTATGCAGGAATCTGGGTCAAGCTTCATGGCTGGCTATCCCGGCTGGCCGTTGCCCGAGCCGGGCAGAAAGCCCCCGCTGACAAAGACGCTGGAAGAAGATTGCGAGACATGCTCCTTTTCCTCTTCCGGCAGGGGAAAAAGCTCGTCCTCAAGCTCGGCAAGGCTGGGATTGGCGTTGTGTTCCGCTGCCTGAACATGGGCAGGTTCCGGAACCTGCTGCTGCGCGGGCTGTCCTTCAATATCGTCAGACTGGGCCACCGGGGCCGGGGATGATACCGCTGGATGCGCCTCTGCCTGCACTCCCGATTCCGGCATGGAATCCTGCATTATTTCGGGCGAGGCATTGGCAGGAGGAACTTCGGCAGCAGGCTGAGCAGCAATATCAGCCGGCGCAGGCTCCTGCCCTTGCTCAAAAGATTCAGCAGCAGCCGTGTCGACAACAGGCCCGGATGCGGGCAAAATTTCGTCAGGTGCGAGGCCAGCGTCATCCTGCCCGGCAAAGGAAGCCTGCTCTGGCTGTATGTCATGGGCCATATCGGGTGCGGATTCGGGCGCAAATTCCTGCCCTGATTCCGGGGAGGACTCCGCCAGGGGTTCTGCAAAATGCTCTGGCAGCAGTTCCGGCTGTTCCGCCCCACCCTCTGCCGCTGCCGCAACTTCAGCCGCTGCCGCAGGCGCGGGTTCCGCAACAGGCGCAGCCTCGGGCACAACTTGCGTCAGCCGCGCAGATTCACGCGCAGCAGTGGCGCTCACCTCTTCCCCCGCCCTTTCTTCCTCGGGGCGCTGCGGCAAGGTCAGATGCTCCAGAATGCCGTTGACCATTTCGCGATAATGTTCGCGCAGATTTTCCACAGAACCGCTGACGCTCTCGGCCACAAGGCCCCCAGCTTCAACTGAAGGATCGCCGTTCACAATCCATTGGCTCAGCTCGGGCACGCGCTCGCGGGCGGCCCGAAACAGGTCGCTCACAGTGTCCTCGTCATCGGGGTGCACGCGGATGCTCACGGTGGCGCGGTCTTCCAGCAGTTGCAGCGAACCAAAGACCAGATTCTGCAAAATGCGCTGATGCTCTGCCTGCAAAATCCAGCCGGTTCCCGCCTCTACGGCAACGCGGGCCAGTTCGGCCAGCTCATCGCGCCAGGCTTCGCCAAGGCTGTGCCGCTGCGCCTCGAGCGCGCGCAGCATGTTGCCGAGCATCTGCCCCACATCGGCCCGAAACTCCTTGAGCTCGGCCCCTGCCTGCTCCATGCCCGCCTGAAAGCCCTCGTTGTGCGCATTGCTGCGGATAAACTCGGCTTCTTCGCGCAGATCACGGGCCTTGCCGTGCTCTGCCTCTGCCTCGGCCAGTTCAGCCTGCGCCTGCGCCTTCAGCTCTTTCGCTTCGCGTGTGAACTGCTCCACGCGGGCCTGAGCCTCTGCCCCGGCCTCCTCCAGCACCTTTTGCCTTTCGGCATAGGCTGCGCCAAGAATCTCGCGCGCGCGTTCCTCGGCCCTGGCGCGCACCCGCGCAAGATAATCCTCCTGCTGCTGGTGCTGGGCGCGTTCACGGAGCAAGGGTTCCTGCATGGCGTCAAGCTGCTGAGGTGTTGCCTCGCGCTCGCCCATGAAGATGGTGCCCCATTTTTTGCGCAACTGGTCTGACGCCATGCCGGGTTCCGATGGTTACAGATTCTGCGGCAGGCCGCTACACAAACACGTCGCCAGCGCCCCGGCTGATGACAAGCTTGTTTTCGCCTTCAAGCCGCCGCACGATCTTGACGACGTTCTGCTGGGCCGACTCCACGTCCGAAAGCTTGGCCGGGCCCATGAATTCCAGCTCTTCGCGAATCATGTTGCCCGCGCGTTCCGACATGTTCTTGAAGAACTTTTCCTTGAGATCGTCGCTGGCGCCGCGCAGGGCCAGGGTGAGGTCTTCGTTGGAAATTTCCTTCAGCATTTCGCGCACGCCACGGTCGTCAATATTCTTGCAGTCCTCAAACACAAACATGAGGTTGCGGATATCTTCGGCCATCTGGGCGGAATCTTCTTCGATTTCGGAGAGCACTTCTTCTTCGGTGGCGCGATCCACAGCGTTGAGGATTTCCGCCACAGACTGCACACCGCCCACTTTTTTGCCTTCCTTGCCGCCCATGGCGATAAGCTGGCTTGTGAGCACCTTGTCCACTTCCATGAGCATTTCTTCCGGCACGGCTTCAAGCCGCGCGAGGCGCATGAGCACCTCGGCGCGCACACCGGCGGGAAGGTTCGTCAACAAATTGGCTGCCTGATCCGGATGCAGATGCCCGATAATAAGGGCCAGGGTTTGCGGATGTTCGTTGCGCAGAATCTGCGAAAGCAGCTTGGGGCTGACCGATTCCAGATCGCGGAAGGGCGCGGGGCCGGTTTCAAGGCTCAGGGAGTCCATAACGTACTTGGCTGTCTCAGGATCAAGGTTTTTGACCAGCAGCCGTTTCAGCGTATCGCTGCCGCCAGTGATCATATCCACGCCTTCAACCAGCGATTCGTGGAATTCGCGCAGCACTTCTTCGACTGTTTCGCGCGGCACAGGTTCCAATTCCACGATAGCTCTGGAGATGTCGGCTATTTCCTGCCGGTCCATACGTTTGAACACGTCAGCCGTGAATTTGTCGCCCATGGCGAGCAGCAGCACTGCAGTACGCTGTTTGCCGGTCAACTCCATCTCCCTACTCCTTCACCGGGATCCGCACTAGGCTTGCCCGGGGTTGCTTATTCCTTGTCTGCAAGCCAGCGCTTGATAAGCCGCACGGCCTGATCCATATGCTGCTCGGTAATGTGAAAGAGCCGCATTTTCAATTCTTCAACACGCTGGTTGCTTTCTTTTTGCGCCAGGCGCAAGGCCTTGAGCTGCGAAAGCGTCGAGCTGCTTTCCGTCAATTGACGGTCTGGTGCTTTAGGCGGTAGCTGTTTCATCGTTTTTCATCCAGCCGCGCACCAGCATCACCACCTGCTCCATATGATTATCGGAAAGGGTGAAAATGTGCGACTTCAAGGCTTCAATATCTTTGAAAACCAGTTCATCGTCTTCTTCGTCTGCACCAGCCTCGTCATCTGCCTGGCGGCCTCTTCAAGGGCCTCATACAGGGCCAGCTGTTCTTCGGCTGCGGGCAGACCTTCAAGCCCCTCGATCATTTCACCGGCTTCAACCTTGGGCCGGATAAGGGCCAGAACCACGGGCCGCACCACAAGCATGAGGAACAAAAAGGCCAGCAGCGCGTTGAGCAGGGGCTTGCCCAGCCGTTCGGCATAATCGGCCAGCATTTCGGCAAAGTTGGGATCCTTGGGCGGCTCGGAATCCGTAAACGGAGCGGAGCTTACTTCCAGAGCATCGCCACGGGCCTTGTCCAGACCCACGGCATTGGTGACAAGCTGGCGCACCCGCTCAAGGTCTTCGGCCTTGCGCGGCACAAATGTCCACGCTCCGCTGGTCTTTTCATACGTCCCATCGATAAGGACTGCAACCGTCATGCGCTTTAAATCGCCCACATTGGATACGATTTGCTGTTCTTCCTTGTTAATTTCGTAGTTGGTGGTGCGGGTTTCGCGGCTGCCGTTCTGCTGAGAAACAGATCCGGTTATGCCATCACCCCTGAAATTGGCGTCTGGCGAACCACCTTCAAGGTTGGAGCGACCCTGGTTGGTTTCTTCACTGCGCTGCTCGCTGCGTACTGCGGTTTTTTCGGGGTCAAACAGTTCGCGGCGGATGGTGCGCTGGCTGAAATCCATATCCACGTTGACCTTGGCGATAACACGTCCAGGGCCAAACATGGGCTGCAACATTTCTTCAATGCGGCGTTCAAGGTTGCGCTGCACCTGCTGGCGGTGCTCCATCTGGGTGGAGCTTGCACCGGCAAGGCTGTCTGATTCCGGCTGATACAGCACCTTGCCGCCATTGTCTGAAATGGAAACGTGCGTTTTATCCAACCCTTCAACAGCCATGAGCATCATGTTGAGGATGGCGTTGATTTCTTTCTGGTCGGGCTTGAGGTTGGGACGCTTGAGCTTGAGCACGACCGAGGCCGAGGGAGACTGGCGTTCTTCCACAAACAGGCTGCGGTGCGGAATGACCAGATGCACGCGCGCGCTTTCCACATTGGGGAACTCGCTGATGGTACGCGAAAGTTCACCCTGCAAGGCGCGTGTGTAGTTAATTTTCTGCACAAAGTCGGTTTGCCCGACTTTTACCTTGTCAAAAATTTCAAAACCAATGCCCTGCCCCACAAGACCGCCTTCGCCCGCGATCTTGATGCGTTCATCGTACACAACTTCCTTGGGAACAAGAATTGTTTTCCCGTTGTCTGTAAGCTGGTACATGACCTTGTCTGCCTGGAGCGACTTGATGACAACGCTGGCGTCTTCGGCGCTGAGGTTGGAATACAGCACTTTCATATCTGGACGCGAGGCCCAGACAGAAAGGCCGATGGCCGCAGAGCCGATAAGCACAAATCCACCCAAGACCATCACGCGCTGCGCGACGCTCATTCTGGCCCAGACTGTCTTGATGGAATTGACAAGTTGCATAAGAAAAGCCGGCATAAGGTAGCTCCTGCGAAGACGTGGCGTAATTCCGGCACGTTGGCCGGGCATATGCCCTAGCAAAGCAATTGCCATGCCACTTTTTAACACATTGTAATTACAGTATTTTTAAAAACACTCGCCAACTCGTTCAAATTTGTGACACTGCGCCAGAACGCCGAATCCCCCGAGGCTGTGCCGGGGATTCGACGTTCAGGAGTGCAAGGCGTGGAAAGGAACAGTATCAGAACTGCATCTTGGAAATTTCTTTGTAGGCTTCAAGCACCTTGCCGCGCACGGCAGAGGTCAGCTTCATGGCCATGCTGGACTTCTGCATGGTGATCATGAGTTCGTGCACATTCTGGGTGCGGCCTGCGGCAAAATCTTCGATAGCCGCATTTTTGGCGTTGTCCAGTTCGTTAACCTTGTTGAGCGAACCTTTGACGGTGCCGGAAAAGCTGTTCTGCGGCGTCACTGGCGTGTGCGCCTGCGTGGGATATTTGATAAAATCCGCCTGGGCGCCAAAATTTTCGCCCCGGTCAACGCTGTCGCGCAACAGGCTCTGGTCAAGAGTTTTGGCAAACTGGGTCTGGCTGCCGATGGAGCCGCCCTGCTGCAGGCTGCTCTGCACCTTGCTGAAATTCTGCACTGCCTCGCTGTACGCCCGCATGCCAACTGCCTGAATACTCATAACAACCTCCGCGCTCCAAAAAATCTTTTTTTATGCTGTCATCGTGGTCATGGCTTAGGGGCTGCTTCTAAATAAAATATTTTGCGCCGAGAACAAGGAAAACAGTGTTTTTTACGACAGGAGTGGACGCTTTCTGTCCATGACTGGAGTAAAAAATGCTGTATGACGCAGTGATCGGCCAAAAGAATTATTTAGTAACAGACCCTAGCGGCCAATATCCAAAGCCTTGATGTACATGCCCTTGACGGCATCCACCGTAGTGACGTTGGCCTCGTAATTGCGCTGGGCAGTCATGAGGTTGGCCATTTCCTCAACCACGTTGATATCTGGGTACATGACGTAGCCTTCCGCGTTGGCGTCAGGATTGCCTGGCTCGTACACCCGCTTGAAGGGCCGGTTGTCCATGGTCACGGCAGAAACACGCACGCCCTGCACCGCCCTGTCGAGGGCCGAACGCATGTGAATGGAAAAGGGATCATCCACATCAGCCGTTTGCTGCACCACGCTGCGCCGACGGTACGGGCCGCCCTGTGGCGTGCGCGTTGTCTTGGCGTTGGCAAGGTTCATCGAAATGGTGTTGATGCGGGTGCGGTCGGCTGAAAGGCCGGACGCGCTGATATCAAATGCCGTCATGAAGTCCATGGCTTCCTCCTACACTGTCCGCTGCCGGGGTTCTTATGCCGCGTATGGAAGCGGCGCGGCGGCGGGCGAAAATCAGGACTGTTTGCCATCCTGGATGATGGTGTTCAGCCCTTCAAAAGACTTGGTCATCACCTGGGTAAGCGCTGTGTACTGCAACTGGTTTTTGGCATGCTTGGCCATTTCTTTATCAATATTGACGCGGTCCTCGCCGTGAACAACACGAGGTTTGATCGCCATATCCCATTCCGGCCCAAAGGAATCAGGCCTGAATGCCGTGGGCATGTGGGAAGATTCCGTGCGGGTCATCTCCCCTCTTGCATCAAGCCCGAGGGCCGATTGCAGTTCTTTTTCAAAAGACAGTTCGCGCGGTTTGTAGTTGGGCGTCTCCACGTTGGCGATATTGCCCGCGATGACGTTCTGCCGCTGCAGCTGCATGTCCATGACCTTGCCCACAAGGCCCATCTGCATATTGAACATTGATTTCATACTACGTACCCCCGTGGTTCACGGAAATCTGCTTGCCAAGCCTTTAGCAACAAGCGTTCCACATATAAAAATAGTTATATTTCAGAATATTAAAAAGAAATAGAGGCCAATCTGCCGGTATTTTGACATCTGCCCGGTCGGCAAGACGCCGCCCTCATCAGATTCAGGCCGGCAGGCCCCGGAGCATCTCTTGCAACAGAAATATACGTGTCAGGAGCGCGGAGGAGGAAAACACCCCTTGGGGTGACTGCGAAAAGGCCCCCACCCCGCAAAAAAGCAAAAAGAATCCAGCCCGGTATAAAGCGCGCAAAGCGAAAACCCCGTCCGAAAACACGGGCGGGGTTCAAGACTGTAGCTGCTACAGAAGACGGTTACAGGCGCATCTGGGCATCGGTGACGCCCAGAGCGCGCAACTGCAAATAGATGCGGGCGCAGGCCTCCGCATCTGATCCGGCATGGTGGTGGTTCAGCGCTATCCCAAAGTAGGCGCTCACGCTGCTGAGTTTTTTGGAGGCAAGCGGCAAACTGCGGCGGGAGCCTTTGAGCGTACACAAAAAAGGCGCGCGAGGTTCCTGCACCCCCACGGCGTGGCAGCTTGCCGCGAGCACACGCTTGTCAAAGGAGGCATTGTGCGCAAGCAGGCTGCCCGCCCCCACAAGAAAAGCATCCATCTGCGGCCACAGTTCGGCAAAAGTGGGCGCATCCTTCAGCATGGGCCAGGTCAAACCGTGGATCTCGGTAAACATCACCCGCGAAGACGGCGGCCTGATGAGGCTGTAAAAAACATCGGTCACACTGCCCTGCTCAATACGAGCAAGGCCCACGGCGCAAGCGCTGTGGGCCGAGTAGCCGGAAGTTTCAAAATCAATAGCTACACAACGGCTCAAATCTGTAGAAACCACACTTACTCTTTTGCGGCTTTGTGGGCGGCTTCGGCCAAACGCGCCTTGATATAGTCGCGCATGACGGCATCGTCGTCCTCGAGGTTAAAGCAACGGGCGTCTTCGCCCATGAGGCCGCCGGGCACAAAGTCGCCCTTTTCGCCGGGGTCGGAGACCATTTCGTCGTAAAAACAAATGGAAAGCCAACGGCTTGCCGGTTCATCATCCACCACATCCAGCAGCACAAAGAGTACACGTTCGGTCTGTACGCTGTGGCGCGCCCGCAGGGAATAACTCACGCCGGGCCGGGCCTTGAAAGTAAAGGAAATGTTGCTGTGCGCGGCCAGAAAATCCATATATTCCGTAAATGATTTCTTGATGTTAAGCGGATCATCCTGCCAGGACTCAAGAAATTCACGCAGTTCTTCGGAACCTGTAACTTCCATACGCGCTCCTCTTGGGGGGTTACGGCGGCGTGTCAGCGGCTCCATTGCCAGGGGGGAGAGCCCATGTTCAGCCCCCATACGCCACGCCTGTCCACTACCGCCTGGTGTTCCTGAATAAGCCAGCGACGACAAAAAATGGCCCTGCATTTCTGCCTGTCCACCCAGGCCAGACCTTCCATCACGAGCTTGTAGTTGACGGAATCACCGCCCACCTGCACAAGCGCGGTTATGGGGCCGCTCTCGGATTGTCCCACGTCTTCAACGTCCACTTTGGCCCCCTTGGGCATCATGCGCTGCAAATAGGCCAGCGCCTGAGGCCCGTAAGGCTGCCTGAGACTGGGAGCTTCAATGCCGTAAAAAACCAGCACCTTCTCTGGTTCTTCACTGTCTTTATCGGTGCTGACTGAAACTGTATTGCCGTCTTCCACTCTCACTACATACGCAGACCACGTTGTAGCCGCAGCAGCGGGAGACACAGCCAGAACCATAAGGATCATACTTGCAAAAAGCCGGATAAGCATTGCTGAATCCCCCGGTAAAGGCCTGCAAATGTGCGCCAACAGATAATGCCTGTGCCGCCAGACCTTTGTCAAGGCAGGCGGCACAGGCATCAAGGAGGGGGATCAGAAATCAGGCAGTATTGCTACCCCCAGACAGTGCGCCCTATCTGGTAGGCGGCTGTGGCTACAGCAAAGGCCAGGGCAGTGTTGAACACAATGCTGAACGCCACCCAGCCCCAGCTGCCCGCCTCTTGCCGAATGACCACCAGGGCCACAAAGCAGGGGGAGTACAGCAGCACGAAGAGCATCAGGGAAAGCGCCGTGGCCTTTGACCATGCATCATCACCCTTGAGGCGCTCCGCCAGGGGGGCGGCGTCTTCGGGATCCTGGTCGCCCATGGCGTAGGCGGTGCCCATGGTGGCCACAACAGCTTCCTTGGCGGCCACACCGGCCAGCAGGGCTATGTCGGTGCGCCAGTCAAAGCCCATGGGGCGCGTGGCGGGTTCCACGGCCTTGCCAAGACGGCCAGCCACGGAGAAGGCCAAGGCTTCTTCCTTAAGTTCGTTGCGCACGTTGCCGAGCTCTTCTTCAATGGGCGCGCGGGCTTCGTCACCTTCAGGGATAGCCGCGATCTTTTCCTCAAGCTGGGCGATCTGGGCGTCAAAGGGGGCGGCCTTTTCTTCCGGCAGACCGGGGAAGGTCATGGCGGCCCAGATCAGTATGGAAATGGCAACCAGTACGGTACCGGCTTTCTTGAGGTACATCCAGGCGCGTTCCCAGCAGTGCAGCAAAAGGCTCATGAGGGTAGGCATGCGGTACGGGGGCAGCTCCATGACAAAGGGAGTGGCCTCGCCCTTGACGATGGAAGAACGCAGCAGGCGGGCGACCAGCAGGGCCATGACCCAGCCGACAACGGTCAGCAGAAACATCACTGTAGGCGCGCTGTCAGGAAAGAAGGCCCCGGCCAGCAGCAGAAACACGGGCAGCTTTGCGCCGCAGGTCATGTAGGGCAGCGTAAGCAGGGTCGCCAGCTTTTCCTTGGGGCTGCGCAGGGTACGCGTGGCCATGACGCCGGGGATGGCGCAACCGCCCGCGATGCCGCCGGCAATGATGTACGGCATGACCGAAGCGCCGTGCAGGCCGAAAAAGCGGAAGATGCGGTCCATCATGTAGGCCACGCGGGCCATATAGCCGCTGTCTTCCATAAAGGAAATAAGCACAAACATGATGAGAATGAGCGGCACAAAGCTGACCACGCCGCCAACACCCGCGATGATGCCGTCCACAATAAGCGACTGGGCAAAGCCCTCGGGCAGCAGCATTGTGCAGGTATCGCCCAGCCATTTGAAGCCGTCTTCAACCCAGCCCTTGGGGTAATCACCCACAGTAAACGTTACCTGAAACATAAGGTAGAGCACGCCGATCATGATCAGCGGCCCAAGGAAGGCGTTGGTGAGCACCTTGTCCAGCTTGTCGGAAAGGGCCAGGCGGTCCTTGCCGGCATCCTGTGTCACGATGCCGTCGCGCAGCAGGCTGCGGATAAAACCGTAACGGTAATCGGTGATGATGGATTCAAGATTGGCGTTGAGCGTGCTGCGCACATGGGCGGCAGCCTTTTTGCGCATGGCCTCAAGCTCTTCGGCCAGCGCTGCATTGGCGGCGCGAACCTCGCTCAGGATTTCGCTGTCGCCTTCAAGCATCTTGAGGGCAACCCAGTGAGGCATATACTTTTTGGTCAGCAGGCCGTTGTCGGCAATGCTCTTTTCCATGTCCAGCAGCACAGGGTCAATATCGCTGCCGTAAGAAATACGCAGGGCGTTGGCCTTGCCTGCCTGAGCCAGCTTCATGGCAACGGCCATGGCTTCATCCAGGCCTTCGCCAGAGCGGGCCACCATGGGCAGCACGGGGATGCCCAGCAGCTCGCCAAGGCGCTCCATATCAATATGGATGCCAGCGGCGCGGGCTTCGTCCATCATGTTGCAGCCAAGCACCACGGGGATGCCCATTTCGAGCATCTGCACGGTAAGCAGCATGTTGCGTTCAAGGGCCGAGGAGTCCACAACGTCAATAACGGCCTGCACGTTGCCAGCCGCCAATTCGCGGCGCGCCACCAGTTCTTCCATGGAATAGGCGGTCAGCGAGTACGTTCCGGGCAGGTCAACCACTGTGACGTGCTTGCCGCCCACGGTGATGTGCCCTTCTTTTCTGTCAACCGTGACACCGGGATAGTTGCCCACATGCTGGCGCGCGCCAGTGTAGCCGTTAAAAACTGTTGTTTTGCCGCAGTTGGGATTGCCGGCAAGAGCTATCCGCAGCTTTCCTTCGGCGTTGAAATTGGCATCATCAGAATTAGTAAACTGCCAACCGCGCTCATGCACGCACCTCCCCCATGCTATAACCAGAGTGACGCCGCATCCGCGGCATCCCAGCCATTACCGTGAACAAAAATTTGTTCATACCAGCCTTCCTAGAGCGTTCTGACCTTGAAATACCCGCTGCCAGCAAAACAGCGTTGCTGCCTTCGAACTACAGATATTTCGTAGCGCGGATTTCTCCAGAGCCCGCGCAGAGCAGCCAGACATTTTCAATGCTGCATGCTCTGCCTCCCAGCAGCCTTGCCGTTGTGCGGCCTGCGTTTCCGCCTCCACTTCGATCCTGCCGAAGGGGCTTCTGAAAGGCGCTGCTCAAAAAATTGAAATTCAATTCCAAAGTCCTGATTGATTTAGCGACCTGCCCCTCAAATGTCAAGTGATGGATCCCAATTTTCCGCAACTTTACCCAAAACCAGGAAACCGTGAACAAAAACTCGCGCCGCCCTGCTCCTCCGCCCAGATGCCTCCACCACACGCTTCCCCCAATACTGCCCACGCAGTATCCTGCATGAAAAAGGGAGGCCGCCGACCTTGGTCAGCGGCCTCCCATCCCGTCACCGGGTTGGCAGTTCCGCATTGAAGAACGCTCCTTAAGCAGTCTATGCGCCCTTGAGGCATTCACGCAGGGAAGACACGCCGCACGAATGAACCATTTGCAGAGGGATATTGCGCGAGCGCGCCACCTGCACGGCCTTGCGCTTTGCTTCGTGCGAAATTTTGTTGGTGAACACGATCATTGCGTCAGGGTTGCCGATTTTGTCCACAAAATTGCGCTCATTGCGGGTTATGAACTTCAGGGAATGTCCGTCCTGCTCCGCCGCCGCCATGTAATCTTTTTTCAGTCGGTCCATACCGCCTATCAAGGTTACGCACATATGATCCTCCGTCTTTTGCCGCACTGCTCAATCTTGCGCGGGTGGTGTTGCTCTGTGCCCTTCTTTTAATTGAAAACGAATTTCAAAGTCAAGAGTTCTGGATCATATTTTTGAAAATAATTTTCAATCTAAATAACAAGGGCGCTCTCCCCTTCGGAAAAGCGCCCTCATTTTGTGCCTGGAACGATAAAAACAGTTTTTATTTACAGCTACTTCCAGCGGGCCAGAAATTCGGCGGCGCTGTTGCCTGCGTCAATATGTTTAAGCAGGGCGCTGCCAAAAACAACGGCATCGGGACGCGCATCGGGCGATAGAGCTTCAAGCTGCGAAGGCTCGCGCAGGCCAAAGCCAAGCGCCAGCGGCAGCTTGAAGGCGGAACGCGCACGGCGCATGGTCACCGCCACCTGCGGCGCCAGGTCGTTGCGTTCACCGGTGATGCCCATGACCGAAACCACGTACACATAGCCTTCGCTCACGCTGTCATAGAGGGCCATGCGCTCCGCGCTGGTATTGGGGCCAACCAGGGGGATGAGGGCAATACCTTCTTTTTTCAGGGCTTCGCGCAGCGGCCCGGCTTCTTCATAGGGCAGATCAGGCACGATAAAGCCGTGCACGCCGCCGCGCGCGGCGTCCCGCGCCAGCTTTTCATAGCCATATTGCAGAAAAGGATTCAGGTAGCCCATGAGCACCACGCCAGCCTGAATAAGCCCCTTGCGCTCAATGAGTTCTTCCAGAATGCCGCGCAGGCTTACGCCGTCGCTCAGGGCGCGGCGCGAGGCTTCTTCCACCACCGGGCCATCTGCCACAGGGTCGGAAAAAGGCACGCCGATTTCGATAATGTCCGCGCCGCCTTCGTCCAGTTCCATCAGCGTGGGCCAGAAGGTGGACTGATCGGGAAAGCCCGCCGTCAGAAAGGGAACCAGCGCCGGACGACCGGCCGCCTTGGCATCTCGGATTTTCTGTTCAAGAATATTCATGACTACACCTCTTCCTGGCCCTGCGCCGCAACGCCCAGCGCCTTGTTGACAATGCCCAGATCCTTGTCGCCCCGGCCAGACAGGTTCACCACTACCTGATCGCCCTTCTTGAATTCCTGCGGGTGGTCGAGCACCCAGGCAAGAGCGTGCGAAGATTCAAGCGCAGGCAGGATGCCCTCTGCGCGGCACAGACGCTGGAAGGCATTGAGCGCGTTGGCGTCCTTGACCATGCCGTAATGGACGCGCCCGATTTTTTGCAGCCAGGAATGTTCCGGCCCCACGCCGGGATAATCCAGCCCGGCAGAAATGGAATGCGAGGGTTCAACCTGACCGTCTTCGTTTTGCAGCAGCATGCTGTACGCGCCGTGCAGCACGCCGGGGGTGCCCAGATTCAGCGGAGCGGAATTGAAGCAGCCGGTCTCGCCCGTGCCTGCCGCCTCCACGCCGATGATGCGCACACTGGCGTCATCCACAAAGGGATGGAACATGCCGATGGCGTTGGAACCGCCGCCCACGCAGGCCACCACGGCGTCGGGCAGCCGCCCGGTTTTTGCCAGCATCTGGGCGCGGGTTTCCCGGCCGATGACGCTTTGCAGCATGCGCACCAGTTTGGGGAAGGGGTGCGGCCCGGCTGCGGTGCCAAAGCAGTAATGCGTGGTTTTCTGGCTGCCGATCCAGGCGCGCAACGCCTCGTTGATGGCGTCCTTGAGGGTGCGGGTGCCGCTTTCCACCGCATGCACGGTAGCGCCCAGCAGCTTCATGCGCATGACGTTGGGGGCCTGCCGCACCACGTCTTCCGCGCCCATATAGATGGTGCATTCCAGACCCAGCCGGGCGGCGGCCGCAGCCGTAGCAACGCCGTGCTGGCCCGCGCCTGTTTCCGCAACCAGAGCTGTTTTACCCATATACTTGGCAAGCAGGGCCTGCCCAAGGGTATTATTGACCTTGTGCGCGCCCGTATGCAGCAGATCCTCGCGCTTGAGCCACAGGTCAAAACCCAGCTCGCCAGAAAGCGTGGGGCAATAGGTCAGCGGCGTTTCGCGCCCGGCATAGTTGAACAGCAGGTCTTTCAGCTCTGCCTGAAACTTATCGGTGGGATAAATGTCGCGCATGGCCGCTTCCACTTCCATAAGGGGCGGCATAAGCAGTTCGGGAACAAAGCAGCCGCCGAACTCACCAAAGTAACTGTCTTTCATAACGAATACCCATTGCCTTTGGAGTTTGCGGCCATAAATGCAGCCGCCATTTTTTCCCTGTTTTTACACCCCGGCGCGTCTTCCACGCCGGAATTGAAATCCACCCCGGCAGGCGCGCACATGCCTACGGCCATTGCCACATTGGCTGCGCTCAATCCCCCGGCAAGCAGCCAGGGATGCGCCGGACGCAGACTGGCCAGATCCGACCAGTCCAGCTTGTGCCCGCTGCCGCCGCCCTTCAGCCCCGCATCAAGCAGGTAGTAGGCGCAGGCCTCGGCATTGCGTTGTAAATCATTATACAACAAAGCACGGTGGGTGTAACGGTCGGGCCAGAGCACCCGAATGACGCGCTCCGCACCGATGGCCCGTGCGCATTCCACACTCTGATGACCGTGTAGTTGCGCGTAATCAAGCCGGGCTTCGTCCATGATGCGCCGGATTTCGTCCGCCCCCTGATTCACAAAAACGCCCACCCGCAGCATGGAGCCGCTATCCAAGGCTGTCGCCTGCGCAACCGTCACGCCGCGCGGGCTGCGGGGATGAAAAATAAAACCGCACATGGCAGCCCCAAGGCTGGCCGCATGGTCAACATCCTCTTGCCGTGTGAGGCCGCAGAACTTGATCAGCATGTGCAATCTCCCTCAGTTGTGGCCGTGGCCCCCAGCAGGGCCGCCAAGGCCTCGCCCGGGTTGCCGCCTTCCATCAGGGCGCTGCCCACAAGGGCCGCGTGATACCCCGCAGAGGCCGCAGCCCGCAGATGCTCCGCGCTGCTCATGCCACTGGCTGCAATCCACAGTTCGCCATTGGCGGGCGGGCAGGCCTGTATCAGTTGCAGGCAGGCGTCGCGATCTACCGCCAGACTTTCCAGATCGCGGGCGTTGACCTGTATGATGCGCGCCCCGCTCTCGCGGGCAAGGCGCAGGTCTTCGGCATCAAATATTTCCACCACAGCCTGAATGCCGTAGCCTTCCGCCTGTTCGCGCAGGGCCCGTAAAATCGCGGCGTCCGGCGTCAGCCGCACGATGAGCAACAGGGCCGAGGCTGGCGTGGCCGCCGTGGCCCGCACCTGCAAAGGATCAAAAATAAAATCCTTGCGTAGCAGGGGCGTACTCGGCCCATTGTAAAGCGCCGGGTCAGCGGCGCGGGCCAGATATTCCAGCCGACCGCGAAAAAAGGTTTCTTCCGTCAGCACAGATACGGCGCTGGCCCCGGCTGCGGCGTACTGGCGCGCCACATCTTCCACATCCAGACTCTCGCAGATCACGCCGCGCGAGGGCGATGCCCGTTTGTACTCCGCCACCACCGCCAGGGGGCTGCCTGGCGCGCGGCGGGTGAGGGCCATTGCAAAATCCGGCCGCTGGCCTTCGTACACCGCAGGCAAAGCGCCCTGAGCTTCCAAAACGCGCAGAGCCTCTACCTCAGCCTCCTTGGCCTTGCGAAAGCGCTCAAGCAGCATTGAGCACCTTCCTGCCCGCACCGGCGCTCACGGCCTCGCGGGCCCGGGCCATGCACAGGGCCATATCCATCTTTTCTTCCAGCAGGTAAATGGCAAGCCCCACATTGAGCACCACCATGTCCATCATGGCGCGCGGCCCATGCCCGTTGAGAATATCCTTGAGTACGGCCACGGCTTCTTCCTTGCCGCTCACGGCCAGGTCTTCCACAGTGCAGGAGGCTATGCCGAATTCCTGCGGGTCAAGCATCATGGGCGTCACCTTGCCATTGTGCAGCAGGGCCATCTTGGTGGGGCCAATGGGCGTCACTTCGTCATAGTTGCCCGAACCGCAGACCACGGCGGCGCGGTGCAGGGGCGACTGCATGAGGGTTTCGGCCACCAGTTCCACCAGCTCGGGCCGCGCCACGCCCATGAGCAGATGGCTGGGCCGCGCAGGGTTGATCATGGGGCCAAGGATGTTGAACAGGGTACGCACGCCCATTTCCTTGCGCACGGGGCCGATATTGGCAAAGGATGGATGGAAGTACGGGGCGAAGATAAAGGCGAAATTGCGTTTTGTGACCATTTCCGCCACTGAGGCAGGGTCTTTTTCCAGCGTGATGCCGAGGGCTTCCAGTGCATCCGCGCTGCCGCATTTGGATGAAACCGCCCGGTTGCCGTGCTTGACCACCCTGTAGCCCATGCCTGCCAGCGTCAGAGAAGAAGCCGTGGAGCAGTTGAAGGAATTGCGCCCGTCGCCGCCAGTACCCACCACATCGATGGTTGTTCCCGAAATGCCGTCCACGCGCACGGCGCGGGCCAAAGCAGCGCGCGTGGCGTGGGCAAGTTCAAGGGCGCTCTCGCCCTTCATGCGCAGCCCCATAAGGAAGCCGCCCGCCTGCGCCGGGGTCATCTTGCCGTCCATGAGGGCCGCAAAGCCCGCCGCCGCCATTTCGGCGGAGAGGTTTTCCCTGCGGGCCAGACGTTCCAGAATGCCGGAGAAGTCGGAAGTTTCCGCGCCTGTGCCAAGGATGCTCTGCGGGAAGTTGCCCAGCAGGCGCAGGCCGTCCGGCGTGAGCACGGACTCGGGGTGGAACTGCACGCCAACCCACGGGCGGTCGTTGTAGCGCAGGGCCATCACTTCACCTTCGGGAGCGCGGGCAGTGACCGTAAAACGCGGGTTTTCCGCGTCTTCATCAGCGCGCACCACAAGGGAGTGGTAGCGGCCCACGCGCATGGGATTGGGCAGGCCAAGAAACATGCCCGTTCCGTCGTGCACTATTTCTGACTGTTTGCCGTGCATGATGCACGGGCCGACCTCAACCTTGGCACCGGCATGCAGCCCCAAAAGCTGATGCCCAAGGCACACGCCCAGCACTGGAATGCGCGGGCTGAGGCGCTTGAGGAATTCGGGGCACAGGCCCGCATCGGCGGGATGCCCCGGCCCGGGCGAAATGCAGACCATGGAAAGTTCCGGGTTCACCGCCATATCCAGCACGGCGGGGTCATCGTTGCGCAAGACAACGGGCTTGTGCCCAAG
This sequence comes from Desulfovibrio sp., assembly GCA_047602655.1. Lineage (GTDB taxonomy): Bacteria > Desulfobacterota > Desulfovibrionia > Desulfovibrionales > Desulfovibrionaceae > Desulfovibrio. Next base: position 474 of record JASGGT010000018.1, on the reverse strand, counting down.
GGCGTAAAAAGCCTGCACAAGATTGTAGGTAAAGGAGTCGTAATTATCGATGAGCAGAAACATATTCTTCGTCCTCCGCACGCAGGGCCAGGCGCATGATGGCTGATTTGTTGCACACTTCCTTCCATTCCAGATCGGGATCGGAGTCATGCACGATGCCTCCGCCCGCCTGCCAGAAGAGCTTGCCGTCACGCATCCACATGCTGCGGATGGTGATGCCCGTATCAAGGTTCACGCTGTCCTTGTCCAGACCGAGCCAGCCGATGCAGCCCGCGTAGGGGCCACGCGCGCGGCCTTCCACCTCGCGGATGATTTCCATGGCCCGCACCTTTGGCGCACCGGAAACCGTACCCGCCGGGAAGGTGGCCGCCAGCACGTCCAGAGCGTCCAGGCCTTCCTCAAGGCGGGCGCTGACCCGGCTGGTGAGGTGCATGACATGGGAGTAGCGTTAACCTTGATACGGGCATCACCATC
>JASGGT010000170.1:0-4509 GCA_047602655.1 Desulfovibrio sp. | reverse complement strand
TGTTATCGCCATTACGCTACTGGGGTATTCGGCCATGGCCGGAACCGTGGGCGGCGGCGGCCTGGGCGATCTGGCCGTCAAATACGGCTACAACCGCTTTCAGGTTGATATCATGGTGTATTCGGTCATTATTCTCTGCCTTCTCGTGCTGCTTATTCAGGGCGTCTGCAACTTTCTGTACAAGATTTTGCGGTAGGCCTGCGGCGGCGTGTGGACTTTTTACCCTTTACCCTTGCAGGAGCGCTTATGAAACGTCTGCTTTTGTCTCTGGCCATGGTTCTGGCGCTGGCCGCCCCCTCGTTCGCCGCTGAAGACATTGTTGTCGGCGTGACCCCCTTCCCGCATAAGGACATTATGCTGGCGGCCAAGCCCCTGCTTGCCAAGGAAGGCTACAACCTGGTCATCAAGGAATTCACCGACTACGTGCAGCCCAACATGGCGCTGGCCAGCAAGCAGCTGTTTGCCAACTTCTTCCAGCACGAACCCTACCTTGACAACATGAACAAGGAAAAGAAGCTTGACCTTGTTTCCATCGGCAAGGTGCATATCGAACCCCTGGGCGTGTATTCCAAGAAGATCAAAAAGCTTGCCGACCTCAAGAAAGGCAACAGCATCTCCGTGCCCAACGATCCCACCAACGAAGCCCGCGCCCTGCGCCTGCTCGAAGCCAACGGCGTGATCACCATCAAGCCCGGCGCGCTCGTTACCGTGGCCGACATCACCAAGAATCCCCTTGGCCTCAAGTTCCACGAGCTTGACGCGGCCCAGCTGCCCCGCACCCTGGACGACGTGACCGCCTCGGTCATCAACACCAACTTTGCTGGCGAAGCCGGTCTGGTGCCCTCGCGTGACGCCCTCGTGATGGAAGGCAGCGAATCCCCCTACGCCAACATTGTGGTTGTGCGCAGTGAAGACAAGGACAGCCCCAAGGCCAAGGCCCTCATGAAGGCCGTGCAGTCCCCCGAAGTGAAGGAATACATCCAGAAGAACCTGGTTGAACGCGGCATCGTGCCCGTGTTCTAAATTCCTTTTTACGGCATAAATCAAGGCAGCCGCCTTACGGTTCCAGATGGAGCTGTAAGGCGGCTGCTCTTTTGCACCCTTCGCGCTGGGCGGTCAGGCAAAAATTGCGTTAGGGCAGGGGACGAACCTGCTTCAAGTCTTCGCGGGGGATGGTGTGGGTTTTGCCTGTATCGTCCTCAAAGCTCACGGAATCGTTCTCGGGGTTGATAACGGGCTTCTTGGTGCCGATGTAGATGGTGTAATCCTTGGTAACGGCAATGTACTTGGAGCCACAGGCGGTGAGCATAAAGGTGCTCATCATCAGGGCAAGGATCAGGGCGATTTTTTTCATGCGTAACATCCTCGGCTGTTGCAAAAAATATGGGGCCGTTGGCGGGCTTGTTCATGACGCGGTAAAGCGCATACACCCAATCGGAATGCTTGCCAATACGCAATACGCGCAGTATTTTACATGCTGTAAAATATTCATGCCGGAACGGCTTGCGGGTGCCCCATGCTGCCATCGAACAATATGAGGAAAGGGCGACCGCTCAACGTGGTCAAGATGAAGGGAACAGCGGGGAAAGTGCTGTTTGGCGGCAGAGCGACAGCCAGAATTGAAGGCAGATATTTACGCTGACCTTTGCGGCTTTGTTGCCGAAAGCGGTATCTGTAAATAAAGGACTGCGCCTGATATGGGGTGCAGTCCTTTATTTATTTGGGATCAGACACTAAACCGTGTTAAATCATTTATAATCTTATGCCCAGCTTTTCTTCCAGCTTGCGGCTCGCGGCCACAAGGGCCGTTGTCACCGCCAAGGTAATGGCAACGTTCAGCAGCACAAAGGCAACGGGCGGCAGTTGCAGGGGTTTGTAAAGCCACATGAAGACCAGCAGGGGCGTGGGCAGATGGAAAAGATAGAAGCGAAAGCCGTTGCGCTCAAACCAGGCAAAAGGAGCAAAAGACTGCAACAGCGGGTACAGCCCGGCTGTGAGCAAAAACAGATGATACACCAGCAGTGCGCAGAGCAGTGAAACAATCCATCCGCTCACGGGCGCGCCCGCATAGGGCCACAGCAGAACGATCAGTGCCGTGAGCCCAAGCCCAAGAACCAGCGGGCGTTTGCGGCACAAGGCATCGAGGGCCTCGTGGTTTCGGAAAGCCACAATGCCCATGTAGTAACAAAGAATGAATGCAGGCGCTTCCCACAGGCAATACCACTTTAGCCAGCCGCCATAGTTCTGCAGGCACAGCGCGGCCACAAGGGCCACCATGCCGCCGGTAAGGGCCGTGTCGCGCCCAAGCTTTTGCAGCACCCACAGGGCGATAATCCAGAACAGGGTAACCCAGAACAGCACCAGCAAAAACCACAGGTGGTCTGTAAACAGGCCGAGTGCAACGGATTTCCATGTTTCAAGCAGGGTTGCATCCGCCGGATGCCCAAACGCGGGGATGGAAAAAAGCGTGTAGAGCGGGGCTACCCAGAGCATGCCCACGCCAAACCAGGGAAGCAGGAGCCTGCGCCCCCTGTGCAGCGTGTGTTGCAGGGGGGTGCGCTTGCCGGCATCCCACGAGGCGGCAAACAGAAAGCCCGAGGCAAACATGAAGCACTGGATAAGGGTGGAGCCGGAAATGGCCGTGAGCAAATCTGCCCAGGGCTGCGGGCTATCCGCATAGAGCTTCCAGAACGGAAAGGGCGTGGCGTAAAACATGACGCAGTGCATGACCACAACCAGAAAAAGGCACTTGGTTTTCAACAGGGCAATGTGGGGATAGTGCATTGGGGTTGGCCTTGGTGGAAGTATGCGAAATAGCACCCGGAACAATGCCCGACAATAACGTGACCCGCCACGCAGGGCAAGCGGCTTGCATCTGCGCGGCGGGCCGAAAACAGTTGGGTATGTGTTGGCAGGGCCAGGGAGGGAGCCGGACTTAAGCCGTGGCCTCCGCAATCCAGCTGGCGACCTCATCCTTTGTGGGGACCCTGCCCGTGCATTTGATCTGGCCGTTTATCATCACCGCCGGGGTGGAAATGATGCGCGCCGCCATGATTTCTCTGAAATCAGAGATCTTGAGTACCGAAATTTCACCGCCAGCCTGTTGCGCAGCCTGACGCACCACGCTTTCCGCTTCCACACAACGTGCGCAGCCGGGGCCAAATACCTTGATTTCCATTATCCGCTCCTGAGTTTATGCCAGGAATGACCCGGTCAGATTGAACAACCAGCCCACCAGGGTGAACATAAGCAAAAGATAGCCAACAAAAACAGCCAGCAGCTTGCCTGTCATGACCTGCCGCAACATGAGCATTTCCGGCAGGCTGACCACGACCGTGCTCATGCAGAAGGCCAGAGTCGTGCCGATGGGCAGGCCCTTGGTCAACAGGCTTTCCATAACCGGGATGATGCCTGTCACACTGGAATACAGGGGAATGCCCAGCAGGACGGAAAGCGGCACCGACCACCATTCTCCCGCGCCAAGATGTTCGGCAAACCAGTTTTCCGGCACAAAGCCGTGCAAGGCTGCGCCAAGCCCCACGCCGATAATCACCCACTTCCACACGCGGCGAAAGATGGTGGAGGTTTCCGACCATGCAAAATCGTGCCGCTGGCGCAGGGTGATCCGTGGGGCGCAGACCGTGCCAGCACCAGTGCCGCTGGTCCCTTCCGCTTGCGCGGGCATGCTGGCCATGGCCTCAAGAATAAAGGGGTGCAGCCAGCGGTCGGCCTTGATGGCTTCCATGAGGCAGCCGCCGATAATGCCAGCGGTCATGCCCACAACCACATAGGCCACGGTGATCTTCCAGCCCAGCAGGCCCCACAGCAAAACCACAGCCAGCTCGTTGATAAGCGGCGAGGTGATGAGAAAGGACATGGTGATGCCCATGGGGATGCTGGCCGTGGTAAAGCCCAGAAACAAGGGGATGCTCGAGCAGGAGCAAAAAGGCGTGACCGCGCCAAAGGCGGAGCCGAGAAAATAACCGACGCCCTTTGCCTTGCCGCTCAGATAATCGCGCACCCGTTCCACATTGAGCCCTGCCCGCGCCCAGGCAATGGCATAGATAAGCGCCACCAGCAGAAGCAGAATTTTTGCCGTGTCGTAGAAGAAAAACTCCACTGATTCCGCAATGGGCGAGCCGGGGGCAAAGCCCATGAGGCCCACTGACAGCCAGTGCGCCGCAGGCTGCATGACGGAATAGGCCAGCCACCACAGAGCGCCGAGGGCAGAAATCGCCGCAGCATATCTGAGGTTCCAGCCGCGAGCCTCCGGCTTTTGGGCGGCCTGCAACGAAGTGTTTTTACAGCAGCATTGTTGTTGAAGAGGCGTGTTCATGGCAGATGCCTATAGTTTGATATTTGTTGAATAGTTGATATATTGAAGCCAAAAAAAAGAGGCATTTTTCCCTACAACTTCGGCAAGATACCTGGCGCAACGCCGCTTGCCGCCCGGAACCTCTGGCATTCGCCGGGGTTGGCGGAGCAGCATTCGGACGTGAGGTAGGCGAT
>JASGGT010000169.1:0-4537 GCA_047602655.1 Desulfovibrio sp. | reverse complement strand
ATGAACGTCATTGCCGATATTGCAGACCAGACAAACCTGCTTGCGCTCAACGCCGCCATTGAGGCTGCCCGGGCAGGCGATGCGGGCCGGGGCTTTGCCGTGGTGGCTGATGAAGTGCGTAAACTTGCAGAAAAGACCATGACAGCCACCCGCGAAGTTGGGGATGCCATTACAGGTATCCAGCAAGGCACCAGAAAAAATATTGATAGTGTGGAAGACGTGGGCGCGGCTATTGAAGAGGCAACCACGCTCTCTGCCCGCTCGGGCGACGCACTGCGTCAAATACTTGAATACGTGGAGCATGTTAACGATCAAATTCAGGCAATTGCCGCTGCAAGCGAACAACAGTCGGCAACCAGCGAAGAAATTAACAGATCGGTCGAGCAGGTCGCGACCATTTCTGCCCAAACAGCGCAGGCCATGGATCACGCAAGCAAGGCAGTAGGTGCCCTCTCCCAGCAGGCAGCTGCATTGCAGGGCCTTATACGCGACATGAAAACTCACGGGTGATACGCCTTTTATTCCCGCTTTCTTGGCCGCCTTTGGGCGGCCTTTTTATTTTTGGACAGGTTTTGGGTGCGGAAATGGAATACATTCAGAGTATAATAATGATAATTTTTACCGTTTGTAACAATTGTTATATACTTGCAATCTTTTTCCCATCCCATTATATATCAAATATAGGATTAGTATTCCTTACAAACTTGTAACCAATTGCGATGCTCCGGCTCAATCTGCATCAGACACGCACGTTTTGTAAAACGACACACAAATACCAAAGAGCCATCGGCATCCAAGCAGAAAGGAACATTGCGCCAAGCAGTCCCCCCTATTTGTACCGCAAGCTATTGGAACAGGAGATGGCAAGCCTTGCGGCTTGCAACCATATCAACAACTTGTGAAGGATATGCCCATGACTAACCTTCTTGGTGAATTTTTTGGAACGATGATCCTGATTACCTTTGGTGCTGGCGTTGTTGCCTGCGTTTTGCTTAAAGGCTCCAAGGGCAACGGCGGCGGCTGGATTGTTATCACGGCGGGCTGGGCTTTTGGCGTCATGCTCGGCGTATTTACCTCGGTGGCGCTTGGCGCGCCCCAGGCTGACCTCAACCCGGCCGTGACCCTGGCTAAAACCATGCTTGGCGTCTACGGCGCAAGCCAGGCTTTCGCAACCATGCTGGCGCAGATTGCTGGCGGTTTCACTGGCGCTGCCATTGTCTGGCTTGCCTACCTGCCCCACTGGGCACCCACTGAAGACCCCGGCCTCAAGCTGGCTGTCTTCAGCACCGCGCCTGCCATCCGCAGCTATGGCCAGAACTTCCTGTGCGAAGTCATCGGCACCTTCATGCTGCTTTTTGGCATCTTTGCCATTTTCCATGCCAACAACGGCACCCTGCCTGCCGGTTACGGCCCCTATCTTGTGGGCATTCTTGTATGGGCTCTGGGCCTCAGCCTTGGCGGCCCCACTGGTTACGCCATCAACCCTGCCCGTGACCTTGGCCCCCGTATCGCGCATGCGGTGCTGCCCATTGCTGGCAAGGGTTCGTCTGACTGGGCTTACGCCTGGATCCCAGTGTGCGCTCCTATGGCTGGCGCTGTTCTTGCCTACGTTGTGTGCAAGGCCATAGGCCTGATCTAGATCGTTCCGAGCAACTCCGTGCTGCCATGCAGCGCACAGGCGCTGACAGGCCTGAGCGTAGCGGCAACAAACACCAACCATGCTTTCGGAGGATTATATGGCTCATAAATACATTCTGTCTCTTGACCAGGGCACTACCAGCTCGCGCGCCATTCTTTTTGATCGCGATGCCAACATCGTACAGGTCGCCCAGCGTGAATTCACGCAGATATTTCCCCAGCCCGGCTGGGTTGAACATAACCCCAACGAAATTTTTGACACGCAGTCGCATGTTGCCAAGGAGTGCCTGAAACACGCCAACGTGCAGAGCAACGAACTGGCCGCCGTGGGCATCACCAACCAGCGTGAAACCACGGTCGTGTGGGACAAAGCCACTGGCGCGCCCGTGTATAACGCCATTGTGTGGCAAGATCGCCGCACCGCGGGATTTTGCGACCAGTTGCGGGCCGAAGGCAAGGCCGAAATCATTCGTCAGAAAACAGGCCTTGCTGGACGCCTATTTTTCCGGCACCAAAGTACGCTGGATACTCGACAACGTGCCCGGCGCACGCGCCAGGGCCGAAGCGGGCGAACTGCTTTTTGGCACCATTGATACATGGCTTATCTGGAATTTCAGCAAGCGCGGCGCGCATGTGACCGACCCTTCCAATGCCAGCCGCACCCTGCTCTTCAACATCCACACCGGCCAGTGGGATGATGAACTGCTTGAAATCATCGGCGTGCCGCGCGCCATGCTGCCCGAAGTGGCCCCCTCCTCCAGCGTTATGGCGCAGACCCATCCCGAATTTTTCGGTCAGGCAGTGCCCATTGCCGGTGTGGCTGGCGACCAGCAGGCCGCTACCTACGGCAACGCCTGCATGACCGAAGGCATGGCCAAAAACACATACGGCACGGGCTGCTTCCTGTTGCTCAACACGGGCACCAAGGCACGCGAGAGCAAGAACAACATGCTGACCACCGTGGCGTGGGAAACGCCCAAGGGACGTTATTACGCCCTTGAAGGCAGCGTCTTTGTGGGTGGCGCAGTGGTGCAGTGGCTGCGCGATGGCCTCGGATTTATTCGCGATTCTTCTGAAATGGAAAGCCTTGCCATCACCGTGCCGGACAACGGCGGCGTGTATCTTGTGCCCGCCTTCGTGGGCATGGGCGCTCCCTACTGGGATCAATACGCCCGAGGCACCATGGTTGGCATCACGCGCGGCACCAACCGTGGGCACATTGCCAGAGCGGCCATTGAATCCATCGCCCTGCAAACCCTTGATATCATGGAAGCCATGCAGAAAGACGCGGGCGTTCCCCTGACCACCCTGCGCGTGGATGGCGGCGCAAGCCGCAACAACATGCTCATGCAGTGCCAGGCCAACCTCACCGGCGTGGTGGTTGAGCGCCCCATGGTTACGGAAACAACCGCCCTTGGCGCGGCCTACCTTGCCGGTCTGGCGGTGGGCTTCTGGGAAAGCGAAGAACAGCTCTGCGCCCAGTGGAAACTTGACCGTCGCTTTGAACCCAACATGCCCGAAGACCGTCGGCAGGAACTTCTGCACCAGTGGCACCGCGCTGTGGAGCGGGCCAGAAGCTGGATTGAAGAGTAAATCTGGCCCCGGCTTTAGCCGGGCGCACGTTATCTAAACAACAGGGCTGCTCCACTGGGGCGGCCCTGTTTTGCGTGATAATCAGCACTGTTCAGGATCTGCTGAGCAGATCATGAGTTGTCATATATTTATAACATGCTGTTATTGAAAATTATTTACTCAGTATTGCGAGCATTATCTACCTTGCAAATTTTTATGAATGCAGATATTTTGACATTGAAATTAAATTTCATATCTGTTACTCCGTGACCGCATACAAACTGTGTTCTCAATCCTGCACGTCTGAACGTGAGCGGCGCTTTTAGCCAACCATAAGGATATGTAATGTTGTGTCATTCTCGCCTTAACCTTGCCGAAAGCGCCATCCGTCACGAAAAACCCGCTCCTTGCAGCTCTGCGGTGACAGAAATCATCCACCAGCTTGCGGAATCACTGGGCAAGGCCATTGACGCCAAGGATACCTATACTCTCGCCCATTCAGAAGAAGTCGCCATCATCTCGCAGGCACTGGCGCTTGCAATGGGCCTGGGGCATCAGGTTGCCGACATAATCCATGTGGCTGGTCACTTGCATGATCTTGGCAAAATTGGCGTTCCTGATGACATTCTGGCAAAAACAACCACCCTCACGCCCAGGGAATGGCTGGCGATCCGCAAGCATCCAGACATGGGGGCCGACATCCTTGCCCCCATAGCCTGCCTGCGGGATTGCGGCATTGTTGATATGGTGCGCGCCCACCACGAGCGCTTTGACGGCAATGGTTACCCGCAGGGGCTAAAAGGCGGGCATATTCCTCTGGGCGCACGCATCATCACTGTTGCGGATAGCCTCTCCGCAATGCTGCAATCACGCCCATACCGCAAGGCCAAGAGCTTTGACGAGGCCTGCCGCGAAATCGTCAAAGGCACCGGCAGCCAGTTTGATCCGGATGTGGTCAAAGCCTTTATGAGCATCAGGGACAGACTGCGCGACCTTGTTGCCATGCTGCGTGTGGACTAAACATCCATCAAGGCATACCAGAAAATCCAGCATACGCTGTTGCCCGCAACATTCCTTACCGTTTAAAAACTGCTGAGCCTGCGGCTCATGCTGCTGCCGGACATCTGCAATTCAAGCAGTCATTCCATGCAAACTGTTTGACTGCCTTAAAGTAAGTGGTTAAATTGTCGTTTTGGCAAATGCACGGCATCCGCCGTGCTGCTTTTTTGCCAGGCCAGCGCAAGCAGTCAGCCCCCCATGCGGCAGGCCATTGCGTCGCTATGCAGCCGGATTCTGACCCACCGGCACACTCCTGACCTCTGAATTC
>JASGGT010000168.1:0-4605 GCA_047602655.1 Desulfovibrio sp. | reverse complement strand
CATCGGTGCCACAGCCGCAGGTCTTGGCACTGTCGGCACAGGTGCGGCTACGGTAGCTGCTGAAGTTGCCACTATGCCAACGGCAGGCGCTGCCCTTGAAGGCAGGCTACCGCATCCGCAAGAGTTCGTTGATGCTGCCTTGTTGGTTGGTGCTATGCACAGCATAAGCGGTGTGCGCCATGCACCTGCGATTGTCCCAAAAATCAGGGAGATATACGCCAAAACAGGGAAAATGCCGGAAGAAGTTGCACAGGCAGCGCAGAATGACCCCACTGTGCGGCAAGACATCTTGTCCATTAATCGTGATGTGCCGCAAGCAATAGCCGAGGAAATGCAGGTAAAACGTGCCTCTGATGAAGTCACAAAAACGGGTACCCTCGCAGACACAGCTGCGCCTCAGGTCGCCCTGAATGGGACTTTGCAAAGTGCTGGCGGCGGCACTCATATTCCCATTGCTGAAGACAAGCCTGTCATGCCAGAGGGCAGACTGAGTCGTGCCGAGGCCGTCTCACTCTCTGACATCGTTCAATCGTTAGCCGATGCGCTTGATGTACCAATCCGAACCGGCAAGATGGGGCCGTCCGGCAGAAATGCTGAGGGTATCTACAAAATCACCCCCGAAGTTGTCAGGACGCGCACGGCTAACGATGTGGCAACCGTTGTGCATGAGGCTGGCCACCACATCCAAAAGCAGCTTTTCGACGATATTTCAGACGCCCCGCTGCGGGCATTTCGTGATGAGCTTGCGCCAATTGCCACTCAACCCCGCGCGGGGCAGTCTGCATTGCCCGAAGGATTCGCCGAGTTCGTTGCAAAATATGTGGTCAACCCCGATGAAGCCAAGGCCGTTGCGCCACGCTTCTACGAGCACTTTGAAAATTTACTCGTTGATCGCGCGCCAGACTTTGGCAAAGCCCTTTTGAACGCTCGGGATGCGGTTAAGCGTTGGGCAGAACAGCCCGCCGCTCAAGAAGTTCTCTCCCATATCAACATTGAAGGCCGCGAGCGCGAAGGTCTTATTTCGCGTCTGACTTCAAAAGACACATGGGACAAGTTGTACACCAACTTTGTTGACCGTCTGTACCCACTTAAAAAAGCTACAGAATTCCTAGCACAAGGCAAAGAACTGCCTGCTGACATGAATCCTTACACCTTGGCCCGCACCTTTGCTGGGGCCAAAGGCAAGGCCACACACTTTATTGAGAGGTCACCGTTCACCTATGGTGAGTGGAAAAATGTTGGCAAACCCCTGGCAGAAACCTTGCGGGCCGTGGACAATCTGGACGAATTCAGGGCTTACCTTATTTCTCGGCGCGGCCTTGAGCTTGAAGGCCGGGGCATCAAAACCGGCATCCGCCCCGAAGCAATGCGTGCAACGGCTGAGCACCTGGCTGAAAAATATGAGCCCCTTGCCCGCGAAATCAATGAGTACCAGAACCATGTTGTGAATTATCTGGTGGATTCTGGAGTGCTCAGCGCAGAAACGGCTGCCGCCATGCGGGAAATGAATCAAAACTATGTCCCTTTCTTCCGCGTAATGGAAAATGAGGGCGGGCTTCTTGCTGGGGGAAAGTCGCTTACTGGCCGCAACCCCATCCGACGCATCAAGGGCAGCGGGCGCGATATTATTGACCCGCTGGAATCCATCATCAAGAACACCTACGCCATGATTGAAGCGGCGGAAAAGAACGGCATTGGCCGAGCCCTCACTGACCTTGCCAGTAAAACTGATGGGGCTGGTTGGTTGGTGGAAAAACTGCCCACACCGAAAACTGCAGTTCGGGTCAAGGCTGAGGACGTCAGCAAAGCATTTATTGAATCACTTGGCCCAATCAGCCCCAGTGTTGAGGCTTCAATCAAGGCTATGGCTGAATCGGCTGATATGGGCGAAATGCTCACATTCTGGCAGAACGCTGCCACACTGGACAAAAAAAGCCAAATCGCCGTTTTCCGCGATGGAAAGCGCGAAGTGTATCAGGTGGCCCCAGAGATTGCCGAGGTAATGAATGGCTTGAGCACAGAAAACATACCTCTGCTGGTGAAGCTTATCTCTATCCCTGCAAAGATGCTGCGGGCTGGCGCCACGCTTACGCCAGACTTTATGGTTCGCAACCTCATCCGCGATGCCGTTTCCACGGGTGTTCTTTCGCGCACTGGCTTTATCCCAGGCCTGGACACGGCCAAAGGGTTGAAACGTGCAGTGACTAAGGACAAGTCCTATTGGGATTGGGTGAAGGCTGGCGGAGATCAGGCCAGCCTTGTGAGCATGGACAGGACAACACTTCAAACAACGCTCAAAGACATTGCGGACACCGGCTACATTGAGCGCGTTTGGAACGTGGTCAAGAATCCTTTGGAGCTGCTGCGCCTTGGCTCGGAGCTTTCAGAAAAAATGACCCGCCTGGGCGAGTTTGGCAAAGCCGCAGAGAAGTACGGCACCGACAAGGCCGGATTGATGCAGGCCGCCTACGAATCGCGGGACATTATGGACTTTTCGCGCCGGGGCAAGCTGACTGCCTCGTTCAACCTTATAACCGCTTTTTTCAATGCCAGCATGCAGGGGCTGGACAGGATGGTCCGCGGGGCCGTGGAAAACCCCAGGCGCTTTCTTGTGCGCACAGCTCTGTTCATTGGCATTCCGTCCATACTCAATGCCATCAACAACTATGGGGACAAGGACGTTGCCGAGGTTCCGCGCGCTCAAAGGGATATGTTCTGGATTACGCCCATCGGGCAAGGCGAAAACAAGGTTCTCTTGCGCATCCCCAAACCGTTTGAACAAGGCGTCATGTTCGGCTCAACACTTGAGCGGGCTACAGAATTCATTCTCGATGCGGCGCATGACAAATACGGCAGCATTGAAAAAGCCAGGCAAGAGGCCTTCAGGGGGCTGGGGGCATCCATGCTGGATGTTTCTGCGCCCAACCTCGTGCCGACTGCCTTCGCCCCGGTGATAGAAGCCTTTGCAAACAGGTCTCTCCCCTTTGATCGGCCTATCATCCCCAAGAACAGGGAAGGCCTGCTGCCGGAATATCAGTACACCCCGAACACCACAGAACTGACAAAGGCTCTTTCAAGCTTTGTCGGCGCATTGCCGCCAGTGGGAGAAATGAACACATTCTCCCCTGCCCGGGCTGAAAACTATATTCGCGGCTGGACGGGCGGCATGGGCATGTATGCCCTTCAAGCCGTGGACGCGATGGCCCGCAAAGCTGGGGTTGTTGCTGATCCCGTAAAGCCCGCCGCCACGCTGGCAGATATTCCCTTTGTGCGGGCCTTTGTAATCCGCCATCCAAGTATGGGGGCAGAGAGCATTCAGCGGTTCTTCGACAGTTATGATGAGGCCACAAGCTATCTGAAAAGCATCAATGCCCTAGGCAAGGATTTCAAATATGAGGATGTGGCAAACCTTCTCCCCTACTCTGCATACCAGGCTGTTGACGGCCCGCACAAAGCTCTCTCGGAGATCATGAAGACTATAGACTTCATCAACAAAGCCCCGGACATGACACCTGACGAAAAGCGGCAGGTGATAGACAGCATGTATCTTCAGGCCGTTGAAATCGCCAAATTCGGAAATCAGGTGTTTGAAGCCCTACAAGATGACATCGAAAAATTAAAGGGCCGCGCCGAGAGGTAGTACCTGACCCCCTGGAAGCACAGGCGCAAGACTGATGAATAGCAGCATGACCAATATGGGCATAGCACACCCACAAAGGAGCCAACATGTCTGTTGATAAAACGCCCACTGGCGTAGTTTATACCGTGACCAACGGTACTGCTGGCCAGCAGTATCCCCTGACCTTTCCCTACATCAAAGGGGCTGACGTCAAGGCTTACTACGTGGCTAACGGCAAGCAAACTGTCCTGACCTATGGCATACAATACACCGTTGAAGAGCAGACATTAACCGCTCTTGTGGCCCTGCCCGTTGGCGCAAAGTTGGCCTTATACCGCCAGACGGATCTGACGCAGGAAATCGTATGGAAGGACGGACAGGCAGTCTACACCCCTGACATCATGAAGGCAGACGACAAGCTGACCCTCATTGCTCAGGAAATAGCTGCTGACATGAGCCGCACAGTCAAGCTGACGCGGGAAGAAGAAGCGGCAGGGGGAAAGCCGGGAGACGTGGTTGCGTCCATATACGCCAGCCGGGACGCCGCAGCGGCAAGCGCCAGCGCTGCCAGTACGCAGGCCACGGCAGCGGAAGGCAGCGCGCAGGCGGCGGCAAACAGCGCAAGCACCGCCGCACAGGCCGTGAAAACAGCCACCGCAGAGGCCGTAAGCGCTGCCACCGCGCAGGCCAATGCTGCGCATGATAGCGCACTTGCTGCGGCACAGAGCGCGATTGAAGCCGAGGCGGCAGTGCCGGATAACCTTGTTGCGCGGGTGACCGCAGTTGAGGACAAAAACACCCAGCAGGATACGCGGCTTGATGCTGCGGAGCAAGGCATCACCGCCCTCAGCACAACGCTGATCGGCAGCGTGTTAAGCATAATGGCGGCAGAGGGCTACGTGCCCAACGGCACTGTTCCGGCCAATGGCGGCGAGTACACGCGTGAGCAGTTCAGGGAGTTTTACGACACGTATCTCGCTGGCGGC
>JASGGT010000167.1:0-4647 GCA_047602655.1 Desulfovibrio sp. | reverse complement strand
GGTCAAACAGGCGCACGCCGAGATGCCGCTCCAGTTCCTGCAAAGCCTGGGAAACCGCGCCCTTGGTCAGAAATACAGCCTCTGCGGCCTGTGTGAGGTTCTGAAACCGCGCCACAGCCAAAAAAACCTGCAATTGCTTGAGTGTCATATGTGCGTTTAATTTTATTATACGTTACGTTAAATTCATTTCGATTTTCTTAATGCACGATCCGTGGCAAACACGCAAGCAGACCACAACCGAGGATAGTTCCATGCTGCTGAGTGTTCGCAATTTTTTTCGCGCTGTTCCCACGCCCCTCGCGGGCTTGGCCCTTGGCATTGCCAGCCTGGGCATCGGGCTTGAAAAAAGCCTGCCGCTCCACAATTTTGCGCAGGTGCTTGGCGCGCTGACATCAATGACGCTGACCCTGCTGCTGGTGGGCAAATTTGCCATGAACCCGAGGCTGCTGTTCGAAGAATTGCGCCACCCCGTGCTTGGCAGCATCTTGCCTACGATCTCAATGGCTCTGATGCTGCAATCCAAAAGTCTGAGCATTCTGGACGCGCGGGCGGCCCAATGGCTCTGGCTTTTTGCAGTGGCCCTGCACCTCTGCCTGTTGCTGGCCTTTGTCGCCTTCCGGGCGAGGCAGTTCAGCCTGCACCACATGGTGCCAAGCTGGTTTGTACCCTTTGTGGGCATCAGCGTGGCGGCCATGACTGTTCCCGGCCCGGCCTATTACCAGCTTGCTTACGGGCTGATGGTTTTTGGCATGGTCAATTACGCGGCCCTGCTGCCTGTCATGTTGTACCGGCTCATATTTTCCCGAGAAATCGAAGACGCATCCAAGCCTACCATAGCTGTGCTTGCCGCTCCGGCCAGCCTTTCTCTGGTGGCCTATCTGAGCCTTGAGCCAACCCCCTCCCTGCTTTTGTGCAGTTTGTTGCTCGGGGTGGCGGTGCTGATGACCAGCATCATCTATGTGGCCTTTTTCAAACTGCTGCGCCTGCCCTTCAGCCCCGGCTTTGCTGCCTACACCTTCCCCATGGCGGTGGGGGCAACAGCGCTTTACAAGGTTTCTGAATTGCTGGCTGCCTATCCGGCAACGCTGGAGTACGCGCTGCAACTCAAGGTGCTGGCAGTACTGGAAATGATTATAGCCACCATGGTTGTGGCCTATGTGTGCTGGCGCTACCTGATCTTTTACGTACGGGCGTGGGATACGCTGCTGCGTGCGCAGAGGGCGGCGCACATCTGACCCGCCGGGCGGGAAAAATCCCCTTGCGCGCCGCACCCGGTAGGGCTAGCCTGCCAGAACCACATGGCGGATTTCTCCGCTGCGTGTAGTTGCTTCACTCTACGCCGCCTCTTGATGCGGCCCACGCAGCAGGTGATCTATGCTTGTTTTTGCCGCCATGCTTTTGTTGGGGATATTGCTGGGTTTTGTGGGCGCTGGCGGCGCTGGGGTTATGATCACCATGCTCAGCGTGGGCTTTGACATCCCCATGCAGGTTGCCCTTGGCACCTCGCTTGCGGCCATGACGTTTACGTCCCTCTCCGGCTCCATCAGTCACTTTCGCGAGGGCAACGTAAACCGCAGGCTGGGCTTGCTGCTGGGCGCGTTCGGCGCTGCCGGGGCCTTCTGCGGTGCGCATATCTCGTCCGGTCTTGCCTCCGCCACGCTCAAACCGCTGACTGGCGTGGTGCTGATGTTCTCTGCCTTCCTCATTTATCTGCGGGTCTTTCACCCGGCCAATCCGCTGTTCAGCTTTCGTCTCGCCAGTACCCGGGGCGTGAAGTTCTGGCTGCTGACAGGCATGGTGGGCGTGTTCAACGGTCTGGTTTCCGGGGCCTGTGGCGTGGGGGCAACGCCCTTTATTCAGATGACCCTGCTGATTATCTTCAACGTGCCGCTCTATCAGACCGTAGGCACAACCATGCTGGTCATTCTGCCCATCGCGGCCTTTGGCAGTCTGGGTTTCCTCGCCGCCGGGCATCTGGATCCTGTGCTGTTCCTGCAGGTTCTGGCAGGGCAGATCATCGGCGCATACGTAGGCGCAAAGTTTACCCGCATGGCACCGCAGCTGCTGCTCAAAAGCTGCATGGTGGCGCTGCCCGGGCTAGGCGGGCTGATTCTGCTGCTTGCCCGCTAAAAAGCCTCCGGCGGGATCCGACGGAGGCTCAATATCGATGGCGGTCAGCGGCCCCCATTGAAGGGGCGGATGCCGAAAATGGTCCGCTTACTTCACCAGATAGGATAGCATCTTGGCCACAATTGGCGAGAGCAGCACAATAGCATAAATGCGCACCAGATGGTACACCATCACCATGGGCGCTTCTGCCCCTGTGCCGCCGGAAAGAGCCACCACAGCGTTGAACCCGCCGGGGCTGGTCGCCAGATACGCCCCGCCCACAGAAAGCCCGCCCCAGCGCACGCCAATCCATGTGCACAAAAGCCCCGCCATCAGAATAATGCCTGTTGAAAGCAGCATCATGGGCCAGGTGTCGCGCACGGCATCGAGCATGCCGGGATTATACATGTTGCCCACAAGCACACCCACGCACCCGTAGACAACAAAGCGCACCCAGTGCGCCATGTCGGGCGAGGTAATGGAGCCGCAACTTTTGAAAATAACCACGGCTATCATGGCTCCGGTCATGGCCCCGCCGGGCAGATGAAAACGGTCAAAAACAAAGCTTCCTGCAAGCCCAACGGCAAACAGCATTATTGTTGTACCCATATCATGTCCTTCGCGCCGCGCAGAGCGCGGCTGCCTGCTGATCTGTAGCCGCACCTGCGCGGCGTCAGACCTGCTTACTCCCTTTTTTGTCCTCCCTCAATGATGCTTGGACGGCGTATCCTGCCAAACCCGAAGCTACGTTTTGCTCCTGTTTTTTTAACTGATGCCAGGAGGTTAGCCGAGGGTTTGACGTGCCGGGTACCCGCCGCTAATCTTCTGCAAGGACACGGATTATCCGCGGGATGCCATTGCCTGCTTTGCGGGTTTGCGTCCTGCTGTCGTCATATCTGCCAACGGCGCTCGTGCGCCCCCTTGCCATCCCAACAGGAAATGCCATGAAATTTGCATCCAGCCCCTATGCGAAAACGGAATCCCAGCGGTATGACCCCATGAGCACACGGGGCATGGTCACATCGCCTCACTACCTCGCCACGCAGGCAGGGGTGGACATTCTGCGCAAGGGGGGCACCGCGCTGGATGCCGCCGTGGCCGTGGCAGCAGTGCTGGCCGTTGTGTACCCGCAGATGTGCAGCATCGGCGGCGACAACTTCTGGCTGGCTCATGAGGCTGCAACTGGCGCGCTGCACGGCATCAACGCCTGCGGCCGCTCTGGCGAAAATGCCTCGCGGGACTTTTTTGCGCAAAAAGGGCTTTCGTCCATTCCCCTGCGCGGGGCCGCTGGCCGCCTGTACGGTTCCCGGCGTGGTTTCCGGCTGGGACGCAGCCCATACGCTCAGCCGCTCATGGGGCAGCCCGCTTGCCTTGGGTGACCTGTTGCAGGAAGCCATCAACCTCGCAGCAGAGGGTTTTGCTGTAACACCCTCCCTCTCATACTGGCTGCATGAGGACTGCAAGCCTGACCCCACGGGTTATCGGCAATTGCAGAGGTTTCCCGGCTTTGCCCGCACGTTTTTGCCCAATGGTACGCCCCCGCAAACAGGGGAGCTGCTGCGTCTGCCCGACCTTGCCGCCACCCTTGACCTCATCGCCCGCGAGGGCGCACGCGTATTTTATGAAGGCGAACTGGCCGACCGCCTGACCCGCTGGCTCGCGGACAACGGCGGTCTGCTCACAGCGCAGGATTTTGCCGCGCATCAGGCAGAACTCGTCACGCCCCTGCACGTGCGCTACCGGGGCCTTGAGTGCTGCAACCTGCCGCCCAACACCCAGGGGCTGGCTTCGCTTTCCATACTCAACATCCTCGAGCATCTGGATATCCAGCGCATGGGCGAAGGCAGCGCCGCATACCTGCATGCCATAGTCGAGGCCACCAAGCTGGCCTTTGCTGACCGCGACGCCTACGTGACAGACCCGGATTTTGCCGACATTCCTGTGGACTATCTGCTCTCGCCCGAGCGTGGGCGCGAGCTTGCCGGGCGCATCGATCCTGCCAGCGCGCTCAGCCCCGCCAGCCCTCTGGAGCCCAAGGGCGATACCTGCTGGTTCGGCGTGGTGGACGCGCAAGGCAACGCTGTCTCTGCCATACAAAGCATTTTTCACGACTTTGGCGCTGGTCTTGTGGCGGGCGATACGGGCATCTTGCTGCAAAACCGCGGCAGCTTCTTTTCGCTTGATCCCGCTCATATTAACAGGCTCGAACCGCGCAAGCGCACCATGCACACGCTCAACCCGCCCATGCTGCGCAAGAACGGCAAGCCCTGGCTTATTTACGGCACCATGGGCGGCGAGGGCCAACCCCAGACGCAGGCAGCCATAGTCACCCGAATGGTAGATTTTGGCCTGAGTCCGCACGATGCCGTGGCAGCGCCGCGCTGGCTGTATGGCCGGAGCTGGGGCCTGCCGGTAAACAATCTTCGCCTTGAAGGCCGCTTCAGCCCGCAAGTGGCCCAAACCCTGACCAAACAGGGACATTCTGTGGAACGCATTGCTGACTTTAGCGACCTGATGGCTCCCGCATGGCCCATCAGG
>JASGGT010000166.1:0-4675 GCA_047602655.1 Desulfovibrio sp. | reverse complement strand
ATACGCTCTACAAGCATGTGGCCCTGAACCTTGGCCTGCGCGTGGATCAGCCCGGCACCATCGGCGGGCTGGAATTCGAAGAAGGTTCCGCGCCTGTGGAACGCATTGTAGCCATTGACCAGACGCCCATTGGCCGTACGCCGCGTTCCAACCCCGCCACCTACACCAAGATTTTTGACGAAATCCGCAATATTTTTGCCATGACGCAAGACGCCCGCAAGCGCGGTTACAAGCCGGGGCGTTTCAGCTTTAACGTGCGCGGGGGCCGTTGCGAGGCCTGCGGCGGCGACGGGCAGATTCGTGTTGAAATGCACTTTTTGCCCGACGTGTACGTGACCTGCGATGTGTGCAAGGGCAAGCGCTATAACCACGAAACCCTTGAGGTGCGCTACAAGGGGCTGAACATTGCCGAGGTGCTCGACCTCACCGTGCATCAGGCCCGCCAGCTCTTTGAAAACTATCCCTCGCTGGAGCGCCGCCTTGCCGTGCTGGAAGAGGTTGGGCTGGAATATCTGCGGCTGGGTCAGCCCGCCACGACCCTCTCTGGCGGCGAAGCCCAGCGCATCAAGATTTCGCGCGAGCTGGGCAAGCGATCCCTGCCGGGAACCATGTACATTCTTGACGAGCCCACCACCGGCCTGCACATGCACGAGGTGGGCAAGCTCATCAAGGTGCTGCATGCCCTGGTGGATCGGGGGGCCAGCGTGGTGGTTATCGAGCACAATACGGACATGATTCTTGCTTCCGACCATGTGCTGGACATGGGCCCCGGCGGCGGCGAAAACGGCGGGCAGATCGTTTCCGCCGGGACGCCGGAAGCCATCGTTGCAGACCCCGATTCCGTCACCGGGCGTTTCCTCATGCAGGAGCGGCTGGACAGGCTCAAGCGACGCAACTAGCGCATGTAACACTTGAAATGCTCGCTTACAGCAGGCAAAGCCTGCCTGCTCGCATTTCGTGGCAAGGATTTTTAGGAAAATCCTTGCAGAGCAGTTACCTCATTTCATTCGTAACCTGCTCCAGGCAGAACCGCCCGCACCATGCAAAAAACCCGGATTTCTCCGGGTTTTTTGCATTGGTCGCCAGTCGGGCGTGGGGAGGCAGACAAAAATGATTTTGGACATATAAAAGCCCCGGCACGGGGTACAGGCCTGGGCCGGGGCTGAGCCGGTTCGCACTCTGCCAATATGACGAACCGGAGGAGGGGGCATGTGGAATCGGGAGTTTTGGCCTTGCTCTCTACTTTTTGGGGACAAACTTCAGACGTTTGCTTTCAAGCCGTTTTGCCTCGGCCTCGTTGGGAGTGCAGCCGCACGAGCTTTTTTTGCCATCGCCGCAGCCTCCATCGCAACAGCCGCATTTGCCCTTGCTGACCGCCGTGTAAACCCTGCGGCCAAAATAATATGCAGCCGCAGCTATGCACAGTATGACGATAATCAGTTGAATATCCATGTCTTCACCTCTTGTTCCCCCCAAAGTTCCTTGCGGCGCAGGGAGGATATGCACATAGTCTGCCCTTGTGGAAAATGAATGTCAACTTCATTTAGTGGGGGGCGCTAAAAAAATTTTCGCATGCGGCGGGCATGCCCAAGCAGTGGAAAGCGAAAAATCAGCACCGGCCCCCCTTAAGGAGGCTTGTCCTGACTTCCGCTGTTTTTACCAGGGGCTATTTTGTCTCGTATTCTTGTTCCCGGTATATTTCATTCATAAAAAGGGCCGCGCGAGGGCGGCCCAAGGACGGAAGGGTAGATGCCATTTGGTTAGAAACTATACCGCAAGCCAAGGCTAAATTCGTTGACGTATGGGGCTGTCCCTATAGAATTCTTTTCCCCATCAACTTTTTTGTTGATTTCTGTATAGCCCAACCCTACGAAACGATATGCCAAGTCCGCGGAAAAATGCTCCGTAAAGGCATAGGAGCAACCTGCGCCAGCGTTCCAGGCAAAAACGGTGTCGTATTGTGTTACGCTGTCGCTATCGCTGTTACCGTTTGCACTTAATTCTGACTTATATTTGCTTTTTATAAAGCCTAACCCTGCACCAGCACCAACGTACGGAGTAAATGCCGTGCTATTGTGGAAATCCCAGTATGCGTTCATAAACAGGGTTTGAATGTTCCATTCTCCTTTTGTAGAGGCTTTAACATCCGTTCCGAGAAGATTAATATTTTTATCCCATGTTTTTGTCATATTACTTCTAATGGCATATTCAAGTTCTGTACGGACAGGAACCTGATACTGTGGATAGAAATCGTACCCTGCAAAGATGCCTCCACCCACAGTATTTTGTGTATAATTGTCCATATCCAGCGAATCAAAGTCTCCGCTTTTTGAAAATTTGCCCGTGCTCTGGATTGAATCAAGGAATTTTAGCCCAGCGTACACCCCGGATGTTTCCGCCACAGCTGGGGCCGCAAGCGCGACTATTAAAACGAGCGTCAGAAACATGCGTTTAAACATAGAAGCTCCTTTTTTGTTGTCGTTTATTGGATGCCATGTATTTGTCCCTACTCTCATCATTTTCAGATGACAAGATTATTCCGTGGACAAAAAAAGGGCTGCCCAAGGGCAGCCCGAAACACGCATGATTGCGGCCTGGGACTAGTCGTCCTTGGCAGCCTTGTCGCGGCAGCTCTTGCAGATGCCATACAGGTTATGCACGTGGCCGCGCAGCTTGAAGCCGTATTTTTCCGCCATTTCTCGTTGGAGCTTTTCAATGCGCGGATCGCAGATTTCCACAATTTTGCCGCAGTCAAGGCAGACAAGGTGATCGTGGTGGCTGTCCGGCTTGGCAATTTCGTAACGGGTGATACCGTCGCTGAAGTGAATTTCCATAGCAAGGCCAGCATCGCAAAGCAGCTTGAGCGTACGGTATACGGTGGTCTGACCGATGCCGGAATCGCGTTTGATCACGTGCTGATAAAATTCTTCAAGCGAGTGGTGTCCGGGCAGTTCAAAGAAAGCCTCGGCTATGATGCGGCGCTGGGATGTGGTGTTCAGGCCTTTGCGGCTCATGAAATCCAGAAATTCCGAAAGACCGGCATTATTTTGTTGTGTTGTCATATATATGCCCACCCCCGAATAACAAGTGTGCGTTTGTTAAAACTGTCGATGCGGCCAAGGCTTGCAGTCGCCAGCATGTAGGGTACCTTTTGGCCTAAAAAATGGCAAAAAGCAATGCAGCGCCTGAAAGGCTGCTCCACGCTGTTTTACTGCCCTGCAAGCTATGGTAGGGTTGTAGCGTAAGGAGAGCAATGGCGTGTGTGGAAAAAAGAGATTTTCAAACGTAATTTCTTGACAGACTAAATAGGATTGAATACTGTTTTCATAACGAAGTTACAGCAACCTCTGCCGGAGCGTCACGCTTCGCCATAAGGATACAATCATGGGAAATCTCATCAATAAAGCGGTTGAGCCCTTTAGTGTCATGGCCTTTCATGGCGGCGAGCTGAAAACGGTTACCGAAGCAGATATAAAGGGCCACTGGTCCATCTTCTTTTTCTATCCTGCCGACTTTACCTTTGTATGCCCCACGGAGCTGGAAGACCTGGCTGACAGCTACGAGCAGTTTAAAAAGCTCAATTGCGAAGTGTATTCCGTATCGACCGACAGCGCCTTTGTGCACAAAGCCTGGGCCGATGCCTCGCCCAGCATTGCCAAAATTCGCTACCCCATGCTGGCAGACTGCGCAGGAACGCTCTCCAACGCGTTCGGCGTCATGATTGAAGGCGCGGGGCAGGCTTTGCGCGGCAGTTTTCTGGTAAATCCCGATGGCGTCATCAAGGCCCATGAAATCCACGACACGCCCATTGGCCGCAATGTTGAAGAACTGCTGCGCAAGCTGGAAGCCGCGCAGTTTGTGGCCGAGCACGGCGATCAGGTTTGCCCTGCCCGCTGGAAGCCCGGCAGCGCCACCCTTAAGCCCGGTCTTGATCTTGTAGGCAAGATCTAGGCAGATATTTTTCACACGCAGAAGCAACGCCTTTCTCTTCCTTTTCCTCCAATGCCCTCCTCAGGCAACCCCGCTGAAAGAGGCCAGCACGCAAGTGTTGGCCTCTTTTGACGTGTGGGCTTTGCCGTGCGGAGGCTGTGGGAAGAAAAGACAGGGATGTTTGGGCGCAGGGTGGGTGAGCCTGTCGAGCGTATTTACGCAAACCCGACTTTTTTGGCCTGACGGCGTTAAAATCCTGTTTTTGATGCTCACGTACTTGAGTACGCTGCGCTCAAAAACAGGATTTTTCCTTGTCAGGCCAGAAAAATGCGTATTTTGCAAATTCACTCAACACCAGCCATCGCCTTCGCTTCGCTCTGGCGAGTTTAAGGAAGGCGACCCCACGACCAGCTTTTGATGGTGAATATATTTTTTGACTCGTAAGTATCCTGTCTGGTCATGGCTGAACGGAAATTGGTATCGTTACAAGTAAGTTGCGGTGATCTCAGAATGTTCAATGTTACTGAGAAAGGTACAAATGTTAACCTTAAGCGAGCAATTTAACTAGGGGACTCGGCTGAAGCGGATATTGACCGAAGCGAAAGCGTCCTCTGGCATTAACGCGGCGCGGAGGGAGATCACCTGAGCGAGCGTGGCGAGCGAGGGAAGCTCCCGCAGCAAGAGACGTGTCGCCCTCGTTGCTCTAGGGAAGCTGACAACCTTAAGGGGGGTGCTTCGGGGGGGA
>JASGGT010000165.1:0-4676 GCA_047602655.1 Desulfovibrio sp. | reverse complement strand
GGTGGAGGCGGAAATGGAATCGCACGTAAGACTTCGCTTTGAGGTGACAGATACAGGCATAGGTTTTGCCGAGGTCCAGCTGCCAAACCTGTTTGCTCCTTTTGAGCAGGCTGATTCCTCCATGTCCAAGCGTTTTGGCGGCACAGGTCTTGGCTTGGCCATAACCAGAAAACTGGCCGAACTCATGGGAGGGCAGGCCGGGGCCCGCAGTACATTGGGACAGGGCAGCACTTTCTGGTTTACAGCTGTTTTTGACAAGGCAGGAGACGCCAACCTTGTTAAGGCCAGGGAGCAGATCAAGGATGCCTGCCAGGAAATTTCAGTAAATTTTGCAGGCAGCCGTATTCTGCTTGTGGAAGATAATGAAATCAATATGATTGTTGCAACAGAAACACTGGCAGAGGCCCTGCTTGACGTAGAGGTTGCGCGTGACGGGCTGGAAGCCCTCGCCATGGTGCGACAGGCCAGCCCCAACCACTATACCCTGGTGCTGATGGATATGCAGATGCCAAATATGGACGGTCTAGAGGCGACCCGTGAGCTGAGAAAGATGCCCTTCGCCCAGCACCTGCCAATCATTGCCATGACGGCCAATGCATTCAATGATGATCGTGATCGCTGCTTTGCAGCGGGAATGAACGACTTTATTGCCAAGCCGGTGGAACCGGACCAGATGTTTGCAACCATTTTGCGCTGGCTGCGGCGGGGGCAAAACTCTGGCTGATCTGGCATCGTGGCCCGTGGGTATTTTAATTCGCGGATGAGTCTTTCTATTTTTATGAAATGGTACCGTGTAGGAGAAGTGCATGCTCAAGAAAAATTACGCCCTCGCATTGACCGCAAGTATTGCCATTTTTACGGCTGGTTTTTGGGCTGGCGGCAGAGGCGCGGTGCTGTTTGAGTCGGGGCAGGCGGTTGCCGCAGTAGCGCCTGCTACTGGCGTGACAAAAACAGTTCTCTTTGAAGCCGATCACTCATGGGATGGCACGCCCTATGGCGCATACCCGGCCGGGAATGCGGACATCAAAATTGTAAAAATTGTGATCCCCCCCCATTCTCGCCTGGGCAGTCACACGCACCCGATGCCGAATATTGCCTATGTGCATGCGGGCGCGTTGACGGTAAAAAGCGAGGTGGACGGTCTGGAGCGGCAGTTGAAGCCGGGAGACTTTCTGGCGGAAATGGTCAATAAGCCGCACTATGGGTATACGGGCGATGAGGGCGTGGAGCTTTTTCTTGTCTACTGCGGGGTGACGGGACAGGAGTTGTCAGTCAGCACAAAATAGCACTCCTTTGTTGAGACCAAAGCTTGGGGCGAGCCGGAGTATTTCCGGCCCGCCTTTTTTTATGGCATTGCCGCCACAGAAGGCCATGTATGCCAATTATTATATCTATCTGCAATTTATAAATTTTTACTTTATATTTCCCTATGCAAGGCACGCAGGAGCAGGGACGCCCCTATGCGGAGGAGCCGCGCCATCCATGCCCTGACAGCCCCCTGACAGCTCTGTTGCCGGGGAAGGGTTTTATGCGTGGCTTCGTGATTTTTGCCGGTCTGCTGTATCGGATCTTCTTCCTGCTCCCCATGTTCTGAAAAGCATCCTGATGTTATTGAAGCCAGCGGCAAATGGCAGAAACTGGGGCGCATGGCGTTTTTCCACTGGGTGAAGATGTTGTAATTTAAAAATCTGCTGTCTAGCTGTAATCTGAAGAGATTTTCTCCAAAGATTATCCGATAGTCACGGTTGTCAATATATCGTGTCATCTTGCCCCCCTTCACTCGGTTGTTTACATAATAAAATATTAATTATCAGAAGCGTTTTTAAATAATTGGCAGGAAGAGGGCAGGGAAGACGATTCAAATCTGGAGGCACAATGAAAGAGTGGCAAAGGCATGCGGCGGTAATGGCTTTATTGGGGATCATAGGCAGCCCATGTGCTGCATCCGCCGGTAATGAAGGTAATGGTGAAGTTCAACTTTCTCCTCTGGAAATGGCAGTTTCCAAGGATACAATCGACCACATCACCCAGGTAGACATAGAGCGGAAAACCGCCAGAAACCTCTGGGAAGCCCTGCGCGGCGTGGAAGGCGTGAACCTGCAAACTTCCGCAGGCCGCAATGAGGGAACCATCAGCATTCGTGGCTCCAACCGTTATCAGGTGGGCCTGTACATTGACGACATCCCCGTTGCAACCGCTTATCGCAACGAGTGGGATGCCAACAACATCCTGACATACGGTCTTGAATCCATCGAGGTGTCCAAGGGCTACAGCTCACCCTTGCTGATCAGCAACAACAATCTTGCGGGTGCGGTGAACCTGCGCACGGCAAAACCCAAAAAAGAGTTTGAAGCCACTGCAAAATACATGAATTTTTTTGACCGCAACGTGCAGAATCAGGGTCAAATGGCAGCGGCAAGCGTGGGGACCAAGCAGGATCTCTACTACCTCAAGGGAACGTTCATATTCAACAACCAGAATTTTTTTACCTATCCTGCCAGCTTTGACTCCGCACCCTATCAGCCGGGCAGCCGCGCGCGAAATTCTGACAATCAGACCCTCTCTGGCAACATCATTGGCGGCTGGACGCCCAATGACGATGTGGATGTCATGGTGGGCTACACGCGGCAGCATTTTCAGAAGGGGCAGCCCTTTGATGCCGCCCAGACCCGTACGGGCGACTCTAACACCTATCCTTACAAGCGCTTTTGGGAATGGCCGGAGTATGAAACCAGCCGCGTGTACGCCAATGGCAATTTCAATCTCAGCAGCAAGGCGCACCTGAAGGCTGTTGCCTATTACGACTGGCATCAGGACACCGCAAAGAGTTACACCGATGTGTCCATGACCAAGCGGGATTCTGCGGACAAGACGTATGACCAGTTCACCACCGGCGGCCAGTTGACGTTTGACTATACCTTCAACCCCGCCAACAAGATCGCCCTTTCCGCTGGTTATCGTCTTCTTTCTCACAAAGAATACAATGACTACAGCGTGTTTGACGACACAGGCGTGAAGCCGAAGCTCAAGAAAAAGGCCGCCGATGTGGGTTCGCAGTTGGATGAACACATCACGGAAACCTACACGGATCTGGGCGCGGAATACACCCTCAAACCAGTGGACAAGCTCACTCTGGTCTTTGGCAGCAGCCTCAGCACCATGGTTCCGCAGACCCTTGAAAGCCGCGACCATACCACGGGCGACATGTATTCCTACAAGGACGGGCTGAGCGACCCCAAGACCCTGTTCAACTATCAGGCCGGGGCCTTCTATGACCTGACGGAACACCATGAGGTATTCGCCACCTTTGCCAAAAAATCGCGTTTTGCCACCATGCGCGAGCGCTACATGCGCACGAACGGCACTCCGGCCAATCCAGATCTTAACCCGGAACAGGCCTATCATTATGAACTGGGCTACAAGGGTATTTTTGGCGACTGGCTCAAGCTGAACAGCAGCGTGTTTTACAGCGATGTGAATGACATGATCACCTCGCAGGGTACTTCGGGCAACGTGTCGTTCTCCAACCTGAACCGGGCCACCTTCTACGGTTACGAACTGGGCGCGGAGGCCGTGTTCAACCAGTATGTGAGCGTGGGGGCGGTGTTCAACTACATGCACTGGAACAACTGCACCAACGACGACAAGCTTACCCAGTTGCCCGAGCTTACAAGCACCCTGTACAGCGTCATTACGCCTGTGGAAGGCTTCTCAATTATTCCGCAGGTCAACATGAGCAGCGGCTTCTACTGGAACAGTGCTCCTTACGATACGTATTACCGCAAGGCTCCCGGCTTCACCACCGTGGACCTCAAGGCTGTTTACGATATCAACAAGAACTTTTCCGTGGAAGCTGGCGTAAAGAACATGTTTGACCAGGAATATGCGTACAGCGCCTATTATCCGGAGCCTGGCCGCAGCTTCTTCATGGGTGTTACCGCGACCTTCTAATATCTTAATCCTAATCGGGTGGGGCCGCCCCATGGCGGCTCCACTTGGGGCAACAACATGCAGATTCGCCGTAGATTTCTGTTTTGGGCAGCGTTTATGCTGGCGGCCTTTTTGTCTTGCACTGGTGCATGCGCGGCAGATGTCACGCCGCCTGCCGCCAGCGGCGATGCCAGAAGCGTCTATTGCCCCACACCGCCATCTGCCTTCACGCTCTATGCCTTTGCGCCGGAGCTGCTTGCAGCATGGAACACCCCCCTGCGGGATTATGAAAAAAAATTCATTCCTTCCCAGTATCACGATCTGCCCATTCTGGGCGGCTGGTACGGGCAGGGATTTATTCCTGACAGGGAAATGCTGCTGGCAAGCGGCATCAAAAAGGCCTTTTACCTCTCCATGGGCATGCACGACCATTTGCCCATAGAGCAGACCCTGACCAGCCTTGGCATGCAGGTATCAACAGCCCCAGGAGGCAGCATGAAGGATATGGCCGCCTGTTTTCTGACAATGGGGCGGCTGTATAATCGCGAACAGCGCGGGCAGAGCCTCGCGGCCTATGCTGATGCCACATTGAACCGTGTGGCGGCAGCCATGAAAAACCTGCCGTCAGAACGGCGCACGCGCGTGTATGTGGCTCTGGAAGCCAACGGGCTTGCTTCGGTCTGTAAGGATTCCGTACGTTCGGAGGTGCTTGAAGCCGCAGGCGCGGACAGTGTGCACATGTGCCC
>JASGGT010000164.1:0-4818 GCA_047602655.1 Desulfovibrio sp. | reverse complement strand
CTGCGGCCCTGATGAAGAGCTATGGCGCTCATATACAGGGCCTCGGGCAGACGGCGCACAAGCTCATCCATACTTTCTGTAAACAGGTGCATGAGAAAGCTGAAACAGACCAGCCCCACCAGAAAAACAATGATGCTGACCTTGCAGACCTTTTTCAGGGGGTAGGGTTCCACCTCATATTCTGAAACGCGGTTCACGCCATAGCTCTTCATCAGGGCCGCAGCGTCCGAAAAATCATGCTTCCAGCCTGGAGTTTGATTGCTCACGGCATAGACCTCCAGAGCCGTGCCATCGCCGCCCGCCGTGGTGCAGGCCGGGCCAAGGCAACCGAGCTTCAGAGAGTCGCCGACAGCAACAGGGCAGGAATCTGGAAGGGGCAATTGCGCCTCGGCGCCGTTTTCAAGCCGAACCACAGCACACTGCCATTGCTTTCGGCCACGTGGCATGCGCAGACTGCCGCCACCGCCCAAAGCTATATCCTGATCCCGCGCAGAAGCCTGCCAGGGGGCAACTGCCAACACCTGCGCCTCAACGCCGCATGCCTGAAAAACTTTGCCTTCAACTGTAAAATCCATGGAAACCTCTCTCCATAATACGCCCGTGGGGCTTGCTTCCCTTTACCGGGGCAGCAGCGCTTCCTCAAGGGCAATATCCACCGGAACCTCGCGCGAGGGCAGGGACTTGTCTATGCGCACCGTGCCCGCAGGGGCGTTGCGCATGGGTTTGACGTGACGCACCTCGGCATACTGTATGCGCGCGCGGGCGGCATCGCGCTGCCAGCTCTTGCAGGCTGCCAGCGCCCCGGCCTCGTCAAGGGTGCGCGGCGGCACTTCCTGCCCGCCGTGGGCACGGCGGATAATCACGTGCGAACCGGGGCCATTTTCCGCATGCAGCCAGATATCGTGCGGGGCAGCAAGCTTGCGCGCGGCCAGATTGCCCTTGGAATCGCGCCCGCGCAGCAGCACAAACCCATCTGAACTTATGAACATCTGCACATTTTTAGGCAGGGTGGCGGCCATGCCGGAACCTGCCGCACGCCCAGTGGAAGCCGCTTCATCGGCAGCGCCCGCAGTAGCGCCCAGCAGACTGTCGTGCCGGGCCTGACGCAAGGAGGCCAATTCGTCTTCCAGCGCGGCGCGCCGCACAGCCAGATGTTCCATGCCGCGTTGCCCGCGTCGGGCTGTATGAAAAAGGCGGGCCATTTGCTCGCGCACAGAAAACCGCAAATCCAGCGGTATTTCCCGCGCAGGGCCGTGCGGGCCTTTCTCCACAGCGACGGAAGCCGCGCGAAAATCCGCAGGCCAGCGCCATAATTCGGCCTGAAGCGCCAGAGCATCTGCCTGACAGGCCATCATCTTGCCAAGGCGGTCTTCTTCCTCACGCAGTTTTTCCAGCAGTTTTGCGAGCTTGCGCGCGCGCCTGTCCAGAGGCTGGGCCGCTTCCCGCGCCTGATCCAGGGCCAGGCGGGCGAGCACCATATCCTGCCCTGCCAGTTCGCTCAGGTTCAGGGCATCCGGTCCGCAAAATTCAGCAATGGATGCAGCGTCCGCATCCTTGCCCTGCAAGGCCCTTTGCTGTTCAGGAGGCAGGGGCCAGGCGCTTATGGCGAGCACCGGACGAGGCATGGCCGGTGCGGAGGTATCACCGGAGTCAGGCGCGCAGGGGCCGTAGCAGAATACGTCCCCGCCGCCAGCCCGCAGGTCTTCCAGCAAGGCCCATTGTTCCGGTTCTTCAAGGCAGGCAAGGGTCCGGCGCAGGGCGGGGCTGAGCACAGGCCACTGCCGCCAGTTATCCAGAGCCTCCGCCAGTTGTGCGGGCTCGGGCCAGGGGATCCGCTCTTCTTCCGGCGATTCGTTTTCTGCCAGAAAACGGAGCGAAGCTCCTTCGCGCAGGTCAAGCAGCAGCCAGATCAAACACGGGGATTGCGCCGCGTCCGCAGTGTCCTGCCCCGATTGCTGCAATGGCGGCAATTGGCGAGATTCTGCGCCGCCGCCAAGCAGCAGCCACAAACAGCGCTCGCTCCAGCGAGCTACGCAGGCAACAATGCGCCTGCCAGCGGCATATTTGCGCAGCCGCATGATGGGTGCCGAAGGCGCGCGGCCCACGCTGATGCGCTGTGAAGTAACAAAGCAGAACGGTTCCTTGCGCCCAAAGCGCAGGCAAAGCTGCCGCTTGCGCCCGCCGCTGTAAACCATGAGGGCCAGCAGGCCATCAGCAGGTTCCTGAATTTTCTCCACCCTCGCGCCAGTGAGCAGGGGGGTGAGGTCTTCACAAACGCGGCGAAAAAGATGGGCATCCATAGAAAAAACCGGCTTCGGGGCAAGGTGAATGCTGGAGAGTATCTGGGGGTAAGGCGCGACAGACGGCCCGCTCGGGATGGAAGGCATTGCCCTGTTGAAGGCAAGGCCGCACAACGGCCCCAGCGCGTGGCAGACCCAACCGCAAACGCAGTTTCAGGCGCAAACGATGGCAGGCCGCAGGCTGCCACAGGTGCGCAGGCAGCTCGGGCAACAGCCCCGCCAGCATACCCGGGGGGGCAAGATGCGGCCATTGCAGACAGGGCCAAAAGTCTCGCAACCCCAATCCACCAGACCTCCGCCGCACGGCGGAATCACCGGGAGTCTGCCCGAAGCATACCGTCAGGCGCAAGCGGGAGCGCGCGAGCGCAGCGCCCGCCTGGCCGAAAGCAACAAAAACAGTGCCGTTAAGGCAAAGAAATGACGTTAATCGCCGCGAAGGTGTTCGTCTTCTTCCTGTTTGGCTTTGCAGTTGATGCACAAACGCGTCACAGGCCGGGCCTTGAGGCGGGGAACGCTGATGTCGTCGCCGCAGTCTTCGCAAATCCCGTAGGTGCCATCGTCAATGCGGGTAAGGGCTGCCTGGATCTTGCGAATCAGGCGGCGCTCACGGTCACGGATGCGCAGGGTAAAGGCCCTGTCGGATTCTGCAGTGGCGCGGTCAGCCGGGTCGGCAAACACTTCGTTGCTATCCGTCAGTTCTTCCAGGGTGCTGTCACCCTTCTGCTTTGCTTCTTCAAGCATGTCGGAAAGAAGCTTGCGAAAGTATTCCAAATCCTTGTGATCCATTTAAATCCTCCGGCGGACGCCGCTGGGGGGCGCATGAACGGTCTACTAATAGGCCTTGCAGGAGCATGCATGGAGCAAGCGATTCGCACCGCATATCCTGCATCGGCCAGCCATGCGGCGGCATGGCCCGCTCAGAGCACCTCTCAATGAAAATGCTCTTTTGATGCAATGGACTCATATAGCTACATGTGCAATCTTTGTAAAGCTGTGCCCTCAAGATTACGCAAAGCATGCACTTTGACGACTGGCGTAAACAGAGACCCCGGCAAAACCGGGGTCTAAGGTGCCATAAAAGCATAACAATAAGAAATTATGATGACCGTTGCGTGGCAATCAGGCTCCAGTTGGATCGTCTTCCCGCCCGACTTCAAGCTGCTCGGCCTCGTAACGGGCTTCGCGTGCTGCTGCTCTGGCCGCGTCCCTGGCGGCATCCAGCACGGCCTGCCGTTCGCGGGCCTCGGCGCGGATTACACCCTTGATTTCATCCCAGGCAGGCTCGTTCCACAACTCCTCGCAGCGCTGGGTAGGAACCGGTATGTCCGTAAATTCCTCGCCACGGCGGGCGCGCACAAACACATCCCCCCCGGTGGCAACGGCCTTGGGCGCATAGGAGGCTGTCATCTGGCAGGCGGTGCGCAGCACGTCCTCGGGCCATAAGGCCCCGTTGCGGGCCAGAGCCAGCGGCCCCGGCATGTCGCGCATGCGCAGGATGAGGTCGTCCGGGCCTGCGGCGGCGGCCAGCAGGTCGTTGTCCGCGCTGTTGCGCCCAACGCACAGCCAGTAGTGGCTCTGCCCTTCGCTATGCCAGAACTGACGCCCAAGATTGGCAAGGGTAAAATCGCTGGCGCTGGGCTCCGGCAAACGGGTGAGCACCAGCCAGTAGCGGCGGGCGTTCTCGCGCTCGGTCAGGCGGCAGCCGCCGCCTGGCGTGGGGATTTCCTTGATGCCGTATTCCTTGGCAAGGTTCAGCTGCTCGGTGCGGCCCCTGCCCCAGATGCCCAGCAGTTGCGAGCGGTCCACAAGGCCGCTTTCTTCCACAGGGGTCGGCGGCAGATGCTTGGCGCACAGGGGGCGCAGCAGAATATCGGCCACGGCGGCATCGCGCATGATGACGTTCAGCGTGTCGCGCCGCTGCGACATGGGGCGCTGGCCCAGAACCTCGCCCGAGGCCAGAGCCTTGGCGCCCACGCTTTCCATATATTTGCGGGCCTCGCGCAGCAGCAGGATCTTGCAGTCGACGCAAGGGTTCAGCACCTTGCCAAAACCGTGTTCCGGCCTTTGGCGCAGCATGGCGGCAAACTGGGGGCCGACATCCTGGGTAACAATATCAAGATCATAAATCTTGCGCCAACGTGCCGCCACCGCTTCGCCGCCAAAAAATGGCGAGTAAAAATGCAGGCAGCGCACGGCAAGACCCTGACGTTCAAGCAACTTGGCTGTGAGCAGGCTGTCGAGCCCGCCGGAAAACAATACGATGATTTGGGGAGAATCGCTCATGCCCGCGCTTGTACGACAGCATGCGCCCATGCGCAAGAGGCCCATGCAAGCCTCATGCGGCTCTTGCTGCTTGCAATCGCCACTATTGGTAATTATAATCAATTAATAACAGCACAAGCGCAGGCCCGACGCCGATCTGGCATTTGCCTTGCTCGCCTTGGTCTGCTACACTAATGCGCTTGAAGATATTTTTACCCGGAGCAATGAGCTATGGCGAAGAAACCGGCCATGAGTC
>JASGGT010000163.1:0-4838 GCA_047602655.1 Desulfovibrio sp. | reverse complement strand
GCGGCGGAACACTTCATGCCCATGGTGGGACCGCCCGAAGGCTGGCGAATGGCGGCAGAAGACCGCAAACCACGCCGCGCAAGCCCCTGCACCAGACCGATGGTGGTGGTGGACTTGCCTTCGCCAAGGGGCGTGGGCGTGATGGCCGTAACGTCAACGTATTTGCCGTTGGGGCGGTTCTCAAGCCTTTGCAGCACGTCCTGCTGCTCAATCTTGCCCATGTATCGCCCGTAGGGCAGCACTTCTGAAGGTTCCAGCCCCATCTCGGCGGTCAGGGCTTCAAAAGTTTTCATATTCTGTTCGGCATCCAGGGCTATCTGCCAGTCCGGGTGCTTGGTGGGATCAAGAGTCATGCTGTCTCCATACAACAAAGAATTGGCAAAATGGTACGGGCCGCCCGCTGGGGCGTCAAGCCCGAGGCAACAGGCATAGTGGCGGCCTTGCGGCTGTGGACCGCATCATATATATACCACAACAATTCCGCCATGTTCATGGGCGGATTTGCCCGCCGTAACAGGCAGGCTGGAAATTTCACCGGGCGCACGGCAAAAAGCCATAAAGCCCGCAGCGGCGCGGCCCCCTCCCCGCCGTCAAAGCACAGGAGCTGCCATGCGATTCACCGCCCAACAGGGCCGCCTGAGCATACATCTGCGCGTTTTTCGCCAGGGGCGCGACCTGCAGGTGCTCTGCGGCGGCGGCGCAACCCATATCGGCGCTGTGGCTTTGGCCGCGCCCGCGCATGGCCAGGTAGAGGCCCAAAGCCATCTGGCGGGCCTGCCCGGCCACAAGGAAGACGCCCTCGCCCTGCACATGGCCGAGCGCATGGCCCATGCCCTGAACTGCGCCGTGTGCGTCAGTGCGGGCATCCACTACGACAGCATCACCCGCGAAGAAATCCGGCAGGTCGAGCAGATGGTCCACGACCTGACGGAGCGTTGCATCTCCGCGCTGCAAAAGGATTCTCCATGCTCACGGTAAGCGATCTTACAGAACTGGAAAATTACATCCGTAGCGGCGAACTCGAAGCCGATTTCAAGGACGGCTGCGAAAACGACCGCTTCTACCTGCTTGAACTGCTGGAAAAGCTCATGGACGTCTCCGAACTGGCAGACGCCGCCGCCACACGGCTCATCTTCAAAGGACTGCCGGTTCCGCCGCCGCCCACAGAAAAATAATCGCAGACGGGCTTTGCCTGCATGCCGGGGAAAGCCAGCCTGAAATCAGGGCAGCAGTCTTCTAGGCGGGCAGATGCACGCCAGCGCTCAAGGCACCTGCCACCACGGCGCAAAGCCGCGCCACATCCTCAGCTGGGGTAACATACGGCGGCATGAGGTAAACAAGGCGGTTAAAAGGCCGCACCCAGATGCCGTGTCGCACAAAATACTCCTGCAACGCGGCAGTATTGACGGGCTCGCACGTTTCCACAACGCCTATGCCGCCCAGCACGCGCACGTCAGCCACGCCTTGAAGCCCCGTACAGGGAGCAAGCCCCGAGCGCAGACCACTTTCAAGATTTGCCACCTTCTGCCGCCAGTTTTCCTCTTGCAACAGATCAAGGCTGGCGCAGGCCACGGCGCAGGCCAGAGCATTGGCCATAAATGTGGGGCCGTGCATAAACACGTTGCCCCCGGCGCAGATGCCCTGAGCCACACGGGCTGAGCAGGCCGTGGCAGCCAGGGTGAGTACCCCGCCTGTGAGCGCCTTGCCGCAACACAGGATATCCGGCGAAACATCGGCCCATTCCGCAGCAAACATCTTGCCCGTGCGGCCAAAGCCCGTGGCGATTTCATCAAATATCAGCAGCGCGCCAGCCTCGCGGCACAATTGCGCAATCCCGCGCAGGTATTCGGGGTGGTAAAACCACATGCCGCCCGCCCCCTGCACCACGGGTTCAAGAATCACAGCCGCTATCTCGTGCCCGCGCTCGGCAAAAACACGCCGGGCATCGTCAAGGCTCGCGGGGTCAAAGGGCTGGTCAAAGCGGCAAGCTGGCCGCTCCATAAATATCTGTCGGGGCAGCATTGCCGTGAACAGGCTGTGCATGCCCGTAACCGGGTCGCACACCGACATGGCGCCAAAGGTATCCCCATGATAACCGCCGCGCGGCGTAAGAAACTTGCTGCGCCCTGTCTGGCCCATGCCCTGCTGGTATTGCAGGGCCATTTTCAGGGCCACCTCCACCGCCACCGAGCCGGAATCGGCAAAAAACACGCGTTCAAGCCCCGCAGGCATGAGCCGCAGCAGTTTTTCGGCCAGATTGACCGCCGGTTCGTGCGTCAGGCCGCCAAACATTACGTGAGGCATGCGCCCGGCCTGTGCGTGCAGGGCATCCATAAGGCGCGGATGGTTATAGCCGTGCACGGCTGCCCACCAGGATGACATGCCGTCCACAAGTTCCCTGCCGTCTGCCAGCACAATGCGGTTGGCTCTGGTGCGCGCCACAGTGCTGAGCAAGGGCGGCTGCATGGCTGAGGCGTAAGGGTGCCAGATGCTCTGGTGATCGCGGCGCACAACATCCGCGCCGCTGTTGCAGGCGGGAGGCAGGGAGGCTTGCAGATGCCGCACCAGCGGCTCAAGCCCCTGTGCCAGAGTCTGCCAGCCATTTGCATCCAGTTGCGCCACGCGCGGCAATTCCACAAGAGGAGCTGTCAGGTCATGTTGGGCCAACCGTTCGCGCAGCATGGCGGCATTGTCGGCCAGCATGGCGTCCACATCCACACCGGGGCACCCCGCTGCCGGGTCGGCGGAGGGAACAAGCACCACGCCAGCCAGTTGCAGGCCGTTATGACGCAATGCATCCAGCGAAAGCAGAATGTGGTTCAGCCCACCCAGATAGTTGCCGCCCACAAGCAGCACGGGCACTCACCGCGACCATGAGGTCGAGCATGTCTTCACGCTCGTTGAGCGGAACACGCAGGCCGCCGGCGCCTTCCAGCAGCAGCATGTCGGCGGTGCCGGCGCGGCTGTGGCAAACAATGTCGTTGCGCAGTGCCGCGCAGGTCAGGCGTGCGCCCTCGCGGGCCGCAGCCAGATGGGGCGATGCGGGCAGGCTGAAGCAGCGCAGGGCCGTGGCGGGCGGCATGGACGCGCTTTGCGGCAAACCGGCCACGGCTGCGGCGTACACGCGGGCATCAGCCAGGGGGGCCGTAGCGGCCTGCTCCGGCGCAACGCCTGTCTGCACAGGTTTTACAGCCTGCACGTTAATCCCGGCCAGCAGCAGGGCCCGCAGCAGGGCCGCCGTCACCACGGTCTTGCCCACATCTGTGCCGGATCCAGCGACAAAAAGGCCCCTTAGCGGCAGATCAGTCTTTTCCTCAGCAGTTTGCATCGCAGCGAACCTCAAGCCCTTGCGCGGCGATCATTTCAAGATCATGCGCAATACTCTGCCCGTGAGTTGTAAGATAATCGCCCGTCATGAGAGCATTGGCACCAGCGGCGAAAATTTTATTCTGGCGGCTGCCCAGCACCAGGGGCCTGCCCCCGCAGATGCGCAATGTGGCCTTGGGCAAAATGTGCCGGAACACGGCGATGAGCGTCAGCGCTTCATCGGCGGTCAGGGGCTTCTGTCCTGCCAGCGGTGTTTCCGGGTGCGGATGCAGAAAATTCATGGGCACATGGGCCACGCCCATCTTTTTAAGGCTGAAGGCAAAATCCACGCGGTCTTCCCAGCTTTCTCCCAGACCGAACAGGCCGCCAGAACACACGCTCAGGCCCGCTTCGCAGGCGCGCAGCACAGTGTCGCGCCGCTGCTCCCAGGTTTGCGTGGTGCACACGCTGGAGTAATAGTCCTGCGAGGTTTCCATGTTATGGTGAAACCGGGTAAGCCCGGCCCCGGACAAAAGGGCAAAATCTTCTGCGGCGAGCTTGCCCAGCGAAGCGCAGACACGCGGGCGCACGTCATCCGGCAGGCCGGAAATCACAGTGCGCAGGCGCTGCAATTCGCTGCCGCTCAGGGCCGAACCGCTGGTAACAACGCCAATGCGCGCCACAGGCAGGGCTGCGAGATGCAGAATGCGCTCGCGCAGTTCCTCGTCCGGCAAGAGAGGAAAAACCTCAATGGGAGTGTGATTGTGCCTGCTCTGGGAGCAGAAACGGCAGTCCATGGAACAGTTGCCGCTTTTTGCATTGATGATGGCGCACAAAACAATGCCGCGCCCAAAGGCCGCCTCACGCAGCGCAGTGGCCCTGGCAAACAACTGTTCCTGCGGCAGGGACAAAAGCGCAAGGGCCTCGGCGGGCGTTGCAGCCGCCTGTAATTCAGTCATGGTATAACCCTGAAAAAGAACAATGGTGCAGAGCAAAAATCATTTGCTGGCCGTAACCGCCCTGAATGGCAGCATGCCGTCATACAGGCAGGCACAATGCCATTTTTTGGCCTAAAAAAAAAGCCCGCCTCAGGGGCGGGCTTCCAGACCGATGACAAACCCATCATAGCGGGTTTTTGCCGGGGATTACTGCACCTTGCGGCGCTTTTCCCACAGCTTCATGTCTTTCATCTTTTTGCGGCGTTCGCGCTGCAGGGCCTTACACACCAGAGGTGCGTCTTTCTTGAAGCCCCACTTTTCGCGGTATTCAGCCGAGGTCATGCCATGGCTCGCCAGATGACGCTTGGTAAGAATCTTAAAGCTCTTTCCACACTCAAGGCAGGTAACGGACTTTTCTTTGACCGACTTGCGTGCTTCAACGGCCATTTCGCCGCTGTCCAGTTCCACAGGCGTTTCGCCTTCGGCAACTGCTTTGATGCCCTGCGCCACTTTCTGTATAAAGGCGGCTATTTCTTCTTCGCTCATAACGCGAACGCCAGCTTGTGCTCTGGTAATTTCCAGCGCCTCTTTCAG
>JASGGT010000162.1:0-4852 GCA_047602655.1 Desulfovibrio sp. | reverse complement strand
AAAGCCCGCAATAAGGGCCGCAGAAATCCTCATGATTTCTGCGGCCCTTTGCATAACAGCATCCTGGGCACGCAAGTTAAACCGCTTCAACACTCGCTTTCAACGCTCTGTAGTCCGTTTTGCCGCTGCCCAGCAGGGGAATCGCCTCCACCTTCACAATGCGCTTCACCGCGTACAGGGATGAAAGGCCCGCACCACGCAGTGCGGCGTTCACTTCAGGCAGTGAGAGCGCCATCGGAGTGAAGAGCATAATTGCCGAGCCGTTTTCTTCCGCAGTGGCTTCCACCGCCAGCGCAGGCCCTTGCTCCGGCGCATCGCCCCGTTTGCCGAATATTTCAAGCAGCACGGATTCGATCTGCGGCAGAGAAATCATTTCTCCACCAATCTTCACAAAGCGCTTGAGCCTCCCCTGAAAAGTCAGGCGGCCAGTTTTGTCCATTCGCACAAGGTCGCCAGTGCGGTACCATGTCTGGCCTTCAAATTCCACAAAGGGCGAGGGCGCATCACTCAGGTAGCCGCCAAAAATGCTGGGGCCGCGCACCAGTAGCATACCGGTCTGCCCCGCCTCCACGCGCCCGCAAATATTGCCGTCCTCTTCGCGCACAAGGGCCAACGTTACCGAGGGCATGGCGTGGCCTATGGTTCCGCACACGATGTCGCCCGGCCTGTTGACGGAAACCACCGGGGAGCATTCCGTAACGCCATAGCCCTCGCAAAGCGACGCTTGCGGGCATTGCGCGGCAAAAGCGCGGTAGACGTGATCCTGGCATTTCTCCGCCCCTACAAAAGCGCAACGCAGGCTTGCCAGATTTTCCGTCCCTGCTGCCCGGTCAAGTACAGCTCCAAGAAAAGTGGGCGGCGCGGCCATGAGCGTAAGCCTGTAATCGCGCACCATTGCCGCCAGCGGGCCGGGTTCTGTGGGGTTGGGATGAAAGGCGGCCCGGATGCCCAGCGAGAGCGGCAGCACGATATTCACCATGAGGCCGAAAGAATGGAACGGAGGCAGCATGGCAAGCACGCTGTCGTCCGGCTCGATGTGCAGCACCTCCACAATATCCCGGGCATTGGCGAGCAGATTGGCGTGGCTTAGGGGTACGGCCTTGGGCAGGGATTCCGAGCCGGATGTAAAGAGTATCGCCGCG
The DNA here is from genome assembly GCA_047602655.1 of Desulfovibrio sp. Taxonomy (GTDB): domain Bacteria; phylum Desulfobacterota; class Desulfovibrionia; order Desulfovibrionales; family Desulfovibrionaceae; genus Desulfovibrio. The sequence goes on along the minus strand of JASGGT010000162.1, from coordinate 3,710 downwards.
GTTTCCGGCACCGCGTATTTTTTCAGATTGCGCAGCAGGCGGGCTTTGAGCACGCTGCAAAGTTTTTCCCATATGGTCAGCGATGCGGCCATTTTGTCCAGCAGCACCCACTGAACAGGCAGGGATGCAAGGCCCAGCCCCTGACGCTCCAGCCGATCCTGCAAGGCCGTTGCGCTGAGAATATGGCTGACCCCGGTTATACGGATGCAGTGGCGGAGGTTGGCTTGTCCCACTGTCCAGTTGAACAGCACAGGCGTTTTGCCTGCCAGCATTGCCGCAAGCCACACAGTAACCACTGCGGGCGCGGCGGGCAGCATGATGCCAAGCCGCTCGCCGGGCAGCGTCCGTAAGCGGCGAGCCAGAATCAGGGCGCCCATGAGGATGTCGCTCCGGCTGCGCAGGCTTGCGCGGTCAGCCAGCAATGGCTGGGCTGGGTCGGCACGTACCTGGGTCAGAAAGGCATCGGCTATGGTTGCGGCCTGCTCTGGTATTGCAAGCTTCTGGCCAGCTGCAGGCGCAAACCAGCCAGCAGGCGCGGGAGCGTCCGCATTGTTCTCGCCAAGCTGACCGTTTGCCGCCAGCAGGCAATCACGCACCGTAACCAGTAGTTCCAGATTGGCTATGGTTGCGCCGTGCGCGCCTTCAAGGCCGAGGGCCAGATCCATGAGGGCCAGGCTATCCAGCCCCAGATCGCCGCCCAGAGTCATATCGTCCATGAGCGGCTGATCTTCGGGCAGGCCAGCCGCCTCACGCAGGGCCGCATAAACGGTGTTGCGCACTGCCGCAGGGATATCCGCCGCCTCCGGCGCACGGTTTTGCGGCACGGCATCCAAAGTCCGCGCTTCGCTGCCCTGCCAGAAAAAGCGGGGAATCCCCTGCGCGGGGCGCTCCGCCAGATTATAAAACTGCTCCAGCCAGGGGTTGAGCACACGTTTGTCGCCCGTGCGGGGCAGATCGCTGGCTTCCACAAACTCCACCGTCACTGGGCGGCGAGGGGTGAAGAACAGCAGATTGGCTGCTACCGCCAGCGCGCCGCGCAGCAGCACCTTGCCAAAATGCGGTGCTTTGCCCGTGGCCCCGTAGCCGAACGCACTTCCCCACAGCCCGGTTGTGCGCACCAGCACCACGCGCAGGCCGGGCATTTTTTGCAGAATAAGCGCTGCCCCGGAGTTGCCGCCGAGGCTCTCCCTGCCTGAGCGATAGATCCTCCCTGCGGGGTATAGCAATACGTTGTCCCCGGCCTGCAAGGCATCCAGCACCGTCTGCATGCCCGCCTCAACGCCCTGCCGGGCCTTGGCTCCGTCCTTCATGGCGTCAGGGATAAGCACTGCGCGCACGGCCTTTGCCGCCATCCGTCCAAGCGGGCCTTCCATCTGGCGCTCGTCTGCCAGTGGGCGCGGCGCATGATTCGCCAGCAGCGAATATACAATGATGGGATCAATCAGCGCGGGATGATTGGGCATAAACAGGATTGGGCCGGGGCCGGATATGGCTTCAAGCCCTGTAGCGGTCACGCGGTAGCGCAGGCTGAGCAGCACGCGCAGGCACAACCCCACAAGGCTGAAACGCCTGCCGCAAGAAAACATGTGTGCAATGCGCACGGCGGCCCAGCTGATGAAAATCAGCGCCACAAGGCCGCTGCCAGCCAGCAACCATGCCGGAGGCACCTTGCCCAGCCATGCGAAAATCAAACCGGAAAGAAGGATGCCGCTGAAGCACGAAAAATTGGAAATCCCCAGGGTTTTGCCTTTTTCCGTGGCGGCTGGCTTTACCTGAATGAAACTCACAAGCGGTATGAGGTACAATCCGCCGCAAATACCGGAAAAAGTCAGCAACAAGAAAAGCCATGCAAATTGCAGCGGCTCCGGCAGCAATGGGGCAAGGCCGGAAAGCATGAGGCCAAGGCCAAGCCCCACGCCAGCCGGAACCATAATACGCCGCCAGCTGGTGGCCTCGTACCGCCCGGCCAGAACGGACCCCACGCATATGCCAATCATCATCGCTACGGAAAGCAGGCTCGTAACCGTAAGAGAAAAACCAAGCTGAATAATGCCGAGATTGTTGATGCACAACAGGGCAAAGGACGACAGGCAGTAGAAAAAAGCTTCCCCAGCCAGGGTAAGAAACAGGTGCGGGTCACGCCTGCGGCATTCCAGTGCATGGAGTACGGAATGCACTGGCCCCAGCAGGGGAAAGGGAGCGGTTGCCCCGGCATAAACAACGCTTTTACCAATACCAAAGGCGGACGCCAGCCCGACTACAGATATAAATACAGCCACCGCCCCCACTGCCAGCCGGCCAAAACCGTGATCCCCCTGCGGAGTGAATGCGGCAAATACAGAAAATTCGGGCAAATCCAGCACAACGCCCCCGGCGGCGATTCCCAGCAGAATGGTCACCGTAGTTGCCAGTTTGAGCAGGGCATTCACCCGGGGCACTTCCTGCGGAGGGAAATTTTCCGGTATGGCCCCATTAAGGGCAGGACTGAAGATTGCCGATTGCAGGCCCATCAAAAAAACCACAGCCACCATGCCCGCCCAATTCATATCCGCGAGCGCCCACACGCCATAGAGCATGGCCGCAAGTTCCATAAACTTTGACCAGATGACCATTTTATTCTTGGGCATGCGGTCTGCCAGCCACCCTGCCCAGGCAGAACAGACCACGAACGGGAGGGCAAACATGGCGGAGGCAATGCCCTGAATGGACTCAAGCCCGGCGCTGGCGGCAAGCAGCAGGGCCGCCTGTTTGAAAAAATTGTCGTTGAATGTGCCCATGGCATAGGTGGTGCCCATGCTCAGCAGTATTTTTTTTCCACTGGCTGCCGGGAATGATTCGGGCGACTGATTCATGCGTTTTTTCCCTTTTCAGCCTGGGGCTGCGCAGCGGCCCCTTCCTGCAGGTCTTCTTCAATAAAGAGACGAAGTTTTTCCAGAGAATCCAGCACAACATGATGGCATACCGAGTACAGGGCCTGCCTCCCCTCGCGCCGTACGGCGAGGATTCCGGCTTTTTCCAGCACGGCAAGGTGATGCACAATGGTGGAACGACCAAAATCAAATTCCTCGGCTATATCCTTGATGGAAAGCTCCTCGCCGGGCTCGAACAAAAGCAGGATGCGCTGGCGCGTGGTATCTCCCATAGCTGCGAATACCGCGGCAACGGGCTGCCAGTGTTCAGGAAGGGTATTCAGGTACGTCGTTCTCATAACTACATAACTAGTTTTTTAGTTACATAATGTCAAAATAAATATTTTTATCAATTATAACAACAACTGTTCTGAATGGAGCAGGAAGGGAGACTCTGCACCTCTGGTCAGCAGGGGCAAGTCCCCGAGGAGAAAAGCCCCCTGCTTCCCGATAAGTGTACCTCTAGCCAGCCGTGCGAGGCGCGCCTGTAGATGTGCGCGTAATGAGTTTGTGGCTGTATTCCACGCGGGTGATGTTGCGGTCAGAGGCAGCACCGCTGATTTTATTATGTAGAATTTCCAGTGCGTTGCGGCCCTTATCGCGCATATAATGCTCAACCGTGGTCAGCGCCACGCCCGCAAAGCCTGAGGGGAAGATATTGTCAAAACCGCAGACGCTGTAATCGCCGGGAATGGTAAAACCTGCTCCGCGCACGGCATCTATAACGCCGTAGGCCACCATGTCGTTCACCGCCACAAAGGCGGTGATTTTTTTGTCGTCAAGGCATTTGCGCGTCAGTTC
>JASGGT010000161.1:0-5030 GCA_047602655.1 Desulfovibrio sp. | reverse complement strand
TGTCGCGGTTTACCCGCGCCGCAAGCGAAAACTTTTCGTGCCTTTAGCCAGGCGCAGCCTCGGCGCATTGTGCTTGTAGCGGGGGGCGTGGGGCCTCTGCCTCTCGCGTTTTATGCGGGGCCTCTAAGGATTGACCCCGCCAGAGATAACGGCCCCTTTCGGGGCCGTTTCTGATACGTCGGCAACCGCCAGAGCGTTTGCTGGATATGCGTCCGCTGCTAGGGATAGAATCCTGTGGGCTTTTCTGACAGGTTGATGAGGATGTTCTTTTGCTGGGTGTAGTGCTCAAGGATGACCTTGTGCGTTTCACGCCCGATGCCCGATTCCTTGTGTCCGCCAAAGGGCGCGCCCGCCGGAATGCTGTTGTAGGTATTCACCCACATGCGCCCGGTTTCTATGGCGCGGCTTATGCGCATGGCCCTGTTGATGTCGCGCGTCCAGACCGCGCCGCCCAGGCCGTAAGGGCTGTCGTTGGCCATGGCCACAACGTCCTCTTCCGTCCGGAATTTGATGATGACCGCCACGGGGCCGAAGATTTCATCCTGCGCCACGCGCATGTTGTTGGTGACGTTGCCGAGCAGTGTTGGACGCATGAAGCAGCCCTTGGCAAGTTCGCCCTCAGTGATGCGCTCGCCGCCGCAAAGCACGGTGGCTCCCTCCGCCTTGGCCTGCTCAATGCAAAGCTGAATGGCCTTGAGGTGCGATTCGTAAATCTGCGAGCCCATCTGGGTTGCAGGATCCCACGGCAGGCCGACCTTGACGCGGTTGAAGCGTTCCACGGCTTCAGCCACAAACTGGTCGTAAATGTCCTCGTGCACAAATACGCGCGACCCGGCGCAGCATACCTGGCCCTGGTTGAACAGAATGCCCATTTGCAGGCCGTCCATGGCCAGATCCCACTGACAGTCGGGAAAATAGATGTTGGCCGATTTGCCGCCCAGCTCAAGGGTGGAGGGAATAAGGCGCTTTGCCGCTGCAAGGCCAACCTGACGCCCAACCTCGGTAGAACCGGTGAAGGCCAGCTTGCGGAAGCCGGGATGCTCAAGCATGAACTGGCCGGAGCGGGAGCCGCGCCCGGTGATGACGTTGAACACCCCCTTGGGCAGCACATCTGCAATGAGCCGCGCCAGCTCAAGCACGGAAAGCGAGGTGTGGTTGGAGGGCTTGAACACGGTGCAGCATCCGGCGGCAAGCACCGGAGCAAGCTTCCATGCCGCCATGAGGAAGGGGAAGTTCCACGGCACAATCTGGCCTACAACGCCGATGGGTTCGCGAAACACCAGCGACATGGTGTTTTCGTCCAGCATGACGGCGGTGCCTTCATCGGCGCGAACCACCCCGGCAAAATAGCGGAAGTGGTCGGCGGCAAAGGGAATGTCCACATTCATGGTTTCCCGTATGGGTTTGCCGTTGTCCAGTGTTTCCACCATGGCGAGGTGTTCTTTGTTGGCATCAATAATGTCTGCAATTTTCAGCAACATATTGGCCCGTTCAATGGGGTCGATCTTTTTCCAGCCGTCCCAGGCCTTGGTAGCTGCCGCCACGGCAGCGTCCACATCTTCCTTGGCAGCTTCGGCGCAGGTTGCCAGGCGCTCGCCATTGGCGGCAGAATGTTTCAAACGTGCCGCCGTCGGAGGCCGGTTTCCACTGGCCATCAATGAAAAGGGAGTACGAATCCTGAATGTCTGGTTTGTTCATGAATCACTCCTTTTTAAAGAATCATGATTTTCTGATAGACAATAGTGGATGTATATGGATTTTAAATCCATATAATATGGTATATTTTTGTTTATGTTGTCATGATTCAATATGTATTGTGAAAAAAAATGCAATTAAAAATTGCACTAGTTAAATCATGCAACATTACAAAATCTGCTTGTTGGAAAAAAATTAAAACAATAAATGCAATTTTTACAAACGTATCACGATAATATTGCATATCAGGATGGCTTTTTTGAAAAAAGACGAGATTCAAACAGGATGCGTAAACGCATCCTGTTTGAATCTCCATGGCAAAAAAATGGCGTAAGGGGTCAGCTGCCGGCTGAGCGGTAGCCGTGCAAAAATCGGCGGCATACAGGCGCGAGGGAGCGCCCTGGCGATTTTCCGTGGGCAGTACAAGAAAGACGGTCTGGCGGGTCAGGTTGTGGCGGGTTATGCACTGGGCCAGCTCGCCCAGTGTTGTCCAGTGCAGCTGTTCCTCGGGCCAGCTGACCATGTGGGCGCAAAAGACGTGTGTTTCGGGCGGCAGGCTGCGCGAGAGTTCGTCCTGAAGAGCTTGAGCCGATGCTGCGGAGAGGTATACGGCCATGGACGCTCCATGCTGCGCCAGCAGGTGCAGGTGCTCACGCTCCGGCACCGGGGTGCGGCCTTCGAGGCGGCTGATAATCAGGCTCTGTGTTACTTCCGGCACGGTAAAGGTTATGCCCGCCGCAGCCGCTGCCGCACAGGCGGCGGTAACGCCCGGCACCACACGCCAGGGGATGCCGTCCGCATCCAGCAGGGCGGCCTGTTCGCGCAGCGCCCCGTACAGGGAGGGGTCGCCCGTATGCACGCGGGCCACGGAGCGGCCTTCCAGCGCGGTTGCCCGCACCAGCGCATGGCACTGCTCAAGATTCAGCGGGGCGGAATCCACAACCATGGCATTGGGCGCGGCGCAGGCCACCACCTCGCGCGGCACCAGCGAACCCGCGTAGAGCACGAGGGCGGCCTGCTCAATGGCCTTACGCCCCTTGATGGTCATGAGGTCGGGATCGCCCGGCCCTGCGCCCACAAAAGTAACGATGCCGGGTGTGGCCCCGGTTTGTTGCGCGCTGTCCATGCAGCTACCTGCCTTCGGGCTGTGCGCCGGACTGAATGGGAGCAGGCGCGGGTTTTTGGGCGGCAAGCAAAAATACGGGATTCATGGCCGCCAGATGTACATCGCCGCCAAGGCTCCTGCCTTCAGATGCGCTGATTTGCAAAATTTCCACAGGCCAGGCCATGTCTTCAAAAAAACGGCGGCACAGGCTGAAGCTGTCCAGAAGCACACAGCTCACCACCACGCGCCCCCCCACGGGCAGGCGAAGGCATACATGCCCCAGGATGTCATCGCCGTCATCACCGGAAAGACCGCCGCCGATGAATACCCGCTGCGGATCAGGCAGACCGGGGAGGCATTCCGGGGCCTGGCCGAGGCGCACTTCCACATTGGCCGCGCCAAAGCGGCGTCGGTTTTCCTGAATGCCCATGGCGCGCCCGGCGGAGCGCTCCACCGCGATCACGCGGCCCTCGTGGGCCAGAACGGAAGCTTCAAGGGCCACTGCACCCGAGCCGGAACCGAGATCCCACACCACGTGCCCGGCCTCAATACGCAGCAGCGCCAGAGCGGCGGCGCGCACGGGCTTTTTGCTTATGAGGCCCCGGTCAACCGCAAGCTGGTCGGCGTCAAGCCCAAGGTGCGGGCGGCGGGCCGGAGCCATGGGGATCAGCACCATTGTGCAGGCCGGGCCAAATTCGCGCCCGGCGGCATCGGCCAGGCTCAGGTGGCTGACGCATTCATCGGCAGCGCCCATGCGCTCGAAAATATGGGCATCAAACCAGTCCACCCCGCGGTCAAGCAGATGGCGGGCGAGCACATCGGGCGACATGCGCGCATCAGTAAGGATGCAGAGCGGCGCATTCTTGCCGCAGGCCACGTTGAGGGGGCGCAAATCATCGCGCCCGTGCAGGGAGAGGCAGATAACCTTGTGCCACGGCAGGGAAAGGCGCGCGCAAGCCTGCTGCAGGGAACTGACAGCGGGCAGCAGACGCACGGCATCCGGCCCCATGCGGCGTACAAGAGTCGCGCCGATGCCAAAAAGCAGGGGATCGCCGTCTGCCAGCACGAGCACACGCTCCCCTGCGGCCCGCAACTGGCTGAGCCGGGTGAGCAGCGGTTCCAGCGGCGTGGTCAGGGGCAGCAGTCGCGCCTTGAGAGCTGGGCCTGCTGCGGGGGCGGCATCCTGATCCCCGGCGGACTGGCCTTCTGTCAAATGTCCGTCCGCGGCACTGCTGGATTCCAGACTGCTGCCGGAAAATTCCTCCAGCAGCATGCGCCCTGCGCATATCACATCGGCCTGTTCCGCCAGCAGGCGCTGGGCTTCTGCCAACCCTGCCAGCCCTCGGGGGCGTGCGCAGTCGAGACCCATGACAGTGATGGGTTCCGGCGCGACAGTTGTTGGCTCAAAAACAAAGAATGACTGCAACATTTCCGACATGGGCGGCCAGTCGTCCTGTTCGGACGCGCCCGCAAGGGCGGGGCTGCCGGGCGTGGCGGCGGGTGCGGTAATGGCAGGCGCGCTTTCGGCCTCAGGCGCGGCCTGTGTGGTATTGGCGGCAAGTGCGCTTGTAGCTGCTGTTGCAGCTGATTCGGCAGGCAACTCTGCGGGCAGGGCGGGGGCAGGATCAGCGTTTGCGGGAGCAGAATCTTTAAGGAAGAACCCCTCCCTGTCTGCTGCCATCGCATCAACCTCTTCAGTGGTCGCGCTGTCAGTAAAAGGCTGCGCTTTATCAGCGGCATTTGCGGCGTCAACGTGTGCAGTGTCTGCATCAGCGGCGTCGTTGCGCGGAGAGGCGGGCTCCGCAAAGGCGCTGATATTTTTGGTAGTTGCCAAGCCGTCAGTCGAAAATTCCGGCAAGTCGGCAACCCGTTCAGCGCCATCGGCAGCGGCATCCGTACGGAGGTGATCTGCAAGTTGTTCGCCGGGAGTCTCCAGCGGGCCAGCGGCAAGGGCCTCGGCCGAAGAGGCATTGGCTGCATCATCGTCCCGTGTTGGTATGTCGGGCGAATGGGTTGGCACGGCAAAGCCGGGCAGTGAGACCTGTTGTTTCATAACGCCAATAATTCCCTGCCGTCAGTGTGAAAAAGGTGCAAGCTCACGGGGTGCCCTGCAAAAAGTTGCGCTGTGCTCGCCGCCTGCTGCGCCACCCGCTTGATAGTCTCTGCACCGGCGCTGTCTGCCAGCAGCAGTTCCAGCGCGTGGGCCGCTGTTACACACCGGGTAATGGCA
>JASGGT010000017.1:0-27821 GCA_047602655.1 Desulfovibrio sp. | reverse complement strand
CGACGAGGCACAAAAGGATGGCGATGATCAGATTTTTTCCGTCTTGCATGAGGGCTGGAGTTACGTGTCCGAGTACATGGGCTGGGTCCGCAAGCCTGATCCGGCCATTGTTGCCCAGCAACAGCAGGCGCAGCAGCAGGCTGCCCAGCAGCAACAGGCCCAGCTGGCCACTGCCACCGCGCAACAGGCCATGCCTGTATTTACGCCCGCTCCGGGCCGCGACCTCACGGTCAACTCTCCCCTCTATGAAGCCGTTTTTCACACTGGCGGCGGCGCGTTGCGCTCCTTCAAGCTCAAGCAGTATCAGACTGGTCTTGCGGTAGATTCTCCGCTGGTCAACCTCGTTGACCCCACGACCGCCGCCGTTGCCCCTCTGGGTCTTGTGGTCAACAGCCAGCCTTCGTGGAGCACTGGTCAGTGGTCTGTGGAGGGCAATGAAAATGGCCTGAATATCGGTGCCGGACAGCAAGGCGTGCTGCGCTTTGACGGCGAGGTGGACAACCTGCGCGTTATCCGCGAAATGACCTTCAGTTCCGATACCTATCTTATCCGCGAAAAAGTCCGCGTGGTGAACACCACGGATCAGGCCCGCAGCGTTCGCGTCAGCTATACTGTTGCAGCCGACGCCAGCAATGCCGCAGGCGGCCGTTACGATGCCATGCGTCTTGCATGGGACAACGATGGAAGCCTGGGCGAAGAATCTTCGCCCAAAACGCTTGAAACCACTGGCGCGCAGGTTGCTGGCAAGATTTACTGGGCTGGCACCATGAGCACCTACTTTCTTGCTGCGGTGCTGCCCGGCGACACAAGCAACGTGACCGTCAAGGGCCGCATGCAGCAGAACGTGTTTCGCGCTGCCGTTGAAGAACCTGAAGTGATGCTCGGCCCCGGTCAGGAACGCGAACTTACTGTTTCTTACTGGATTGGCCCCAAGGAACGCGCCAAGCTCGCTGCGGTTTCTGACCAGCTTGCCAAGAGTATTGACCTCGGCATGTTCCATGTGATCGCCAAGGGCCTGCTGTGGCTGCTTGAATTTTTCCAGAAGTATGTGAACAACTGGGGCGTTGCCATCATTTTGCTGACAGTTCTCATCAAGGCTCTGTTCTGGCCCCTTACGGCCAAGAGCTATGCCTCCATGGAAAAGATGAAGAAGCTTCAGCCGCACATGGTGGCTATCCGCGAGAAGCACAAGGACGACAAGGAGCTCATGAACAAGGAAGTCATGGCGCTCTACAAGACCTACGGGGTTAACCCGGCCAGCGGCTGTGTGCCCATTCTCATCCAGATGCCCGTGTTCTTCGGCCTGTATCAGGCACTGCTCACGTCCATCGAGTTGCGTCACGCGCCTTTTATCACCTATCTGCCCGGCACTGACATTATCTGGCTGGCCGACCTTTCAGCCAAGGACCCGTTCTACATCACGCCCATCATCATGGGCCTGACCATGTTCATCCAGCAGAAAATGAGCCCCCCGGCCACTGACCCCACCCAGCAGAAGATCATGATGTTCCTGCCGCTGATCTTCACCGCCATGTTCCTGAGCTTCCCCTCGGGCCTCGTGGTGTACTGGCTGGTCAACAACATCCTGTCCATTGCGCAGCAGAGGATGATGGCGAAGAAGTTCTCTACATCCGCAGCGAAGTAGGCCGCCCCGGCGGGTTCGCGTGACACAGCAAGGGGTTCGTATGGAAGGGTTTAAGGAATTCCAGGGAAAGGATCTCGACGGCGCCATAGAGGAAGCCTGCGGCTACTTCAATACAGCGCGTGAAAAGCTCGAGATTGAAATAGTGCAGGACGCCAAGTCCGGCATATTCGGCATCGTAGGGGCGCGCAAGGCCAAGGTTCGGGCCCGGCGCGTACAGCTGCGCGAAACTGTGGAAAGCATTCTGGGCAGAAAAAACGGCGAAGGGGCTGCGGCCCCTGCGTCGGCTGCCGAGCAGGCTGTATCCGCTGGTGATAACTCCGCACCTGCGGAGCAGCGCAAGAACGGCGGCAATCGACAGGAGCAAGCGCCTGCGGCAGCGCCGGAGTCCTTTGCCCCGGCAGCCCCCAAGGCTCTCGTTGCTCCCGCCGCTCCCGAGGCTCAGGCCGAAAAGGGCCGGGGCGATGGGCGCGACCGCCAGCAGGATGCCCGGCCTCAGCGTAATCAACAGGACGACAGGCGCAACCAGCAGGATGACAGGCGCAACCGTGGCCGCAACCGCAAGCCGCAGTCTCTGGACGCCTTTGAGAGTGAAGAAGAGCTGGACGCAGCCATCAACGGCAACGTGCTGGAAAAGCCCGCTGATCGGCCTTTTGACCGCCGGGGCGAACGTAACGGCAAGCCTGACAGAAATGGCGGCAAGCCCTCCGGCAGAAATTCCAGAAATGACCGTGGCCGCGATCGCACGGGCAGAAGTGCCGAAGGCGGCGAAGGCGCGGAGGCGGGCAATCCCGCCGAGGCTCCCGCGCGCGAGTCCAGAGGGCGGCGCAATGATTCCCGGTCGGACAACCGACCTGACAATCGTTCCGAGAACCGTTCCGACGGCAGGGGCAACGGCAGGGCAGAGGCCCGCCCCGCACAGCGCGAGAATCACCGGCTTGAGCGCGCCCCGCGCCCTGACGCGCCGGTTGATGGGCTGGAAGATGATTTTGAAGCCGCAGGCGAGGGTTTGCCGGTTACTCCTCTGGAGCAGCTTGACGCAGCAAAGCTTGAAGCCCTTGTGGATGAAACCGTGCGCAAGCTCATCCGCCCCATCACCGGGGACGGCGTGGGCATCACCGTCAAGATTGGCGGCGGCAGGGTTTATGTGGGTATTGATTGCGATGAAGACTCCGGCCTTCTGATCGGTCGCGAGGGGCAGACCCTGGCCGCCCTGCAATATATGATATCGCGCATTGTATCGCGCGGCATGAACGCAGCCGTGCGGGTACAGCTTGACGCCGGGGAATACCGCCGCCGCCAGGATGAAAAGCTGCGCGAAATGGCTTTGGCCCTTGCAGACAAGGTTCGCCAGAGCGGGCGCTCCTACTCCACAAGGCCGCTTTCTTCGTACCATCGGCGTATTGTGCACGTGTGCCTGCAAGAGGCCGTTGACGTGCAGACCCGCAGCACGGGCGATGGCCCCATGAAGCGTGTGGTCATCATGCGCAGAAAGGGAGAACGCGCCTAGCTTAAGCCTCACGGGCAAATGCGCGCTTGGCGCGTTCATACCGCAAGCGAGGCCTGCAGGGTCTTGAAGGTGCTTGTCATGTTGCCGGAGAAACAGCCCGACTGGGCGCAGATCTCCGGCAACACGCGTTGGCGAAGCCGCGTAAAAATAGGGCAGAATATGGAAACAGCAGTGCAGACAGAACGCGGCGACACCATCGCCGCCATTGCAACCCCTCCCGGCGCTGGGGGAATTGGCATCGTGCGCCTTTCCGGCCCCCGGGCCAAGGAAGTCCTTGCCCGCATGTTTCTGCCCCTTTCAGCGCAGGTGGAAAATTTTCATCCCTGGCTTTTGCACCGGGGTCGCGTGCTGGACTGGAACGGTGAGGCGCTGGATGATGCCCTGGCTGTTTTTATGCCTGGGCCACGTACTTTTACGGGAGAAGATGTTGCCGAGATACACAGCCACGGCGGCCCGTTTCTGGTGCAGGCCGTGCTCGAAAGCGCGTTGCGGCACGGAGCGCGGCAGGCTGATCGCGGTGAATTTTCGCGCCGGGCCTTTGTCAACGGACGCATGGATCTGAGCCAGGCCGAGGCCGTGGCCGAGCTGATTGCCGCGCCCTCGCGCGAGGCCTTGCGCTATGGTCTTAACCGTCTTGAGGGCGTACTTGGTCGGCGCACCGCCGAACTGCGCGAAGAGCTAGAAATGCTGCGCGCACAGATGTGCCTTGCCGTGGATTTTCCTGACGAAGAAGTCGAAGGTATGGAGCCTGCCGCGCTCTGTGAAGTTCTCGACCGGGTCATGCTGGCCGTGCGGCGGCTGCTGGCAGGGAGCAGGCGGGCCCAGATCGTGCAGCAGGGCGCCGTGGTGGTGCTGGCTGGCGCGGTAAACGCTGGCAAATCCAGCCTTCTCAATGCGCTGCTTGGGCGCGAGCGCGCACTTGTGACCGATATACCCGGCACGACGCGTGATTTTTTGGAAGAAACCTGCAATCTTGATGGCCTGCCAGTGCGCCTTACAGACACCGCAGGTCTGCGGCAGGCTGAGGAAACCGTTGAGCAGCTCGGCGTAACGCGCAGCCGGGAAAAAGTTTCGCAGGCTGACCTTGTTGTTCTTGTGCTTGATGGCGGGCAGTTGGGCGAGGATGGCGCGGCGGCAGAAACTTGCCCGGACGCTGCCGCCCGCGAGGTTCTTGGCTCTGTGGGCGACACGCCTCTGCTTGTGGTGTGGAACAAATGTGACCTTTGCATGCCAAAAGTGTTCCCTCCCCGCTGGATTGGCGCGCGAACCTGTTGCGCTGTGAGCGCACTTTCCGATACATATGTCGAAGAGCTTGCAACCATGTTGCGATCTGTGCTGCTTGGGGGCGGTTCGGATAGCGCGCCGGAAGACGGCCTTGCGCCCAACGCAAGGCAATCCATGGCGCTGGAAAAGGCTTTGAAAGAACTTGAAGGGCTGCGTGCTGATGTTGTTGCAGGGCAGCCTTACGATTGTTGCGCGGTCAGACTTGATATGGCCGCCGCTCATCTGGGGGAAGTGACCGGGCTTTCCAGCCCGACTGAAGTGCTTAACAGCATATTTGCCCAATTCTGCATTGGTAAGTAACCTATGGATATGGACGTTTTGCGCCGAAGGCTGAGTTGCGAAGAAATCAACGCCATGCCCCTTTTTCATTACGAGGGGCCTGTGCAGGTTATTCGCACCCTTGAGGATTGGAAAAACGCGCTGCCGGATCTGCGATCCGCAGACCTGCTCGGATTTGATACGGAAACCCGACCTTCCTTTCGCAAGGGACGCCGGAATTTTCCTGCATTGATCCAGCTTGCCACGGCAAATGCCGTGTATCTGGTGCAGTTGGCCTTTTTACCGTTCGGGCCTCATGTGGTCGAAGTTCTGGCGAACCCCGATCAGGTCAAGGCCGGTGTGGGCATCCGCGACGATATGCGTGACCTTGGCCGCCTGCACGACTTTGAGCCAGCGGGGCTGGTGGATCTTGGCGGTGTGGCCCGCGCGCACAAAATGCCCAGTCAGGGGTTGCGCACCCTTGCGGCCAATTTTTTTGGCTGGCGTATTTCCAAGGGGTCGCAGTGTTCAAACTGGAGTCTCATGGAACTGACCCCGCGTCAGATTGCCTACGCCGCCACCGACGCCTGGATCGGGCGACTGATTTTTTTGCGCATGTGCGAAATGGGTCTCATCCCATCCTGTCGCAGCGCCTGTGAGGTTGCACCGGGTAGCGATGCCCTGGCAGCGGGGAGCGCCGTGTGAGCGAAAGTGCTTCGCTGTTCTGTTTTCCTCCTCTTGGGCCCAGACTGGTTTTTTTTACGGGAGGCACGGCTCTGCGCGATCTGAGCCGTGAACTGATCCAGTACACCCACAATTCCGTTCACCTCGTCACGCCCTTTGATTCCGGCGGCAGTTCTGCGGCCCTGCGTCGCAGCTTTGCCATGCCTGCAGTGGGCGATATCCGTAACCGTCTGCTGGCGCTGGCCGACAGTGCTGTAGTACCCGCCTCCGTAATGGAATTCTGCGCCAGCAGGCTGCCGGAACAGTCGGCGGAATGCAACGATCCGCACGAACTGCGCCAGCAGTTGCGCGCCATGGGCAACGAGGCGCATCCTGCGTGGGCGGCAATGCCGCCGCTGTTTGCAGATGCCCTGCGCCTGCATCTCAATTTTTTTCTGCAACGCATGCCCGAGGATTTTGACCCCTTCCGCGCTTGCCTGGGCAATCTGATCCTGGCCGGGGGCTACCTGCACCACAAACGCGTGTTTGGCCCGGTCATGGCCTTTCTCAGCCGTTTGCTGCAAACACGCGGCGTGGTACTGCCCATTGTGAGCGAAAGTCTGCATCTGGCGGCGGAGCTGGAGGACGGCTCCCTTGTGGTGGGCCAGCACCGCTTTAAAAACCTCAGCGGCGCGGTACGGCGGCTGTTTCTCACTGTTCACGAGCCTGACCGAGGAGCAGAGCAGGCAGAAAAGCTGCAAACTCCCTGTCGCCCGCCCCTGGCCCCGGCCTCCGTGGCCTATCTGCGCTCGGCGGGGGCCATCTGCTATCCCATGGGCAGTTTTTACACCAGTGTGCTTGCCAACTTGTTGCCCCAGAATGTGGGCCGCACCGTAGCTGCGGTTCAGTGCCCGAAAATTTTTATCCCCAATACCGGAACGGATGCCGAGCTGCATGGTCTGACCGTGGCGGGGCAAACTGCCATGATTTTGCGCCACCTGCGCGAAGACGCCCCCGATGCCCCCACCGAGGCCCTGTTGCAGACCGTGCTGGTTGATGCCCGCAATGGTCGCTACGAGGGGGGGCTTGGTGCTGGCGAACGTGAGGCCCTCGCCCAACTGGGCGTGCAACTGGTAGAAAAACACATGGTCTGCGAGAATGATCCACAGCGCCATGTGCCGGAATTAACCGCCAAAGCCCTGCTGGAGCTTGTTCCCGGCAGTTCGGTGACCCTGTGAGTGATGAAACTCCCCCCGTATATTGTGCCGAAGCGCAGCAAACTGCTGCAAAACAGTTTGAAGCCTCCGGTGCAGACATGGTCGGCCAGCGGCTGGACTATGCCCTGACCCTGCTGCTGCCGCAGATGGGCCTGCGGGGGCGCAAGCGCAGCATTGAAAGCGGTCTTGTGCTCGTCAACGGGCGTTCCTGCACTGCGGCCCAACGCTTGCGCAAGGGGGATGTGGTCTCTCTGGCTGAGGAGTCGGACACGGTGCAGCAGGCCCAGACTGCCCTAGTTGAAGCAAGCCCAACGGACGCAGGCCCAGCAGGCGAAAATGTTGACGCTTTGCCCCGTCTTTTGGAATGTCAGGGCGAGTTCTGCTTTTTTTACAAGCCCGTGGGCCTGCACACTGCTGCACTGACAGGCGGCAGGGGGCACAGCCTGGAGAGCATGCTGCCGCAGTTGCTGGCAGGGCAGGGCAGTGCTGCGGCTGGTGCCCCAAACGGCGCGGAGATGGGTTCTGAGGCCCAGCATCCCCAATTGATGCAGCGCCTTGATTGCGGCACATCGGGCATCGTGTGCGCGGCGCTTTCCCCGCAGGCGGCCAAGGCCTTTCGGCTGGCAGAGGCGGCGGGGCGCTGTGAAAAGCGCTATATTGCCCTTTTGTCCGGGCGACTGGAAGATGATTTTACCGTTACCTTTGCCCTGCGAACAGACAAGCGCAGCAAAAGCCGCGTACTTGAACGCGAAGCAGGCTGCACGCGCTGGACGAAATTTACCCCCCTTCATTATTTATAAGGGGACGACCTGCCGCAACTCGCCCGCGACTCCCAGTTTCACCGCGTAGGGCTGACTCTGGCCGGGTGTCGCATCCGGCGCGGCGCGCGCCATCAAATCCGCGCGCATGCCGCCGCTGTGGGGCATCCACTGTGGAACGATCCCCTCTATGCGGATAATGATCCCGAAGCAGAAACTCCAACATCCTCTGGCACGTTCTATCTGCACCACGGCGGCCTGCTGCTGCCGGGGGCAAGCTGCACAATGCCGCCGCCCTGGTCTTTTTTGCCTGACATGGTTGTCCGGCAAGTTTTGCACTGGCTGGCATCTGCCGATTAAACTCTCCGCCAGGCTGCGTTGGCCTCCTCCCCGTACAGCAAAGCGTTGCGCGAAAAACACGTCTGGATTATAGATTGTGCGCTCAATCCAACGGAGGATTTTCCCGCGGAAAGTCGCGTCAGACGCGGGAATGCGCAAAAAAGTTGTCTCATAACATACTGCCATGATTTGAGTTCTTTTTTGCTCATTGAAAAGTTTAATTTGTCGCCCTGTTTTCTCTTGGCACGAAGTTCTGCCCGGTATAAACGGAAGGGGTCAAACGGGTTGGCGAGGTGATGCCTGCTCGCCCCCGCAAGCTGCATGCCCGGGCAAAGCCTGCGCAAACAGCTACCATTCGTGGCGCTCTGCGCTTGCAACCAGTTCAAGGAGAAAGGATGTTTCCTGCTCTACTGCCAAAATCCGCTCCGTTTTTTGCCATGCTCAACGAGCAGAACGATCTGCTGCGCCGCATGTCCGCCCTGCTGGTAAACATGCTGGAAGACGTTTCCAACATGGATCATGTGCACAAGGAAATCGCCTTTCTGGAAGAAGAGGCCGACCTGCTGCACAGCAAGATCATCCGGGCGCTTTCCCAGACGTTTATCACGCCCATTGACCGCGAGGATATCCTGCGCATCAACCAGGAACAGGAAGAGTGCATGGACTGCCTGCACAGCCTGAGCACGCGGCTGCATATTTTTGAATTTGCCTCAATCCGTTTCCCCGCATTGCAGATGGCGCGCACCATCAGCGCCATGCTTGATCTGACCCATGAAATGCTCGCTGGCCTCGCCAATCGGCGGGACTGTCACAAAACCCGTGTTTCCGGGGCCTGCGCAGCGAATGCGACATGGTGCTGGCCGTGGGCCTGGCGGAACTGATGGACGAGCATCAGGAGCTGACCAGCAAGGCCCTCATGCGGGTGCTCAAGTGGAGTCAGGCCTACGAGCGCATGAACATCCTGCTCGAGCAGGTCAATGCTCTGGCGGAAACCATTGAAGAAGCGGTGCTGAAAAATGTTTGATATCCCCGTGCTGCTGGCGCTCATTGTGCTGGTGGCCCTGGTGTTCGACTTCACCAACGGCGCGCACGACTGCGCCAACGCCATTGCCACCGTGGTTTCCACCAAGGTGGTGACGCCGCGTTTTGCGGTAGGCGCTGCGGCCCTGCTCAATCTTGGCGGGGCGCTGCTTGGTACCGAAGTGGCAAAAACACTGGGCAGCGGCATTGTTTTGCCGCAGGTGGTGGAAGGGAGCCACGTACTGGTGCTGGCCGCCCTTGTGGGAGCCATCACCTGGAACTGCATAACCTGGTATTTCGGCATTCCTTCATCGTCTTCCCACGCGCTGATTGGCGGGCTTATCGGTGCCGCCGTGGCCGATGCGGGCTTCAGCGCGCTGAACGGCAAAGGCATCTGGGACAAAGTGCTGGTACCCCTTGTGGCCTCGCCCCTGGCAGGCTATGCGGTGGGCTTTTGCTGCATGTGGACTATTTACTGGATCTGCGGGCGCATACATCGACGCAAGGTCAATGCCTCGTTCCGGCGTTTGCAACTGCTCTCCGCCGCGTTTATGGCCACCAGCCATGGCCTTAACGATGCGCAGAAGACCATGGGCATCGTCACCCTGGCCTTGATGATTTTTGGCAAGATCGACACAGTGGAAGTGCCCCTGTGGGTCAAACTCTCCTGCGCCGGGGCTATGGCCCTGGGTACAGCAGTGGGCGGCTGGAAAATTGTTAAAACCATGGGGCACCGTATTTTCAAGCTGGAGCCTGTGCATGGTTTTGCTGCGGAAAGCTCCGCCGCTCTGGTCATCACCGGGGCATCCCTCATGGGCGCACCGGTAAGCACCACGCACACCATCTCCGCCTGCATTTTTGGTGTGGGGTCTACCAAAAGGCTTTCAGCCGTGCGCTGGAATGTGGCCGCAAATCTGGTGACGGCATGGGTGCTCACCCTGCCCGCGGCAGCTGGCGTTGGCTTTGTTTCTTACTGGTTGTTGCACTTTATCTGGAACTGACCGGCCGTAGCGGGCGTTTTGCAAACTTTGAACATGCACATTTTCAAAGGTAAGTTGCTCGAAAAGTCCTGTCCCCTCTGTATGCGGGGACAGGACTTTTCGTTTAGGGGGCAAGCGCAGCCCTGCCCCAAACGCCGATATATTCTTCAAAACATCAGCGTGTCCGCCTGCGCGCAGTGCTGGGAACGGATATTGGGGGAGCGGGGCGCTGTGCGAGAAGGCTTGGGCCGCAAGCAGTGGCAGAAAGACGAGCAAAACCGTTACGCGCTCGCCTGAGTGCGGGCGCGCTACGTTTGCAGGTATGGCCTTGGAGATGCGGATAGTGGAGCCGCGCGCTTTTGCGCCAAAGCCGCGCCAGCGGCGGGGCCGCGAGCAGATCCCGCGCACGTATTTGCGCGGTTACGTGCCGGAGCTGGTGTGTCCTTGCATTTTGAAAATGCATATTTTCAGAGTGCATCTGCTCCAGGGGCTGTTTCTAACTCATTCTTTTGGCCGATCACTGCGTCATCCCGCATTTTTTACTCCAGTCATGGACAGAAAGCGCCCATTCCTGTCGTAAAAAACACTGTTTTCCTTGTCCTCGGCGCAAAATCTTTTATTGAGAAACAGCCCCTAGTCGCGGCTGCCTTCGCGTTCTTCCTGGCAGGCGCGGCACAGGCCGACGCCGGGCAGGGCTTCAAGGCGTTTGGCGGGAATGGGATCGCCGCATTCGCGGCAGCAGGCTACGCCGTTGATCCATTCCGGGCCGCCGCGGTCCACAGCGGCGCGCGCCCGCATGAGGGCTGATTCGCGGTCAAGGCGCTCCAGCTCGGTAGCCTGATCAAAAACGTCCATGATTACTCCTTGTGTAAAGCAAGCGGCAACCCCGCAGAGCGGGGTTGCCGTAATTTTTGCAGAATATTTTCAGGAAGCCCTATGTAGTGTACAATCGTGCTTCTGTAAAGACCCGGACAGGTCGATTTTTTTAAAAAGCCTTCAAAATGTCTTCGAGCGTGGTCACAAAATTGTCCAGATCCGCCTGCTCAATGTTCAGGGGCGGCAAAAGACGCAGGGTGACGCCGTGGCTCAGATTACATATAAAGCCCCGGCGCAGCAGTTCTTCCCACACGTCCTTGCCGGAAACGGTCAGTTCAATGCCGAGCATGAGGCCAATGCCGCGCACTTCGCGGATCTTGCCGGGAACACGCTGTTGCAGGGCGTCCAGCTGGGCCTTCATATGTTCGCCCAAGGTGCTGGCGCGGTCAGCCAGTTTGTCGCGCAGCATGATTTCAACCGTCTTGGCCGCCACAGCGGAAACAAGCGCGCCGCCGCCAAAGGTGGTGGCGTGGCTGCCCGCCTCAAAGCCCTGCGCAACTTCGTCCGTGGCCAGCATGGCGCCCATGGGCAAGCCGTTGGCGAGCGATTTGGCCATGCTGATGATGTCGGGCGTGAGGCCGCAGGTCTGGAAGGCCCAGAATTTGCCGGTGCGGCACAGGCCCGCCTGCACTTCATCGCACATAAAAAGGATGTCGTGCTTGCGGCACAAGGCCTCCACTCCGTGCAAATAGTCTGCGGGCAGGGGCACAATGCCGCCTTCGCCCTGCACCACTTCAACCAGCACTGCGGCGGTGGCGGGGGTGATGGCAGCCTCCATTGCGGCAAGGTCGTTGGCCGGAACCTGCTTGAAGCCCTCGGGCAGGGGGGTAAAGCCATTGCTCAGGCTTTCGCGCCCAGTGGCTGCCAGGGATCCGAGCGTGCGGCCATGAAAGCAGCCCTCAAGGGTGATGATTTCATAGGCATCGCGTTTTTTCACGCTGCGCATGTAGCGGCGCGCCAGCTTTATGCAGGCCTCGTTGGCTTCCGCACCGGAGTTGCAGAAAAAGGCCTTGCTGTGGTGGCTTGTTGAGAGCAGCAGCCGCGCCAGTTCAAGCTGTTCTTCCTGATAAAACAGGTTGCTCACGTGCCAGAGCTTGTGCGACTGGGCCTCAAGGGCGGCGCAGATTTCATCGTTGCAGTGGCCGAGGGCCGTTACGGCAATGCCCGCCAGCAGATCGACATATTCCTTGCCGTCCACGTCCCAGAGTCGCGCGTCCTTGCCTCGCACGATAGCCAGCGGGTAACGGCTGTAGGAACGGCAGAGCAGGCTCTCTTCCCCGGCTTTCACGGCGGCAAAGGCTTGTGACATGGACAAACTCCTTCTCGGTGAACGTATGAATGGTGGAATGAATGAAAGTCGCTGGCGGTTGCCAGCGCAGAGTATCAGCGCCCGGTGTGACCGAAACCGCCGGAACCGCGCTCTGTGGCAGACAGTTCCGTTACTTCACGCCATCGCGGTCGCACAAAGGGCTGAAAGATGAGCTGGGCCACGCGCTCGCCGTTCTGGATGCGGCGCTCCTGCCCTGAGGTGTTCAGAAGGAACACCAGAATTTCCCCGGTATAGTCCGGGTCGATGATACCGACGCCCTGGGCGACGGTTATGCCGTCGCGCGCGCCAAGGCCGCTGCGCGAGTAAACAAAACCTGCAATGCCAGCCGCGCGGGGCTGCACACTTATGCCCGTGCTTACCTTGAGCCTGCCCCCGGCGGGAATAACCGCTTCGGGCGCGCCAAGGCAGGCGCGCAGATCCATGCCTGCCGACTGGCTGGTGGCAGGAGCAAGGAAGTCGTCCTGCCCCTGGGCGTAGAGCTCACGCGCGCCGGGGCGCACAAACGCAATGTCCACGGGGGCCATGCCCTCGTGGAGGTCGTTTGCCTTTTCGGCGGCGTGCTGCTGTGAGTGGTCGTCGTGCATCGGTTGTTACTAGCGCAGCTTTTCGCCGGGGGCAAGCGCTGCGTGGGGCATGCCCCTGTTGACTTGGTATTTTGCTGTGTATACAGAAAAAGCATTATCAACCTGCAACAAGATTATTGGGATGTACATCTACCAGGATTCTGCCCGTTATGCATAGCAGGGGCTATTGCATAACAGCTTGATTGTTTAGGCAATAGCCCTTGCTCACTGAAATTTCATCGGAGGAAGCATCATGGGCTATAAAAAAGCGACAAACGTTCTGCCGCAACATCTGCTGCGGGCCAGGAATATGTTGACGGGGAGCATCCGTATATTCCCCGCAAGGAAGAAAACAGAAAACACTGGGAGAAGCCGCCCCAACCGTGCCTTCCGTGCTGCCAGAAATACCGAGATGGCTGCGCGGCGCAAGGCGGGCTGGTCTGTTGCACAACTGGCAGAGCGGTATTTTCTTTCCGAAAAAGCGGTTTACAAAATCCTTGCGGCCTTGAATTGAGGCTTGCCGAGATCGGTGGCAACTGGCCGGGATTGCACCGGCTGCTGTGGTCATGCTCGCAGGAATGTATTTGTTTGCTTTCAGCGCCCTGACGTGTCGGGGCGCTTTTTGTTGTGCAAGAAGCAGGCGGGCTTGCCATCAGGCGGGATTTCTTTCAAGCTGCGCGGCAAGGAGAATATATGCAGACTATGTCCATAGCCGTGGTGGGCGGCGGCCTTGCCGGGTGCGAATGCGCCCTGCATCTGGCCCGCGCCGGTCACTCCGTAACCCTGTTTGAACAAAAGCCGGGCCACAGGTCGGCTGCCCATATCAGCGAGCATCTGGCCGAGCTTGTATGCTCCAACTCCCTGCGGTCAGACGAACTCACTTCTGGCGTGGGCTTGCTCAAGGCCGAAATGCGCGCTCTTGGCAGCGATTTTATGGAACTGGCCGATGCCCACCGCGTACCTGCGGGCAAGGCCCTGGCCGTTGACCGCGAGGCTTTTGCCCGTGCCATGACAGAGCGCGTGACGGCGCAGGCGAATATTACACTGGTGGAACATCAGGTGGCATCGCTGGACGACCCGGTGCTCGCGCCCTTTACGGGCGAGGGCAGGGCAGTGGTGCTGGCTGCCGGGCCAATGGCCTCCGAGGATCTTTCCGCCTCGCTGGCAGAAGCAGTGGGCGCAAAGCACTGCTATTTTTATGACGCCATCGCCCCCATTGTGTGGACGCACTCCCTTAATATGGACGTGGTGTTCCGCGCCTCCCGCTATGGGCAGGAAAATGGCGAGGCCGACGGCGAGGGCGACTATCTCAACTGCCCCATGAGCCGTGATGAATACGATGTTTTTTATGCGGCCCTGCTGGAGGCGCAAAAGGTCTCTGCCCACGATTTTGAGCAGGAAAAGCATTTTGAAGGCTGCATGCCCGTGGAAGCTCTGGCCGAGCGCGGCCCCCGCACCCTGACATTCGGCCCCCTCAAGCCTGTGGGATTTGTGGATCCGCGCACAGGGCGCAGGCCCTGGGCCATTCTGCAACTGCGCGCAGAAAAGGCCAACAGCGAAACCTGCAACCTTGTGGGCTGCCAGACCAAGCTGACTCAGGGCGAGCAGGCCCGGGTGTTCCGGCTGGTGCCTGGGCTGGAGCATGCCGAATTTGCGCGCTTTGGCAGCATGCACCGCAATACCTATGTGAATGCGCCCGACGTGCTCGCGCCGGATTTGTCCCTGCGTGCGCGGCCCGGCGTGTATCTGGCCGGGCAGATCACAGGGGTGGAGGGCTATGTGGAATCAGCCGCCAGCGGCCTGTGGCTGGCTCTTCTGCTCGACGCCCGCGCCCGTGGCCTTGAACTGCCGCACCCGCCGGTGGAGAGCGCCCTCGGCGGGCTGCTCAACCACCTGCGCACGCCGGTAAAGCATTTTCAGCCCTCCAACGCGCACTTCGGCCTTGTGCCGGAGCTGGGCGAAAAAGCGCGCAAAAAAGACCGCAAGGCCCGGTATTCCGCCCGCGCGCAGGAAACGTTCGACGCGTGGCTTGCCGCGCAGCGCGCGGCCGGCGTATTTAAGACGCTTGCGGCGGACGGCATTTTTTGCAGGAACGGCCATACATGGCTGTAATGGCGTATCCGGCTGCCCACCCGAAGACGCATGGCGCGGTTGCCGCCCTTATGGCGATAAATTGCGGCAATGCGTCAAAAAAGTGTTGACGACAGCAGGGGGAGTGGCTATATAACCGCTTGCCTCATGTAGGAGCGTAGCTCAGGTGGCTAGAGCACTTCCTTGACACGGAAGGGGTCAACAGTTCAAGTCTGTTCGTTCCTACCAAATGACTCTTCGGGGATAGTTCCCCTAAACGGCGGAAGGCCTTGGCCCCGCCCATAGCACAGGTCGCTTGATGCGACCCGAAGACCGGATTCGGCGCAGTGGGGAGGTTTACCTCCCCACTTTGTTTTATGTGCCTCCGGGTATTTTTGTAAGGAGCTTTTCATGGAAGTCCGTGTGGAAGGGCAGATGGTGGAAGCCGGTGACTCCGTAGCTTCTGTCCTGCAAAAAGCCTTGAGCGGCAAAAAGTTCAAGGCGGTTGTGGCCGCGCGCGCCGGTAACGGCGCTCTGCTGGATCTTTCCGCACCCCTGCCTGCCGGCTGCGCCGAGCTTGCGCCCGTGTACGCCGACTCGCCCAAGGGGCTGCAAATGATCCGTCATTCTACCGCCCACGTCATGGCGGCGGCGGTCAAACGTCTCTTCCCCACTGCCAAGGTCACTATTGGCCCCTCCATCGACACTGGCTTTTACTACGACTTTGACGTGGAAAAGCCCTTTTCCAGCGAAGATTTCCCCGCTATTGAGGCTGAAATGCAGCGCATTGCCGATGCGCGCGAGCCCTTCACCTGCAAGGTGCTGCCCAAGGCTGAAGCTGTTGAAGTGTTCCGCAACATGGGCGAAGCCTACAAGGTCGAGCTTATTGAAAGCATCGATGCCGACACGGTGTCGCTCTATACCTGCGGAGATTTTACAGATCTGTGCCGTGGCCCCCACGTGCCGCACACGGGTTTTGCCAAGGCGGCAAAGCTCATGAGCGTGGCCGGGGCCTATTGGCGCGGTGATGAAAAGAACCGTATGCTCTCGCGTATTTACGGCACGGCCTTTGCCGACCAGAAAGCTCTGGATGCCTACCTGAAGCAGCTTGAAGAAGCCAAGCGCCGCGACCACCGCAAGCTTGGCCGCGAGCTGAACCTCTTTACCTTCAAGGAAGATGTGGCTCCGGGCATGGTCTTCTGGTTGCCCAGAGGCATGATGGTGCGCACCATTCTTGAAGACTTCTGGCGTCGCGAGCACCTCAAGCGCGGGTACGAAATCGTGCAGGGGCCACAGTTGCTGCGCGTGGAAACATGGCAGAAATCCGGCCATTACGACCACTATCGCGAGAATATGTATTTCACCAAGATTGAGGAAGACGCCTACGGCGTCAAGCCCATGAACTGCATCTCGCACATGCTCATTTACGGCAACGAGCTGCACAGCTACCGCGATCTGCCCCAGCGCTATTTTGAACTGGGCGTGGTGCACCGCCACGAAAAGAGCGGCGTGCTGCACGGGCTGCTGCGCGTGCGCCAGTTCACGCAGGACGATGCGCATATCCTGTGCGCGCCCGAGCAGCTTGAGGGCGAAATTCTTGAGGTCATCCACCTTATCCGCGACCTCATGAACCTCTTCGGCTTCCAGTACAAGGTTGCCGTCTCCACCCGCCCGGAGAGCAGCATCGGCACGGATGAAGCGTGGGAACTTGCCACCAGCGCCCTTACCAAGGCTGTGGAAAAGGCCGGTCTGCCCTACGAGATCAATGAGGGCGACGGCGCGTTTTACGGCCCGAAAATTGACGTGCGCCTGCTTGACTGCATTGGCCGCGAATGGCAATGCTCAACGATACAGGTTGATTTTACCCTGCCGGAGCGTTTTGACCTCACCTATGTGGGGCAGGACGGCGAAAAGCACCGTCCTGTCATGGTGCACCGGGCTATCATGGGGTCGCTTGAGCGGTTCATCGGCATTCTCATCGAGAACTTTGCCGGTGCGCTGCCCACATGGCTTGCGCCTGAGCAGGCCCGTCTGCTTACCGTGACGGAAGCGGGCGATGAAGCCACCCTCAAGATGTGCGAAGAACTCAAGGCGATGGGCATTCGCGCCACCGCCGATACACGCAACGAGAAACTGGGCTTCAAGGTGCGCGAGGCGCAGCTGGCCAAGGTTCCGTATATTCTGGTGGTGGGGGAAAAAGAAGTGCAGGCGGGCGGCGCCAATGTGCGCCTGCGCAATGGGGACAATATGGGGCTCAAATCCGTAGCGGAAATCGCCGCGCTGATCCGGACGGACGCCGAAGAGCCTTTCAAACAAGGAGGGATGCGCTATAGCTTCGCCTAATATGAGATTCCGTCGCGACATGCCGCAGGACGGCGTGCGTCGCAACGAGATGATCCGCGCCCGTGAAGTGCGCGTGATCGCCGCCGATGGCGAGCAGCTTGGAATTCTGCAACGCAACGATGCTATTGACCGGGCCAAAGAAGCCGGCATGGATCTTGTGGAAGTGGCTTCCACTTCTGAACCGCCCGTTTGTCGCATAATGGACTACGGCAAGTTCAAGTACGAACAGCAGAAAAAGAAGCAGGAAGCCAAAAAGCGGCAGGCCGTGGTGCAGATTAAGGAAATCAAGGTTCGTCCCAAAACCGACGACCATGATTACGAAACCAAGGTCCGCCACATCCGCCGTTTTCTTGAAGAGGGTGACCGCTGTAAGATTACGGTGTTTTTCAGGGGCCGCGAAATTGTGCATAAAGATCGCGGTATGGCCATTCTTGAACGGGTAGTGCAAGACCTTGCCGATATCGCCAAGGTGGATCAGGAAGCCCGCGCCGAAGGCCGCACCTTGCAGATGATGCTGGTGCCCAAAAAGCAGTCGTAGGCCGTCTGTGCGGGGGATGTGAATTTCCCCTTGCGTGGTTCGGTGCTTTGGGGCATTATGCCCTTCCCTCGGTGCGCCCGTAAAACGGCGTCCGGGTGTATACGATTTTAAGGAGTACGCCATGCCCAAGATCAAAACCCGGCGTTCCGCCGCCAAGCGTTTTTCGCAGACCGGCAGCGGCAAGTTCAAGCGTCGCCGCCAGAACCTGCGCCACATTCTGACCAAGAAGGCCTCCAGCCGCAAAATGCGCCTGGGTCAGTCCACCCTGGTGGATCAGACCAACGAGAAGGCTGTGCGCCGGATGCTGCCCAACGGCTAGCTGACTTGCCCATTCGCCCGTTGGCCTTGTCAGCCTGCGGGGCGCGCCTCGGTCACATAGGTCTGACTATGCTCCGCTCGGCGCTTCCCTTGGCTTTCGCGCCAACGAACGAATTTGCTGCGTCAGCTTGTCTGTAGTGACGGAGCTGGAACAGCAAGGCAAAAATCCTGCGCAAATCGCAGCGTGTGCTGTGCATTTGCAAAGCACATTCTGTAGGGAAACGGTTAATCAGCGCGACGCTTCGGCGTCGGCGGCGCATGCGGAGCCGCGACTGACGTTCAATCCGCGTCTCTCACTTGAGAGCCTGAAGTTTTTTTACGCTCCCCAACGGGCATTCCTCCGCCTAGTTGGGAGAAGGAGGCAACGCATATGCGTGTGAAGAGAGGTCTTGCAAGTCATCGTCGTCATAAAAAATATTTGAGCGCAGCCAAGGGTTTTCGTGGTGGTCGCAGCCGTCTGTACCGCACCGCGCGCGAGGCTGTGGAACGCTCGATGCAGTATTCCTATGTGGGCCGCAAGCAGAGAAAACGCGATTTCCGCACTCTGTGGATTCTCCGCATCAACGCCGGCGCGCGTCTGAGCGGTCTTTCCTACAGCCGTTTCATGCACGGCCTCAAGCAGGCTGGCATTGAACTGAACCGCAAGGTTCTGGCTGACCTTGCCGTGTATCACAAGGACGACTTCGCCAAGATCGTCGATCTGGCCAAGGCCGCTCTGAATTAAGAGCGGTGCTCCCCGCGCCGGAGGGAGACCTCCTGGCAGCGACGCCTGTGTCCTATAGACGCAGCGCGGCTTGCGGGAGCGGGGCCTTGCATGGTATAAGGCGCGGGCGGTGCACAAGCGCCGTCCGCGCCTTGATTTTTTTGTAACGCCGGGGGTTGTCCGGCGGGCAGGGCGAATTCATGCCGTGAGGATGCGCAGGTCGCAGAAATGGCAGGATGTTCCGCAGGCACGGGCCGTCAGGCCATGCTGCAAGCGGGTGCCGTCATTTCTGTTTTTCTGCGCCTCCCTTAACAAAAAGCCGCGCCGCGCGGCATTGGGATATCCGCTATGGATCTGATTTCTGCACTGGAAAGCCTGGTTCCCGAACTTGAAAAAGGTCTGGGCCAGGCTTCTTCGTTGGATGCCCTTGAGGCTTTGCGCGTGGATGTTCTGGGCCGCAAGGGCCGCATAGCCCAGATCATGGCACAGTTGCCCTCGCTGTCCCCGGTAGAGCGCCCCGCCGTGGGCCAGACCGCCAACAGCGTCAAAGAACGTTGCAACGCCCTGTTTGAAGCCCGCAAGGCCGCTCTTGAGGCCGGACGCGAGGCCGAGGCCCTGCGCCGCTTCGATCCTTCCGTTCCCGGTCGCGCGCCCTGGCGCGGCAGCCTGCACCCCACCACCCTGGTGACGGAAGAAATCTGCCAGATTTTTCAGGGGCTGGGCTTTGACGTGGCTTCCGGCCCGGAAGTGGAAATCGACTACTACAACTTTGAAGCCCTGAATATGCCGCCCGAGCACCCCGCCCGCGACATGCAGGATACCCTGTACGTCACCGAAAAGGTGCTCATGCGTACGCATACCTCGCCCGTGCAGGCCCGCACCATGCTGGCGCGCAAGCCCCCTCTGGCCGTCATTGCCCCCGGCAAGGTGTACCGGCGCGACAGCGACCTTACCCATACCCCCATGTTCCATCAGATCGAAGGCCTCATGGTGGGCGAGGGCATCAGCATGGCCCATTTGCGCGGCACGCTCACAGCCTTTGTGCGCGCGGTCTTTGGCGCAGAAACCCAGGTGCGCTTCCGCCCCAGTTTCTTCCCCTTTACCGAACCTTCGGCAGAAGTGGACATCTCCTGCTGCATGTGCGGCGGCAAGGGCCACATTGGCGATGCGCCTTGCCGCGTGTGCAAAACCACGGGCTGGGTTGAAATTCTGGGTTGCGGCATGGTTGACCCTGCCGTGTTTGAAGCCGTGGGCTATCCGGCGGACGTAAGCGGCTTTGCCTTTGGCATGGGCGTGGAGCGTGTGACCATGCTCAAGTACGGCATTGGCGATCTTCGGATGTTTTTTGAAAACGACGTGCGCTTCCTTGGCCAGTTTGCCCGGTAGGACACTATGCCCAGCGTCATGAGCCCCATAGCCGACAGCAATGCTGCCATATGCGCAGGCCGCCTCGCGGCGCTGCCCGTATGCCTCGTGCTGCTGGCCCTGCTGGCCGCAATGTCGCTGCTGCCCGGTAGCCCGAGCTGGCTGGCGGCAGATGAAGCCCTGGCCGCCTCAGCATACAGCGCGCGCAATTCGGGCATGGACCCGCCCGGCGAGCCCAAGCGATTGAGTCTCTGCCAAGCAAGAACGCGGGGCGCACGGCAGAAGGCGGATGGGCTACACGGACGCTTACGGCAATACCATTGACGACCGCCCGCCGGAAGAAAAACCCGCTCCCAAGCGTCCCAGACCCGGGGCCTACGGGGTGGGCGCGGGCCAGAGCGAGCGCTACGAGCGCCCACTGCCCGATCCGAAAAATCAGACTCCTGCCTGGAGTTTCAAATAACCACGCCAAGGCGCGGAAACAGGACGAACTATGCTGCTCTCACTTTCATGGCTGCGTGAATTTACTCCGTATGAAGGAACGGCTGAGGCGCTGGGCGACCGCCTGACCATGCTCGGCCTTGAGTTGGAAGATATCTGTCGGCCTTACGATGCCATAAGCTCCATTGTGGTGGGGCATGTGGTTTCGTGCGACAATCATCCGGAATCCGACCACCTGCACGTCTGCAAGGTGGACGCCGGGCAGGGCGAACTGCTTGATATCGTTTGCGGCGCACCCAACGTGGCGGCGGGGCAGAAAGTGCCTGTGGCCCTGGTGGGCACCAGGATGCCTGACGGCATGGTGATCAAAAAGGCCAAGCTGCGCGGCGCGCCTTCTTTTGGCATGATCTGCTCCGAGCGCGAACTGGGCCTGACCGAAGACCACACCGGCATCATGGTGCTGCCCGAAAGCTTTGTGGTGGGCAAACCCCTTGTGGAGCAGCTTGAGCTTGACCGCGAAGTGCTGGATATTTCCATCACGCCCAACCGCGCCGACTGCCTTTCGGTTCTTGGCCTTGCGCGCGAAACCGCGCTGGCCTGCAACCTGCCGCTCTCCATCCCCGATCTGCCGCTGGAGCTGGACTCCGGCGCAGAAGTGCTGGTGCCCATTGATATTGACGATCCCGAGCACTGCTGGCTGTATTCCGGCCGCGTCATCACGGGCGTCAAGATCGGGCCTTCGCCCATGCGCCTGCGCCACCGCCTGCATGCCGTGGGTGTGCGCCCCATTTCCAATATCGTGGACGTGACCAACTACATTCTGTTTGAATGCGGTCAGCCCCTGCATTCCTTTGACATGGACAAGCTGGAAGGCGGCCGCATCGTGGTGCGCCGCGCGCAGGAAGGCGATACCTTCACCACCCTTGACGGGCAGGAACGCGCGCTTACCGCTGCCGACCTCTGCATCCGCGATGGCGCGCGCGCCGTGGCCCTTGCTGGCGTTATGGGCGGCCTGAACAGCGAAATTTCCGATGCCAGCACCAATGTGTTTCTGGAAAGCGCGGTCTTCAAGCCCGCCACCATCCGCAAAACATCACGCCGCCTGGGCCTCTCGTCCGAAGCGTCCTACCGCTTTGAACGCGGTATCGACCAGCAGCGCACCGTGTGGGCGCTTGACCGCGCCTGCGCCATGATGGCCGCCGTCAGCGGCGGGCGTGTGCAGCGCGGCCTTTCCATCAACGAGCCCCGCCCCTTCAAGGCGGCCAGCATTGAATTCCGCCCCGCGCGGGCTGATTCCCTGCTTGGCGTGCAGCTTGGCGCGGACTTTGACGAAAAGGTGCTCACCGGCATGGGCTGCAATGTGGACAAGGGCGAAAGCAGCCCCGTGTGGCGCGTCAGCCAGCCCTCCTGGCGGCCCGACCTCACCCGCGAGGCTGACCTGATTGAAGAAGTGGGCCGCGTGCACGGGCTGGATACCATTGCCCCTGTGCTCCCCGCCATTGCCCGCAACCTCGACCGCGCAGGCGAGCCGGAATCGCGCTATGGATTCTGGTCGCGCCTCAAGCATTGGGGCGCTGGCCTCGGCCTCAACGAAGCCGTGAACTACAGCTTTGTGGGCCACAAGGATATGGATCACCTTGCCATGCCGCGCGAGGGCCGCATTTCCATCATGAATCCGCTCTCGGCGGAGCAGGATGCCCTGCGCACCGCTCTGGCCCCGGGCCTCATGTACGATCTGCGCAACAACCTCGCCCAGGGCGCGCAGGGTCTGCGGCTGTTTGAACTTGCCAATATTTTTGAAGCTGACGCCGCTTCTGAAACAACCGCCCGCGAAACGGGCATGCTTGGCGTGCTGCTGTACGGCGCGCGCTACGACACTGCCTGGCCCCAGGCTGAGGGAGACATGGATTATGCCGACCTCAAGGGCGTGGTGGAAAACCTGCTGCACTATCTGCACCTTGACACGCCCAGCTATGAACTGGCTCAGGAACATGCCTTTTTGCTGCCCTGCGTGAATATCTTTATGGATGGCCGCGCCGTGGGCTTCATGGGCCGGGTCAAGCCCGTCATGGCCGACGAATACCATGCCCGCAAGGACGTGTGGCTGGCTGAAATGAATCTCGACATCCTGCGCGAACTGCACGATGCCGCCACGGTGCGCTTTGCGCCTCTGCCGGTGTATCCGCCTGTGCGGCGCGACATTACCGTGACCGCCGGGCCGGGCCTCAAGGTGGCCGACATCACTGCCCACGTGCAGGGCCTCAAGCTGCCCCTGCTGGACGAAGTGGCCCTGGTGGACTGCTTTGAACCCAAGACTGAGCAGGGCGGGGAACCCGTGCGCAACCTGACCTTCCGGCTTACGTTCCGTCATGCGGAGCGGACCCTCAAGGATACGGAAGTGGACAAGGAGCGGGAGAAGGTGGCACAGTCGCTTGTAAGCGCTCTGGGCGTGAAAATTTAACACAGTGCGCGCCGGCCCGGTTTTTTCGGGCCTGCGCAATTCCGGCACATTTTCAGAGAGTGTCAGGAGGGGTATGACATGTCGGACCACACGCCCGACAATACCTACCGCATAGGTGAGGTCGCAGAACTGCTCGACCTCAAAACCCATGTGTTGCGCTTCTGGGAAACGGAGTTTCCCCAGTTGGCGCCGCTGCGCACCGGTAAGGGGCAGCGCCTGTACACGGAAGAAAACGTGGCCCTCTTGCGGCGTATCCGGCAATTGCTGCACGAGCAGGGCATGACCATTGAAGGTGCGCGCCGCGTACTTGCGGGCAGCGCCGTGGTGGATGAAAGCCTGCCCGAACGTGTGGCGGCGGTGCCGGACCCGGATTTTATGCGTATGCTCCAACGGGAGTTGATCTCGCTGCGCCGCCTGCTCAGCGAAAAATAGGCTGCTGCCTGCTGGCGCAACTAAATATTTCAGGGAAGGGACGCGGGGGAGGCGACCCTTTCTGTTGGTGGCCCTCCCCCGCAAACACGCTCACCCCGAAATAATCATGATCTTATCGCCCTCATTGCTGTCTGCCGATTTTGCCCGTCTGGCCGAAGAGCTTGGCGCCCTTGAGGCCGCCGGTGTCACCTGGCTGCATCTGGACGTGATGGACGGGGCCTTTGTGCCCAACATCACTTTTGGTCCCCCGCTGATAAAGGCTCTACGGTCTGTCAGCGGGCTTTTTTTTGACGTGCACCTCATGGTGAACGACCCGGCCCGCTATATTGCCGATTTCCACAAGGCCGGGGCGGATATGCTGGTCATCCACGCCGAGGCCGACAAGCACCCGCAGCGCACGCTCACGGCCATCCGGGCCATGGGCTGCAAGGCGGGGCTTGCCCTCAACCCCGGCACGGATGTGAACGCGGCCCGCTGGCTTGCGGCGGATCTGGACATGCTGCTGCTCATGAGCGTGAACCCCGGTTTTTCGGGTCAGGCATTCATCCCCGCCACGTTCGACAAAATCCGCGCCGCCCGGCAGATGCTTGACGCCAATGGCGGGGAAGAGGCGCTCATCCAGATTGACGGCGGCGTATGCCCCGAAAACACGGCCCAGCTTGTGGACGCCGGGGCGGAAGTCCTTGTGTCCGGTTCGGCCTTTTTTGGCCACAAACCTTACGACAAACGGCTTGCCGCCTTTATGGCTCCGCTTGAGGGTAGATCGCCCCGCCATGCGGAAGATGCCCTGAGACGCCGCGCCGCCAACCATATCACGCAAAAATAGAGGAAAGAGTCATGCCCACCCGCAGACAGTGCGCCAATGCCATCCGCGCCCTTGCCATGGACGCCATCGAAAAAGCCCGCTCCGGTCACCCCGGCGCACCTCTGGGCATGGCCGACATGGCCGAAGCCCTGTGGCGTCACGGTTTCAAGCACAATCCGAGCACCCCCCGCTGGTTTGACCGCGACCGCTTTGTGCTTTCCAACGGCCATGCCTCCATGCTGCTCTATGCCTTGCTGCACCTCACGGGCTATGATCTGCCCATGGAGGAGTTGCGCAACTTCCGCCAGTGGGGCGCTAAAACCGCTGGGCATCCCGAATACGAACCTGATCTGGGCATTGAAATGACCACCGGCCCGTTGGGGCAGGGTATTTCTTCCGCCGTGGGCATGGCGCTGGCCGAGAGCATGCTGGCCGCCCGCTACAACACGCCCGAGCATAAGGTTGTGGATCACCACACATATGTGTTCACCGGCGATGGCTGCCTCATGGAAGGCGTTTCGCACGAGGCCTGCTCCCTGGCTGGCACCTGGGGCCTGGGCAAGCTCATTGCCCTGTACGACTCCAACGGTATTTCCATTGACGGCAAGATTGACGGCTGGTTCAACGAAGACGTGGCCGCCCGCTTCCGCGCCTATCACTGGCAGGTCATCGGCCCCATCAACGGGCATGACGCCGCCGCTCTGGACGCCGCCATTGCCGAGGCCAAGGCCGACCAGAGCCGCCCCAGCCTGATCATCTGCCGCACGCACATTGGCTTTGGTTCGCCCAAGGCCGATTCCGCCTCCTGCCATGGCTCGCCCCTTGGCGACGATGGCATTGCAGCTACCCGCGCGGCTCTGGGCTGGAACGAGGAACCCTTTACCGTGCCGCAGGAACTGTATTCCGCATGGGACGCGCGTGAAAAGGGCAAGGCTGCCGAGGCCGCATGGGAGCATACCTACGCCGCCTACGCCAAGGCCAATCCTGAACTTGCCGCAGAATTTACCCGCCGTATGCGCGGCGAACTGCCCGAAGACTGGGCAGCAATAGCGCACGGCATGATTGAAGAAGCCGTGAGCAAGGCCGAAACCACGGCAACGCGCGTGGCCTCCAAGAAAACCCTTGAATGCCTCGTGCCCCGCCTGCCCGAACTCGTGGGCGGCTCCGCCGACCTCACCGGCTCCGTGGGCACGCTGACCAGCGCCTCCGAACACATGGACGTGCAGACCCACAAGGGCAACTATGTGTCCTACGGCGTGCGCGAATTCGGCATGAGCGCCATCATGAACGGCTTTGCCCTGCACGGCGGGTTCATCCCCTACGCGGGCACGTTCATGTCCTTTGCCGATCAGGCCAAGAACGCGCTGCGGCTGGCCGCCATCATGGGCATCCGCGCCGTGTGGGTGCTGACGCACGACTCCATCGGCGTTGGCGAAGACGGCCCCACGCACCAGCCTGTGGAACAGCTCGGCATGCTGCGCCTTATGCCCAATTTCAATCTGTGGCGTCCCTGCGACACGGTGGAAACCGCCGTGGCCTGGCGCAGCGCCCTTGAAAGCGTCCACACGCCCACCGGGCTTTCACTCTCGCGCCAGAACCTGCCTTTCTGCCAGCGCGATGCCGCCCAGGTGGAAGCCATCGCCCGTGGCGGCTATGTGCTGCGCGACTGCGAAGGCACGCCCGAGATCATCCTTATCGCCACTGGTTCAGAAGTGTCGCTTGCCATTGAAGCCGCTGACCAGCTGACCGCCGACGGCCGCAAGGTCCGCGTGGTTTCCATGCCCTGCGCAGAGATCTTTGACGCGCAGGACGCGGCCTACAAAGAAAGCGTGCTGCCCCGCGGCGTGCGCGCCCGCATTGCCATTGAAGCCGCCGCTGCGGATTACTGGCGCAAGTATGTGGGTCTGGACGGCGCGGTGGTCGGAATGGAGCGCTTTGGCGCTTCCGCCCCTGCCAAGATCGTTTTTGAGCGTCTGGGCTTTACCGTGGCGCATGTGCTGGAAGTGGCGGAAGGCCTCTTCCGGCAGCTTGGGAAGTAACTGACCGACAGAACGAAGCAAATCCTCTTACAGGGAGAACGCATATGCCCATCAAGAAAATGCAGGATCTGGACCTGACAGGCAAAACCGTTGTGATCCGCGAAGACCTGAACGTGCCCATGAAGGACGGACAGGTATCCAACGACAAGCGCATCCGCGCT
Organism: Desulfovibrio sp.; assembly: GCA_047602655.1. Classification (GTDB taxonomy): domain Bacteria; phylum Desulfobacterota; class Desulfovibrionia; order Desulfovibrionales; family Desulfovibrionaceae; genus Desulfovibrio. Next base: position 1,705 of record JASGGT010000017.1, on the reverse strand, counting down.
TCGCTGCCCACCATTACCACGGCCCTTGAAAAAGGCGCGGGCGTGGTGCTGCTTTCGCATCTGGGCCGCCCCACGGAAGGGCAATATGAAGAGCAGTTCTCCCTCAAGCCCGTGGCCGCCCGCCTTTCCGAGCTGCTGGGCAAGCCTGTTGCCCTTGCCGCCACGCTGGAAGAAGCCAAGGCAGCTCCCGGCACCGTGACCCTGCTTGAGAACGTGCGTTTCCTCAAGGGCGAGAAAAAGAACGACCCCGCCCTGGCCGCGCAGCTTGCCGCCCTGGGCGATGTATATGTGATGGATGCCTTTGGGGCGGCCCACCGCGCGCATGCCTCCACCGAGGGTGCGGTGCGCGTTGCCAGGGTTGCCTGCGCCGGGCCGCTGCTTCAGGCGGAGCTGGATGCCTTTGCCAAGGTGCTGAACAATCCCGCCCGCCCGCTTGCTGCCATCATCGGCGGCTCCAAGGTGTCCACCAAGCTGGCCCTGCTGGAAAACCTGCTGGAAAAAGTGGACGTGCTCATCGTGGGCGGCGGCATTGCCAATACCTTCCTTGCGGCTGCCGGGTACATGGTTGGCAAGTCCCTGTACGAGGAAGATCTGGTGACGGACGCCAAGCGCATCATGGAGCAGGCCAAGAACCTCAACAGGGAACTGCCCCTGCCCGTGGATGTTGTGACCGCCGAGGAACTGGCTCCCGGTCAGGTAGCTACCACCCGCGCCGTGGGCGATGTGCCCGCCGACCAGATGATTCTGGACGTTGGCCGCGACACGATTGCGCAGTACAAAAAACTGCTGTCCAAGGTTGCCACCGTGGTGTGGAACGGCCCTGTGGGCGCGTTTGAAACCGATCCCTTTGGCGAGGGCACCAAGGAACTGGCGCATTTTCTTGCTGATTCCAAGGCCTTTGTGGTGGTGGGCGGTGGTGATTCCGTGGCTGCGGTGGAAAAGTACGGCCTGTCCGAAAAGATGGGCTATATCTCCACAGGCGGCGGCGCATCGCTGGAACTGCTGGAAGGCAAGGTGTTGCCCTCTGTGGCGGCGCTGGAAGACAGAGGTTAGGCACTTTAGCACTATGGCTCTTTTGCCCTCTGCCTGCGTCAGGAAGCCTTTTTATTTCGGTCGAGTACGAAAAAATACGCAGCCTTGATATGTCTTCCTTCCGTGTCAGGGAACAAAATTGCTCAGGGTGTTGGCAAACCCTTGTATATGCCGCTCTGCGGCGGCGTTCATAGCTGATTCAGGCCCCCGGATCTCAGGATTCGGGGGCTTTTTGCGCGCTGCGCTCAGGCGTGGGGCGCAGGTTTTTAAAAAACGGCAGTTGCATGATGAAGTCGCAAAACTGGCGCAGCACCGGGCTGCACGTTGCGGTTTTAAGCACTGTACGCACCTGTGGCAGGGGAGGCAGGCCGCAGGTACCGTCAAGGATGACAAATCGTCCGTCCATGTCCCAGTCAGGCAGGGCGGTTATGCCAAAACCAGCCAGCACCGAGCTGCACAGGCTTTCGTACGAGGCGCTCACATAGGCGAAGTCATAGCTCCTGCCCGAAGCATTGAGGGCTTCCAGCGTGGCGGCGCGCCAGGGGCTGCCTTCGCTGTAGGTGGCCAGCGGCACTGGCCTAGTTGACGCAAACGCAATATGCCCGCCGCTGGCCCAGTGCAAGGGCTGCTGGCCTTGAACCCTGACCTTCAGATCGGCGTAATTTCGGCCATG
>JASGGT010000160.1:0-5073 GCA_047602655.1 Desulfovibrio sp. | reverse complement strand
AAAAAGACGGCAAGCCAAATGAGCCTGGAGAAAAGAGCTTGAATGGCGGAGACGTATAGGGGTCGAACCTACCACAGACCGCAAGGCCTGCCACCGGTTTTGAAGACCGGGCGCCACACCGGTGACGAAACGTCTCCGCATGGGCGCACCATAGGGCAAAAGCCCCTTACCCGCAAGGGGGCAAACTTGTTTGGCCTTTGCACACAACAAAGGCAGCATAGCCCGCAGCACAGTTTGACCATGCGCAACACGCACCCGGCATGCGGTTTTGACTCCTGAACGTCAAACCTCCATTGCCAAGTGTGTTTTGCGCATTATTATGAACAAGACAAGCGCAGCCGAAACCCTGTTGCCTGAACCGCAAATGCCCACAAGCATTTGACACCAGCCGTATACAGGTAGTAATTTCTTAACTGTGCTGGCCATATATCCGGCCTGGCCGTGCGCCACCGCGCGCGGAAAACGTAACGGAGGCAGTGTTGAATCAGATAAGTCGCAACCTGATGCTGTGGGCGATAATCGTCCTGGCGATGGTCATGCTTTTCAATATGTTCCAGCAGCCGCAGGGGATCACCCAGCGGGTGCCCTACTCAGATTTTCTCAGTCAGGTGGACAACGGCCAGCTCATGTCCGTGACCATTCAGGGGCACACCCTCATCGGGCGCACCTCTGACGGAAAAACCGTGCAGTCCTATGCTCCGCAGGACATCGGCCTCGTAAACCGCCTTATTGAAAAAAAGGTCGAGATCAAGGCCGAACCGCCGGAAGAACAGCCCTGGTACATGACCCTGCTGGTTTCATGGTTCCCCATGCTGCTGCTGGTGGGCGTGTGGATTTTCTTTATGCGCCAGATGCAGAGCGGCGGCGGCAAGGCCATGAGTTTTGGCCGGTCGCGCGCGCGCCTGCTCAATCAGGACAGCACCCGCGTTACCTTTGCTGACGTGGCTGGCGTTGACGAAGCCAAGGACGAACTTTCGGAAGTTGTTGAATTTCTCTCCAACCCCAAAAAGTTTACCCGCCTTGGCGGGCGCATCCCCAAGGGCGTACTGCTCGTGGGCCCTCCCGGTACTGGTAAAACCCTTCTGGCCCGCGCCGTTGCTGGCGAGGCCGGGGTGCCGTTCTTTTCCATTTCTGGCTCCGACTTTGTTGAAATGTTTGTGGGCGTGGGCGCTTCGCGCGTTCGCGACCTTTTTGTTCAGGGCAAGAAAAACGCACCCTGTCTGATTTTTATTGACGAAATCGACGCCGTTGGCCGCCAGCGTGGCGCTGGCCTTGGCGGCGGACATGACGAACGCGAGCAGACCCTGAACCAGCTGCTTGTGGAAATGGACGGTTTTGAAAGCAATGAAGGTGTTATCCTCATTGCCGCCACCAACCGCCCTGACGTGCTTGACCCCGCCCTGCTGCGTCCCGGCCGTTTTGACCGTCAGGTGATGGTGCCCACGCCCGATCTGCGTGGCCGCCGCCGCATTCTTGAAGTGCACACCAAACGCACCCCCCTTGCTGGCGATGTTGATCTGGAAGTGCTGGCTCGCGGTACTCCGGGCTTTTCTGGCGCTGACCTTGAAAACCTGGTCAACGAAGCAGCTCTCCAGGCTGCCAAGCTCAATCAGGACCGCCTGGACATGCACGATTTCGAGTATGCCAAGGACAAGGTTCTCATGGGACGCGAACGCCGCAGTCTTATCCTCTCTGAGGAAGAAAAGCGCATCACCGCCTACCACGAAGGCGGCCACGCCCTGGCTGCCCGCCTGCTGCCCGGTTCCGACCCGGTGCACAAGGTTACGATCATTCCTCGTGGCCGCGCCCTCGGCGTGACCATGCAGCTGCCGGAAGAAGACCGCCACGGCTATTCGCGCTCCTTCCTGCGCAATAATCTGGTGGTGCTGCTGGGTGGCCGCGTGGCGGAAGAAATTATTTTTGACGACATCACCACCGGCGCCTCCAACGACATCGAACGCGTCACTCGTATGGCCCGCAAAATGGTCTGCGAATGGGGCATGAGCGAAGCCGTGGGTACGCTGGCCATCGGCGAAACCGGCGAAGAAGTTTTTATTGGCCGCGAATGGGTGCAGAACAAGAACTTCAGCGAAGACACGGCACGCCTTGTGGATTCGGAAGTGAAGCGTATTGTGGAAGACGCCCACAGCCGCTGCCGCAAGCTGCTTGAAGAAAACATTGATGCCTTGCACCGCATTGCCCAGGCGCTTCTTGATCGCGAAACCATCACTGGCGAGGATCTTGACCTGCTCATGGACAACAAGGAGCTGCCTCCGCTCGACAGCAACGGCAAACCCATGCCCGCCAGCACTGCCGCCAAGAACGGCAAGGCTGCCAAATCCGGTGCAGAATTTGTTATAGAACCGGATACGGACGCTCAGGCCCCCGAACAGAAGCCAGAGCAGAAGCAGGAGCAGCAATCGGAACAGGCGGAATCCAAACAGTCCGAAGCCGAGAACACCCGGAACAACAGTAAAGAAAATGACCGATAGCATTTGCCCGGCGGCTCTTTCCAGAGGCGCAGACTGGCATATTCTTGGGGGGCGGGCGTTGAAGACGCCCTCCCCCTTTGGCGTCATGGGTATTGTAAATCTTACCCCCGATTCCTTTTACGATGGCGGCCGCCACAATGCCCCGGTATCGGGCCTCAACCATGCGCTGACCCTCCGCAATCAGGGTGCAGATATTCTTGACCTTGGCGCTGAATCGTCACGCCCCGGAGCCGCGGAATTACCGCCGCAGCAGGAGATTGAACGCCTGTTGCCGGTTCTGGCCGGGTTGCGGCGTACCGCCCCAGGAGCCGTAATCTCCGTCGATACCTATCATGCCGCAACCGCCGCCGCCGTGCTGGATATGGGCGCAGCCGTCATCAACGATATTTCGGCCTGCGCCTTTGATCCTGCCCTGCTGGACGTGCTTGTGCAGTACAAGCCCGGATATGTGCTGATGCACAGTCAGGGCCGCCCGCAGACCATGCAGCACGATCCGCGCTACACTGATGTTCGCCGTGAGGTGCTGGAATTTTTTGAGCGCGAGATGTCGCGTCTGGTGCGGGCGGGCCTGCCGGAAGACCGTATTGTGCTTGACCCCGGCATCGGCTTTGGCAAAACGCTTGAACACAACCTCGCCCTGTTGGCCCACCCGGAAGACTGGCTCACGCTCGGGCGGCCTGTGCTCATGGCGCTGTCCATGAAATCCGTTTTTGGCGGACTGCTGGGCCTGCCGCCGCAGGAGCGCGGCCTGGCAACAGCCACGGCCACGGCAATGCTGCGCGCCAGGGGCGTGTTCTGGCACAGGGTGCATGATGTTGTTGCGGCCCGTCAGGCCATGACTGTTGCTCTGGCCCTTGAGGCTCGTTAGAGCAGTTTACGAATGGAATGAGCCAACTGCTCTACAAGGATTTTCTGAAAATCCTTGCCGCGAAGTGCGAGCAGACAGGCTTTGCCTGCCGTAAGTGAGCATTTCAAGTGGAAAAGCTCCAGACCTACAAACCGTCAACGAATGTGAGTCTGCCGGTATGGTGCGATTTTTTTCAACGCGCCCATTCGTTGGAATGCTGCTTGTCGCATTGGCCTTCAACTTACTTTTGACGTGGGTCTTGATTGACCGCAAGCAGCAGGTCGCGCGGGTTAAAATTGAAAGCATCGCGCGCTCGCAGCGCGACAATCTTCAGAGCGAACTGTTGCGTCTGATTTTCAAGACAGAAACACTGAACGCCCTCGTCCTTGACCGCGACGGCAACATCGCAGAATTCGAGCGTGTCGCCGCAGCCCTGCGGGACGACGACACCATCCAGGCCTTTGCCCTCGCGCCCGGGGGCATCATAACATGGGTATACCCCTTCTCCCCTGACAACAGCATGCTGCTGGGGCAGGATATGCTGGACGGCAATCTGGGCTGCCACGAGGCGGTCACGGCCCGCCACGGCGCTCCGCTGACCCTGGCCGGGCCGGTGCTGCTGCCCAACGGGGATGCAGCTCTGGTGGGGCGACTCTCCGTATTTCTTCCTGATGCTTCCGGCCGTCCCCAGTATTGGGGTATCGCCGCAATACTGCTGCGTTTTCCTGATGTGTTGACCGCTTCGGACCTCTACATGCTGGACAGCATGGATATCGATTTTGGCCTTTGGCGCACTTCCCCCCATAAGGGCGGGGCTTTGCTTATTGCAGGCAGTGCGGATTCGGAAAAAGACGCTGGCAACATAGAAATGCCAGTGACAATTCTTAACGCCCACTGGCTGATCCGCATGTCGGCAGGGATTGCGTGGTACAGATCGCTGGAACCATGGCTCTATGTGGGCATGAGCGTTCTTCTCAGCCTCTTCCTTGCAACGCTTGTTCAAAGAAATCATGATCTTACACAAATACGTACATATCTTGAGGCCATAGCGTACAGGGATGCCCTCACAGGTGCACTCAACAGGCGTGGACTGCTTGAGGAACTCCAAAGGCGAATCACCCTATCGCCGGAAAATAAATTTGCCTTATATTACTTTGATTTAAATAATTTTAAAGGCATTAACGACACCTATGGACATGAGGCGGGCGACCGAGTATTGCAACTCTTCGCAGAGGTTGTTCGCGCGCACGCCCCTGTAACGCATAGTCTGGGTCGCATAGGCGGCGATGAATTTGTGCTGCTGCTCAACGGCTCTCCTCTACAGGAAAGGGACAAGGCAGCCTTTGTCCGCATGCGCGCCGATCTTTCAGAGGGTCTGCCCGAGCTGAACATACCTGGGCCGATCACGTTCAGCATGGGCAGTGCAGTGTACCCGGACGGGGCCGTCACTGTGGATTCGCTGCTCTCCTGTGCGGACACTGCCATGTACCAAGACAAGGAACGCGCCAAGGCCCTCGGCTGACAGCGCTGCGGTTGCCCGATACACTTTGCTGCAAGGAACACACCGTGTTTGACCATATTGCCATAGATTGGCGCGATGTAATGGATATAGCCGTGGTCAGCATTCTGCTGTATCAGGTTATCCAGATGTTGCGGGGTTCGCGGGCGCTGACAGTCCTTACGGGGCTGGGCCTGCTTACGCTGCTGTATTTCTTTTCAAACGCTCTCGGCCTG
>JASGGT010000159.1:0-5172 GCA_047602655.1 Desulfovibrio sp. | reverse complement strand
TGCAACACGCCTTTTTCGGTGATAATGCCGGTGATAAGCTCTGCGGGGGTTACGTCAAAAGCAAAATTGTACACGGGTACATCTGCGGGCGTAAGACGCGTAGCGCCCACATGGGTTACCTCGCGTTCCGGGCGCTGCTCAATGGGGATGCCGCTGCCATCGGATGTTGTGGGGTCAATGGTGGAGAGCGGGGCAGCCACATAAAAAGGAATATTGAAGTGCTTTGCCAGCAGGGCAACGCCATAGGTGCCGATCTTGTTGGCTGCGTCGCCGTTTGCTGCAATGCGGTCGGCCCCTACCACCACAGCCTGCACAAGCCCCTTGCTCATGAGGAGCGCGCAGGCGTTATCGCAGGCAACGGTAACGGGAATATTGTCCTTGTGCAGTTCCCATGCCGTGAGGCGCGCGCCCTGGAGGAAGGGTCGCGTTTCATCGGCAATAACCTTGATGCGTTTGCCCTGCTCCACAGCGCCTCGGATAACCCCAAGCGCCGTGCCGTAGCCCGCAGTGGCCAGTGCGCCGGCATTGCAGTGGGTGAGCACTGTGTCGCCGTCTTTCAGGCAATCCGCGCCAAAGCGGCCCAGAGTTTTGCATGCTTCCACATCTTCGGCCTGCATTCTGGCTGCCTCTTCAAGAAAGGCCGCAAGCAGGGTTTCGCGGTCGCCGCCATCCTTGTTGATGGTCTTCCACCAGCATTTGCGCATGCGTTCAACGGCCCAGCGCAGATTTACGGCGGTGGGCCGGGCATTGGCGATGCGGTCAAGCAGTTCTTCGAGCTGGGTGGCCCATCCGGGGCCGCTGGTTTCGTTCAGGGCAAGGGCGCAGCCCCAGGCCGCAGTGACGCCGATGGCCGGTGCCCCGCGTACAACCATGGTTTGTAACGCCGATACAATGTCGTCTGTATTGCGGCAGATCACTTCGGTTTCCTGCTCTGGCAGCAAGCGCTGGTCAAGCAGGTGCAGCGCAAGATTTTGCCTGTCAAAGCGAATATGATCTTCCATGGTTTTCCTCCGCAGGATTCAATATATTTATCAAGGATACACAACTATGCGCGGAAGGCAAAGCGCAGTTGGCGGCATTCTGCCGCAAACCATATAAAAAACATGCCCCATCAAGGGGTTCGGCGGCCCGCAATGCTTTACAAACAGGCGCGCGGCTGGCTATGCTGCGGCTTGACAAAATCGTTTCCGGCGACTTGTGAGCGCCCGGTAAACGCACTGGCTTCCTGTGGGGCTGCGCGGCAGGGTGGAGTCCATGTCTGCATGGTGCGGGCGTGACCTGTTGCGAGCGCATGGGACAGACTGCATGTCGATCAACTTAGGAGCTATCAGACATGGAAGAGTTTTCGCGGATTCGCCGCCTCCCCCCCTATGTTTTTGCGGTGGTGGGAGACCTCAAAATGCGGCTGCGTCGGCAGAATATCGACATCGTGGACTTCAGCATGGGCAATCCGGACATCGCAACGCCCGCACCCATCGTCGACAAGCTTGTTGAGGCAGCACAGAAGCCGGTGAACCACCGCTACTCGCTTTCGCGCGGTATTCCGAACCTGCGCAAAGCCATCTGTGATCGCTATGCGCGCCACTACGGCGTGCAGCTCGACCCTGACAGCGAAGCCATCGTGACCCTGGGTTCCAAGGAAGGCCTGGCCCACCTTTCGCTGGCTATTCTTGAGCCTGGCGACGTGGTGCTCGCACCCGACCCGACCTACCCCATCCACAAGTACGCGCCCATCATTGCAGGCGCGGACGTGCGCAGCGTGCCCATCGGCCCTGGCCGCAACTTTTTTGAAGACCTTGAAGCCGCCATGCGTCAGGCGTGGCCCAAGCCCAAGGTGCTTTTCATCTGCTATCCGCACAACCCCACCACCGAAGTGACGGATCTGGAATTCTTCCAGAAGATTGTGGACTTCGCCAAGGAAAACCACATCTGGGTTGTGCATGATCTGGCTTATGCCGATCTGGTTTTTGACGGCTACAAGGCCCCCAGCTTTTTGCAGGCAAAGGGCGCCAAGGATGTGGGCGTGGAATTCTACTCCCTGTCCAAGAGCTACTCCATGCCCGGCTGGCGCGTGGGTTTTGCCGTGGGCAACAAGGATCTTATCCATGCCCTGGCACGTATCAAGAGCTACCTGGATTACGGCATGTTCCAGCCCATCCAGATTGCCTCCACCGTGGCCCTCAACGGCCCCGAAGACTGCGTGCACCAGATCCGCGACGTGTATCAGGAACGGCGCGACCGCCTCATCGAAGGTCTGAACCGCATCGGCTGGGAAACTCCCTCGCCCAAGGCGACCATGTTTGTGTGGGCGCACATTCCCGAACCCTTCCGCAAGATGGGCTCCGTGGAATTTTCCAAGCTGCTGTTGCAGGAGGCCCACGTGGCCGTTTCGCCGGGCCTGGGCTTCGGCTCCTACGGCGACGAATACGTGCGCTTTGCCCTGATTGAAAATGAACACCGCACGCGGCAGGCTATTAGCAGTATGCGGCGGTTGTTGTCGGGCGTCTCCGACTAAACCTGTTCGCCCTCTGCGTCTTTTTGCTTCCGGCAAGGAAGGCAAAAATTCGCAAGATGGCAAAACAGGTTTTGAATGAATTATTTATCCCCTGGACAGCGTCAACGGCCCGTTTCAGTCCAGGTCTGTACCAGCATGTACTATCCCTGGCCTGAAACGGGCCGTTTTCTCGCCAGGGAACAAAATCTCGCTTTCAAAAACCGTTTTTTCGAGCGGTTTGGGTTCAATCCGCTTGGATTGTCGGGAAAAACAAAGCCAGAACAACTGAAATCGGCGGGGTCGGGAAGTTTTCCGGCCCCGCCGCAGCAACCATAAGGCCGCATATGGCCAACAACCGCGCAGGCCCGCGGCGGACAGACCGGGGTTAGGCAGCAGATTCGGAGGCGACATGACAAAGAACAGCGATAAACCCCTGGTAGTGGGCCTTGCCGGATTCGGCACCGTGGGCGGCGGCCTTGTGCGTCTGCTTGACGAAAACGCCGACCTTATCCGCCGCCGTTGCGGGCGCGATATCGTGCTCAAAAAGGTGCTTGTGCGCAATGCCACCAAGGCCCGCAGCGCCCAGTTGCCCGCCGGAACAGAGCTTACCACAGACTACCGCGCGCTTACCGATGATCCTGAAATCGACGTGCTGGTGGAACTCATTGGCGGCATCGACAATGCCCGTACCATCATCGACCGCGCCCTTGATCAGGGCAAGCACATCGTCACCGCCAACAAGGCCCTGCTGGCCGAGGAAGGTCTGGCCCTGTTCCAGAAGGCCGACCGCAAAAAGCGCATCCTGCGCTACGAAGCCAGCGTGGCCGGGGCCATCCCCATTGTGGAGACGCTGAAGGAAAGCCTCACGGGCAACCGCATCGAATCGCTCATGGGCATTCTCAACGGCACCAGCAACTATATTCTGTCTGAAATGACCAGCAACGGCATGGATTTTGACGTTGCGCTCAAGCAGGCCCAGCAGCTGGGCTATGCCGAGGCCGACCCCACGCTGGACATTGACGGCCATGATGCCGCCCACAAGCTTATCCTGCTTATCCGTCTGGCCTACGGGGTGCACTATCCTTACACGGCCCTTTCAGTGCGCGGTATTCGCGGGCTTTCCGGCATGGATATCCGCCTTGCGCGCGAATTTGGCTACCGCATCAAGCTTATTGGTCAGGTGCGCGAGGTTCCCGGCGCCGAGGGCGCTGAGGGTGAAGGCAACATCCGGCTTGAAGCCGGGGTGTTCCCTGCCCTTGTGTACCACAAGTTTTTGCTGGCCCGCGTGGGCGGCGTGTACAACGCCGTGCGGGTGGACGCCAACGCCTCCGGCCCGCTGTTTTTCCACGGGCGCGGCGCGGGCGATCTGCCCACAGCCGGAGCCGTGCTGGGCGATCTGCTGGCCGTTGCCCGCGATGAACGCCCCAACAACACCGGCTTTGTGGGCAAGGAACTGCCCAAGGCCTCCATCGTGCCGCCGGAAGAATGGCGCTCGTGCTACTACGTGCGCGTCATGGTGCAGGACACCCCCGGCGTGCTGCGTGATCTTTCGGGCTGCATGGCCGCCGAGGGCATCAGCATGGCCCAGGTCATCCAGAAGAGTGATGAAGGCAACGGCGTGCCGCTGGTCTTCATGACCCACGAAACCACGGCCCGCGCCATGAGCGATGCTCTTCAGCGCACCATGGACGCCGGCCTGCTCAAGGAACCCGCGGTCTACTTCCGCGTGTTGGGAGGAGCATGATAATTTTTGACGAACCATACGTCTCGCCAGAGCTGCTCGAATACGCGGCAGCCCGGCGGGAACCGGTGCTCGACAACGCTGTGGCGCGGGACTTGTCCCGCGCCCGCGCGCTTTCTGGCGCAGCGCCCCTGAACCTTATAGCGGAAGCGGAATTTGCGGCCCAGTGCTGCAAACCCTGCCCGGACTGCGCGCCCCCGCGCATCTATACCTGTTCGGAAAATTCCCTGGCCTGGGTTTGCGACCATGTGGACAATGCCGAACTTGTCAGCGGCATTGAAAAGCTCAAGAACAAGGCCAGAACCCGCGAGTTGCTGCGCCCCCTCTACGATGATTATTTCTATTGCAGACTCAGCCTTGATGCCCTGCGCCGCCTGCCTTTTGAAGAACTGCGCCTGCCCTGCGTGGTCAAGCCTTCTGTGGGTTTTTTCAGCCTGGGCGTGCGCATTGTGCGCACCCGCGAGGACTGGCTTGCCGCCCTTGCCGCCATTGAGCAGGAAGCCGCGCACTGGCGCGAGCAGTATCCAGACAGCGTGGTGGACAGCGAGGACTGGCTCATCGAAGAATACATTGACGGCGATGAATACGCCGTTGATGTGTACTTTGACGCGCAGGGTCAGGCCGTGATCTGCAACATTCTGCGGCACGAATTTGCTTCCGCTTCGGACGTGAGCGACAGACTGTACTACACGGGCGCTTCTGTGGTACGCTCCCACCTTGCAGAGTTCGAGGCATGGTTCAACAAGGTTAACTCCTTGCTGGGTCTGCGGAATTTTCCCACCCATGTGGAGCTGCGGCGTGACGCCCAGGGACGTATACGGCCCATTGAATTCAACGCCTTGCGTTTTGCGGGCTGGTGCTGCACGGACGTCACCCTGTTTTCCTGGGGCTTCCACACCTACGTGTGCTTTCTGGAAGGGCGGCGGCCAGACTGGGA
>JASGGT010000158.1:0-5204 GCA_047602655.1 Desulfovibrio sp. | reverse complement strand
TCTGGCCTTTGGGCGCGGCGTACTTCCTATATGGCTACTTCCAACACTCGGCGAAAAGCGCCGGGATTGGCATAGAGAAAGGCAATGGAATTAGCGTGATAACGGGGGGAGTTGTCCCATGAGGGAAAGACCGTTGTGTAGCGCGTGTAGCTTGCGGCTGGCCTGTGCAGCATGGCGGCGGCAGTGCCGGGGTAGTCGCAGCATTTTTGCGGGTTCCCGGCGATTTGGGTGCGCTGGACGCAACTCCAGTCAGGCGCAAAGCGCACTGTGGCGTCAAAGCCGTATTCCTGTGGCGGCACCCCCATTGTCAGGGCTTCCACCCCCATCAGGTACAGTCCCGCAAGCCCCGCCTGCTGCGCCATGTCGCGCCAGACCTCAGCCCAGTGCGAACAATTGGGAATGTCCTCTGGGCGGTAAACAAGCAGCAGCGGGCGATTGTCTGCCTGAATATAACGCTCGTGGCGCAGGTAGGGCAGAATGCTGCCCATGAAGCCGCGCATGGTGGATTCAGAATAGTCATTGTTCAGCAGTACTTGCTTGTCTTGTCCGTACCATGCCCGCGTCCATGCCTCGTTTGCCCAGCACAGGCAAAAAGGAAGTGTAATACTGGCATCATCGCGAATGCGCAGCAACGGGGTTTCAAGCAGCGAGTGGTCGTTGAACCAGTAATAATAGTAGCAGAAGCCATAAATACCGTATTGGGCGGCCATGGCATGCTGACGGCGCAAAAAATATCTGTCGCGCAGGTCGTACCAGCCTATCGACGGGTGTGGTTCATGCGGCTGGTAGTGCCCGGCAAATTGGGGCTGCGCTGCGCGCACATTGGTCCACTCTGTAAAACCTTTGCCCCACCAGCAATCATTTTCGGGGATCGGGTGGAACTGCGGCAGGTAAAAGGCGATAGGCTTGATTGGCGGTGTAGCCACAGGCAACTCCAGCGGATTAAGGCCTCAGGCCACGCAAGGCAACAAGCCTTGCGCTCCCGAGCCGAGTCTTGCCATGTGTATACTATGTTTTTTCGTGGTCCGCATCCTCCTGCCACCACCAGCGGGCACGCTGGCAGAGCAGGTCAATATCGCCAGCGGCGGCGAGGTTGAGCATCTGCCGATACTGACGCACAGCTTCGTAGCTATATGGATTGGCCTCAAACAGGCCAGCGAACATGCGCGCGTCTTCCGTCAGCATTTTGCGGGCAGCATTCTGGCGGCGGCGGAACGAGGGCGTGAGAAAGGGCAGCAGGTCTTCATGCTCCGCCAGCAGGGCAAAGTACGCCAGGCTGGTGATGAAGTTCATGTTCTGAATGCTGGCCATGGCTTTGTCGTGCTTTTCAGCTGTGGTGCAGAAAACACGGCAGCCAAGGGCGGTAAAAAATCCCGAGGCCAGCTCCACATGAGCTTGCCCCGCATGCGTGCCCGGCACAATAGCCACGGGCTGGTCCGCTTGCGGGTCGGGCTTGGGGCCAAAGAGGGGATGTGTGCCCACCACAGGCCCGGCCCAGGCCTTTTCCATCTGTTGCAGCGGGATTTCCTTTACCGATGTTATGTCCGCCAGCACCGCCGCGGGTGGCAGATGCGGGCAGACGGCAGCAATAACCTCGCTGAATACAGCGGCGGGAACGCAAATGATGGCCAGATCGGCCCCCGCGCATGCGGGAGCCAGAGTTTCGGGCGTCAGGGGCACGTCCACGCCAGCCACGTTCAGCCCTGCCGCCTTGGCGCGGCCCAGCAGCATGTCGCCCATGCGGCCAGTGGAGCCAACAATGACGGTTTTTACGGGATTGCGCGGGCAGAAACCGGTAAAGCCGTCAAATCCATCCTCCGCAGCGGATTCCCCGCCGTTCTGGGCGGCAGGGACGCCGTTGCTGCCTTGATTGCCGTTCATGCCAGTTGCTCCCAGATATTCCAGAATTGCGGAAAGGATTTACGCACCACCAGCGGGTCGTCCAGCAGGTCGCGTACGTTTGTCTCCGGCTGGCGCAGCCCCAGCAGAGCCAGGGACATGGCGATGCGGTGGTCGTTGTGGGCCGAGAGGCAAACACCCTCGGGCAATCGCGGACAGTCCGGCTTGCCGTTGCCGCGCCCGGCCAGGCCGTGAATGAGCATGCCGTCGGAAAGCTGGTCAATGACCACGCCAGCCTTGGCAAGCTCCTGCGCCGGGGCGCTGATGCGATCTGACTCTTTATAGCGCAGATGGGCCACATTGCTGATGCGCGTGGAACCCTGTGCAAAGGCCGCCAGCACTGCCACGGTGGGCACGAGGTCGGGGCAGTCGCCCATGTCCAGCTCCACGCCGTGGAGGGCAGAGGGGTACACGGTGACGGAATTCTCCGTCATGGTCATGCGTGCGCCCATGCGCTGCAAAATACCCAGCATGGCGCGGTCACCCTGCAGGGAATCCGTGCGCAGACCTTCGACCCTCACGGGCTTGAGGCCCAGTGCGCCAGCAGCCAGCAGATAGGACGCGCCAGACCAGTCGCCTTCAACTGTGTAGTTGCCCGCGCGGTACGCGCCAGGATGGACAGTCACGCGCAAACAGCCGGGATGCGCGGCCCTGAGCTCGCGCCATGCGCCGGGAGGCAGCATTTCCCACGGGGCATCGGCTTCGGTGCGGGTTTCCACATCAAAGCGGATGCCGTAGTCGGTCAGGCATTGCAGGGTCAGCCCCACATAGGGCCAGGACACGGCTTTTTGCCCGCCAAGCGTTACGGACAGGGGCGCTGGCCCCATGGGGGCCGCCAGCAGCAGGCCCGAAAAATACTGGCTCGAAATATCCATGCCCAAGGTCACCTCGCCCCCGCACAGAGCGGGGTCAAGGCCTTTGGCGTGCAGCACCAGCGGCGGGCAGTCGGGTTTGCCCTCAAAGGTGACGGCAAGCCCCAGCTTTTTGAGGGCGTCCGTCAGTTCGGCAATGGGCCTTTCGTGCATGCGCGGCGCGCCGTGTATGCGAAATTCGCCCTCGCCAGCGGCCAGCACGGCGGTAAGCAGGCGGCATGTGGTGCCGGATTCTTCCACATCACAGGAAAGGGGCGCGCCCTCCACGCCGCCGAGCGGCTTGCCGCCCATGCCCGTCACGCGCCACGCGCCCGAGGCCTGCGTACTTTCGGGCAGGGTTTCCATGCTCGCCCCGGCCCCACACAGGATGGCACGGGTGCGTTCGAGGTCTCGGCTTTCAAGGGTATGCCGCACGGTGGAAACACCCTGCGCCAGCGCCGCGCCAATGAGGTAGCGGTGCGAAACAGATTTTGAAGCGGGGGCGGTAACGCTTACCGTAGCCTGCTTTTCGGCCTCGGTGATGATAGTGGTGCTCTGGCTCATGAGGCTGGTTGCTCCGGTGTTTCCGAGTGGAGGTCAAGACGGTCCAGTTGCGGCCCTGTGGGGTAGCTGCCCAGGATGCGGAAGCTGGTGCAGACTTCGTGCAGTTTTTCCAGCAGAAGGGCGTAACGCGGATCTTCCAGATCGCTTTCCACATCGGCAAAGAAAACGTATTTCCAGCGCTGGCCGCGCAGGGGACGCGATTCCAGCTTGCGCATGTTGATGCCGTTGCTTGCCAGCAGGTCAAGCACGCTTGAGAGCGCGCCAGCCTTGTCTGCCGTGGTGAACAGCAGGGAGGTTTTGTCCGCGCCGGTATGGCCGGGCTGGGGGCCGCCCGTGCGGCTGCCCGAGCGCGCATCGCCGGGGCCGATGATCACAAAGCGCGTCCAGTTGCCGGGCTCGTCCTCAATGCGGCGTGCCAGAACGGCAATACCCATGAGGTCGGCCAGCTTGCCATGACCGATGGCGGCTGCGTCTTCCTTGCCAGCTGCATATTGCGCGGCGGCAGCGGTGGATTCCACCGGCACAAGGCCCGCGCCGGGCAGATGGGCGCGCAGCCACGCGCCGCACTGGGCCAGGGGCTGGGGGTGGGAATACACGGTACGCACGGCGGCCAGCGAGGGCGCGTTGCTCAGCAGACAGTGCGAAATGCGCGAGAACAGTTCGGCCTGAATATGCACGTCGTACTTGAGGAACAGGTCAAAGCTCACGCCCACGGTCCCCTGAAGGGAATTTTCCAGCGGCACCACGCCCAGCTCGCACTGACCGGAAGCCACTTCCTGAAAGACCTGCGTGATATCGTTGCAGGGGCGGAACTGGGCGGCATGGCCCAGATATTCCACGCCCGCAAAGTAGGAAAACGTGCCTTCAGGGCCGAGATAGGCCACGTTCTGGGGCCGCTGCAAGGAGCGGGAAGAAGAAAATATTTCACGCCAGATGGCCCGCAGATGATCCTCCGGCAAGGGGCCGGGGTTGCGCGTGGCGAGACTGTCCAGAACTTCCTTCTCCCGCAGGGGCTTGAAAATGATGCCCGGCACATTGGCCTTGATGCGTCCCACCTCGAGGCTCAGGGCCGCCCGCTGGTTAAAGAGCGCGAGCAGATCCTGATCCACGGCGTCAATCTCGTGGCGGATGGCGGCAAGGCGAGCGCCCGCCTCATCTGGGGAGGCTGCCTGACGGTCTGCCGCGGCTGCGGGGTGGCCCTTGGGCCAGTGGCTGTTGCTGTCGTCCATGCTTATATCTCCCGGATGTCTTCGCGGATGCGCATGCCAAAATGGCGACCAGCTTCGTCCAGGCGGCACAGCACGGTATCGCCGGGCTTCAGGCTCACCACGCTCACCGGCTCGCCGCCGGGGGTGGTCAGGCGGATGGTTTCGGCATTCTGCAAAAATACCGCGCCTGTTTTAACGCCGTCTTCGGTGGTAACCTGGGCTTCAACCAGCAGCATGGGGCGCACTTCAATCTTGACCCTGCCAAGGGTGGCAAGGCTGGTTTCGCCGTTGGCGTCCACGATCAGCACTTCCTGCCCCGCCTTGAATTCGCCAAGATAGGTGGTTTTGTCGCCGGGCAGGCGCACGTAGGCATGCACGGCCCCCGCATTGACCCTGAAGGGGCGGGCAGCCACGTATTCGTTGCGCTCGGTTTCCGCATGCACAAGAAAGGTAAAGGCACTGGAATTGCCCACCAGCATGCCCTGGCCCTTGCGCAGGATGGAGAGCGTATCAGCGCAGACGCGGTGCCCGAGGCCCACGGATTCCACGCGGGTGATCACGGCAGGCAGCAGTTCTTCACGCCCCTGCGAAAGCTTGCACTGGCTGACAATGGTCTTGAGATCGGCTACGGCCTCTCTGGATACAACAATGCCCGCCACACCGCGTTCCAAAATTCCTGCGG
>JASGGT010000157.1:0-5217 GCA_047602655.1 Desulfovibrio sp. | reverse complement strand
ATGCGGTAGCCCCTGGCCCCAAAGCTTTCGGCATAGGTCACAAAATCGGGATTGCCAAAGTCCACGCAGTCGTGCGAGCCGGATTCCATGTCCATCTTCCACTTGATGAGCCCGTAGCTGTCATCCACCCAGATCAGTATCTTGAGCGGGATGTTTTCGCGCACGGCGGTTTCCATTTCCTGCGAATTCATCAAAAAGCTGCCATCGCCCATGACGGCCAGCACTTTGCGCTCGGGGCAGGCCAGATGCGCGCCGATGGCTCCCGGCAGGGAAAAGGCCATGGTGGAAAGGCCGTTGGAAACAATGCAGGTCAGGGGCGCATAGGTGGGGTAGAGGCGCGCCATCCACATCTTGATGGCCCCTGTGTCGGCCAGCACGATATCTTCATCGCCCATTGCGGCGCGAATGTCGCTCACAATGCGCTGCGGCTTGAGGGGGAATGCATCGCTCTGGCGACCCTTGGCCAGTTCCGCCTCCACCAGCTCGCGGATTCTCGCCCCGCGCCCGGCGGAAAGCAGAGGCTCCGCACCAAGCTCCTTGGCCAGAGAAGCCAGGGCAAGGCCCACATCGGCCATGATGGTGACCTCGGGGTTATAGTGGGCGTCCACATCTGGCATGAATGTGTTGATGTGGATGATGCGCTTGTTTGACTGGGGATTGATGCGCATGGGCGTGAATTCCTGCAACTCGTAGCCGATGGAAAGGATCACGTCCGCTTGGTCGAAAGCGCAGTTTTCGTAGTCGTGCCGCATGAAGCCGATGACGCCCAGCGATTGGGGGCTGCGGTCGCTGATGACGCCTTTGCCCATGAATGTGGTCGCCACGGGGATGTTGTAGCGCTCGGCAAAGGCGGCCAGCACGGCGGCATTGCCGGTACGGGCAACGCCATGCCCGGCCATGATGACGGGCTTGCGCGCGCTGCGCAGCACGGCGGCGGCCTCTGCCACCGCGGCGGGTGAGGGAATGGCCTTGGCGCAGGGAGCCGCCTTGAGGGGCACAGCCTCGGGCATGGGGGCCGCTTCCACGTCTTCAGGGATGGCAAGGTAGGTCGCACCGGGGCGCTCCTCCTGCGCCACCTGAAAGGCATTGCGCACCATTTCTGGCACGGCCTGCGGCGTCAGCACCGTATCCGCCCACTTGGTAACGGGCTTGAACATGCCCACAAGGTCAACAATCTGGTGCGATTCCTTGTAGATGCGCTTCAGGCCAACCTGGGCGGAAATGGCCACCAGAGGGCTTGAGTTGGTCTGCGCGTCAGCCGCTCCCAGCAGCAGGTTGATGGCTCCCGGCCCGAGAGTGGCGGTGCACACGCCAGCCTTGCCTGTCAGGCGGCCATAAATGTCGGCCATCAGGGATGCGCCCTGCTCATGCCGGGCAAGAATAAAGCGAATGTCGCTGGAGGCGGCCACAGCCCTCACAAATTTGATATTTTCCTCGCCGGGGATGCCGAAGACGTACTTAACTCCCTCGGCCCTGAGGCATGAAACAAGGAACTGGGCTACGTTCTGCTGATCCATGACTAACCTCGTTGGGGCGTTTGCCCAAGGCTCATGCCTTGGGATGACTGGCCGGAAAGGCTTGGTGTGATCCTGCCGTGCGCGGAATCTGCGGTCGAGCCTATTTTTGCGCCACGGCGCGTTCAAGCACATCGGCCCAGTGGTGCAGAATGAAGATGTGGGCCTCCTGAATGCGGGCCGTGACATCATGGGGAACAATAACCGCCATGTCGGCTAGGGATTCCAGCTTGCCGCCGTCCCGGCCCAGCAGGGCGATAGTGGCAATACCCTGAGCGCGCGCCTCGTTGACGGCTGTGATGATGTTGGCCGAATTGCCGGAGGTGGAAATGCCCACAAAAACATCGCCGGGGCGGGCAAGGGCCTCAACCTGACGGGAGAAAACATCATTGAAGCCGTAATCGTTGCCAATGGCCGTGAGGTTTGACGTGTCCGTGGTCAGGGCGATGCAGGCCAGCGCCTTGCGGTTGCACTGAAAGCGCCCCACGAGCTCTGCCGCAAAGTGCTGGGCGTCCGCCGCCGAGCCGCCATTGCCGGCGATAAGCACCTTGCCGCCTGCACCAAGGGCCGCGCCCAGCCGCTCTGCCGCCGCTTCCACGGCGGGGCGCATGGTCTGCAACGCGCCAAAAAGCTCCAGATGGGCGGAGAGGGACATATCAAAAAGCGAATTCGTCATGATCTGGCCTTGCTGCACGGTTTTGTTTCCCCGTAGGGGCGTCGGTTTTTAAAACGTCTTGCAAGCCTAGCAAGGCCGGGAACAAAAGAAAAGCATCCGCCACCCGTGCTTGCGACACCGGCGCGCATGCCGTACATGCAGGGGAGGAGGCATTATGAGCACATTCAAAGAGCAGTGGGCGCAACTGCTGGCCCCCCATCGCAAAACCGGCACGGGCATGAAGCTCGACACGCTGGACGCGGTGCGCAATCCCTTTCTGGTGGATTACGACAGAATCATCTTTTCCAGTTCCTTTCGCAGGTTGGCAAGAAAAACCCAGGTGCACCCGCTGGTGCGCAACGACCATATACACAACCGCCTTACCCATTCGCTTGAGGTGAGCTGCGTGGGCCGTTCCCTCGGCCTTGGCGTGGGCGATGCTCTGCGCCAGCGTAGCGACCTGCCCGAGGGCTGCACGCCGGACCATCTGGGGCAGATCATTCAGGCCGCCTGCCTGGCGCACGACATCGGCAACCCGCCCTTTGGCCATGCGGGCGAGGAGGCCATCCGCGACTGGTTTAAGGATTCCGCCAACAAAGAGCAGTATTTCAAAAATCTGCTGCCCGCAGAGTGGGCCGACTTTACGGCTTTTGACGGCAACGCCCAGGGCTTCCGCGTTATCAACGCCCTTGAAAACAACAAGGACAGGGGCGGCTTTCGCCTGACGTTTCCTGTCATTGCCGCTTTGGTGAAGTATCCGCGTTCCGCTTACGAAGCGCAGGGCGTGGGCAAGAGCAAGTTCAATTTCTATACGGCGGAGCGTGATCTTTTCGCCGAAATATTCGGCGCGATGGGGCTTGCGGAAGGCACGGGCTGGCGCAGGCATCCACTTTCGTATCTTTTGGAAGCGGCCGACG
The DNA here is from genome assembly GCA_047602655.1 of Desulfovibrio sp. Taxonomy (GTDB): domain Bacteria; phylum Desulfobacterota; class Desulfovibrionia; order Desulfovibrionales; family Desulfovibrionaceae; genus Desulfovibrio. Next base: position 2,131 of record JASGGT010000157.1, on the reverse strand, counting down.
ACATCTGCTACCGCATCATCGACATGGAAGACGCGCGCGAGCTGCGCATCATCACCTATGCCGATTTTAAGGCCGCCATGGCCCCTCTGCTGGATGGTAACTGTCTGGACGACCCGCGCCTTGATTCCATGGATTCCGACCGCAGACGCACCAGCATGCTGCGTACCACGGCCATGGGCCGCATGATTCCGTCCATCACCCAGACGTTCATGGACAATTACGAGGCCATCATGGAAGGGCGGCTTGAGGGCTGCCTGCTGAACCACGCCCGGGAAGACGTGGCCGGGTTCATGCGCGAGGCGGGGCGGGTTTTTAACAGCAAGATTATGAACAATCCGCAGAAGACGGCGCTGGAAATCGGCACCTACACGCTCTACCGGCGGCTGCTTGACGTGTTCATTCCGGCCTGCTTCAACTTCACCAAGGGCAATGCCATGAGCTATCAGGAAACACGCGCCCTCACGCTCATGGGAGCCAATGCGCCGAGCAGGGAAGACAGCCTGTATATGGCCTATCTGCGGGTGCTGGACTTTGTGTCCGGCATGACGGACGACTACGCCACCTTTATTTCGCAGCAGTTTTCCGGCACAGCCGGGAGGTAAGCCTCCGCAGGCGAGAGCGCATGCCCATTGATAATTAAGGATGCCGCGCAACGCGTGCCTTGGGCATGCGCTGCGCGGCATCTTTCGCCGAACCTGTCTATGCAGGTTGTCAGGTGCGCCCCGTTAAAGGGCTATGGCGGCATTCATAAACGATCCCGAAGCCTGCGGCAGCATGCGCCGCCCGGTGTCGGCCCATTCGCGGTCTTGCGTAAGGGCATCGAGCGTGAGGTCGCGCAGTTGCTCATAACATTCCACCAGCGAATACCTGTCGGTATCAATGATGCAGTGGGGGCTGCGGGGTTCGTCAAAGGCGTCAAAAACTGAATCCAGGGTCGAAAGGTCGCCGCGTTCCGCTTTGGCATACAGGCCCTTGGCATCGCGCTGCACCAGCGTTTGCAGGGAGCAGCGCACCCATACCTCGCGGTACATGGGCAGCATGGCCCGGTTGCTCTGGCGCATGTTCTCGTATGGCGTGGCGGCGGCGACAACGCATACTTTGCCCTGCGCCTGCATGCTCAGCGCGTAATCTCGCAGGATATCGGTATTGCGCACGCGTTCCTCGGGGGTAGCGGCGGACAGGCCGTTGTCGCGGCAGAAGGTGTCGGCGTCGATGAATTCAACGTCAAAGCCCTGACCGTCAAGGTACAGGCGCAGCAGTGAACCAAGAGTGGTTTTTCCACTGCCGGAAAGTCCCAGCAACCAGATTGTCGGCGTCATACTGTCCTCGCTTGCTTGCAGTGCGGTTATGCGTGTGGCAAACCTGCAATTGCGTATGCAAATTATCGGCCAGCTTTAATTTTTTTTAGTAAGTTTATATTGTTAAGATTATCCAATAAAAGGAGAGTGCGGCAATTTTGACAGTGCTGACCCCGTTCCGCCTTGGGCAAGCCCTCGCGGGATCACCCAAGGTGGTTCACGGGCAAATACATGCTGCGTGGTGCAAGGTCGGTTTGTGGCAGGCGAGGGAACAGCCGTTGTTATTTTGCAGGGGCCTGAACGGCATCGTTGACATAGGGGATGGGAAACCACTGATACCCTTGCCCTGCTTTGCCCACATGCCCAATGCCAGGAAAGGAAATGTGCGCTCCAGCCACAAGGTGCCCCTTTTCCGCAGCTTCTGCAAAAAGACGCTGCCTTTGTCTGACGGCTCCTTCGGGGTCAAGGTCGTACTCAATGGCCGTATCCGGCAGGGGAAACTGCGCCTCAGCCACATGGACCGTATCCCCCCAGAACAGCAGTTTTTCACCGTTGCTCTCAAGCAGGTAGCAGGTGTGACCTGGCGTATGCCCAGGTGCGGCCATTGCGTATATCCCGGGCAGCACCATTTGGCCCGCTTCAAAGCGTGCCACCTTGCCCGCACTGAGGTAGGGGGCCAGCGATTCCTGCCCTTTTACAAACATGGGTCTGAAATACTCCGGCGACTTGTCCCTTTGGGCTGCACTGAGCCAGAATTCGGCCTCAATGCGGTTCACATGCACGGTGGCGGAGGGGAAAACCCTTTTGCCGTCCACCGTGAGCCCCCCGGAGTG
>JASGGT010000156.1:0-5273 GCA_047602655.1 Desulfovibrio sp. | reverse complement strand
TTTTTTACAAATTTTTTTCAGCCTCAGGTATGAAACGAGACGATTTTTTGCGGCTGATCACTCTGCCCAGAAAGCTGCACTGTTCCATTCTTGCACTGCCTGCAAACGAACCGAGGGGTTCCGGACCATTCCGCAACCCCTCTTTCATGTCCTGCCCTGCGCGCAAACAACTGCGGCATAACAGCAGGATCATCCCTCAAACGCGCCGCGAGGCACGTCAGGGACGCACAAGTATCTTGATGTTTTCGTCCTTGTTGTTGATCAGCTCAAGAAAGCCCTTTTCCACGATATCTTTCAGCTCGATCCTGCCGGTAATGAGGCTTTCCGCCTTGATGACGCCCTTGGCCATAAGCGCGGCAAGTCCCTTGAAATCCTCAATGGTGTAGGCCAGCGTGCCCATGACCTTTTTGTCCGTACCGCTGAGGCTGAAAAAGTTGAAGGAACTGGGTTCTTCAAAAATACCCACAATAATGGCTGTTCCGGTGTTGCGTAGCACATCGATTGCCAGCGGCCCGGTGTGCTTGTTGCCGATACATTCAAAGGAAACATCAGCCCCGGATCCGCCTGTAAGTTCTTTCACCTTTGCAACAGGGTCGCATTCCTTGGGGTTCACCACTATGTCCGCCCCGCACTCCATGGCCTTGGCAATACGCGCACGGGACATTTCAAGCACAATGATCTTGCCAGCGCCAGCGGCTTTGGCAGCCATAATGGTGCCGAGGCCTATGGTACCAGCGCCAAGCACCACCACATTGAGGCCCAGAATGCTGCCCGCCATACGCACGGCCTTAAAGCCTGTGGCCAGGGGTTCCATGACTGCCCCGGCCTCGGGAGAAACACCTTCGGGCATGATGAAGCACAATTCCGCAGGCACATTCACATAGGGTGCGAATGCGCCGTCATTGTGCAGGCCCGTAAAGGCAAGCTTTTCGCAAACATTGTAGTGCCCTTCGCGGCAGGGCTGACACTCGCCGCAGTGCTGGCAGGCATCCGGCGCAACCATGTCGCCCACCTTCACGTTGGTAACGCCGTTGCCCACCGCCACAACCTTGCCGCTGAACTCATGCCCGAGAACGACGCTACCCTGCTTGCCCGTGAGCGGGTGCGGAGCCTCTGTGGGAATGAATATGGGGCCAGCCAGGTATTCGTGCAGATCCGAGCCGCAGATGCCGCACCAATCAACCTTGATCTGAACCCAACCGGGAGCCGGAGCGGGGGGAACGGGTACAGTCTCGACGCGGATGTCTTTTTTGCCGTGCCAAACTGCCGCCTGCATGGTTTCCGCCATAACTGCCTCACTTGTTAGATGTTGAATCCGAATACTCCTTCTTTGCACAGGCCATGCCGTAAAATCCGCGCCAGTAGCGGATGAGCTGACATACCCGGTAGGCCCTGCCCCTGCTCAATCGAGAAAAATTGCACATGCAGACAGGCATACCGGAGTCTCTGACAGTGTTCTGATGTGGAACAAGACAAGGCTGGCATGGGCGGAAGTGGAACAGAGGGATCAACAAATCACGAAGCAGTTAATCACAAGCATGAACACGGGCGGCAAAAACAAAAAGGCCTGCTCCAGACCATCAGCGCCCATAGATGGGGCTTACGGTTCAGAGCAGGCCGGGTTGTGATAATCAGAAAAGTATTGCTGCGGAGGGCTAGCCCTCTGGAACAATCTTGCGCAGTTTGGCGTACAGGGTGTTGCGGCCGATGCCCAGCGCCTTGGCCGCCTGGAGCATGTTGCCGTTATAATGCTTCAACGCACAGCGGATAACCTTGGCCTCCTGGTTGTCCAGGTTAAAATCAGTCATTCCGGGCAGGGCCGCCATGGCAAGTCCGCTCGCTTCCCCATCCGCTTGCCCGCTGGCAGCATTGGTTTTACCAGCGCAGGACTGCAAGTGCGCGGGCAGATGCACGGGCAAGATACAGCCGCCCTGCGCCATGTTGACTGCAAATTCCACGCTGTGCACAAGCTGACGCACATTGCCGGGCCAGTCGTAATCTTCCATCACGCGCAAGGCTTCGGCAGAAAACCCGCCAAAAGGATGCCCATAAGTACGGCACAGGCGTTTGCAATGGTATTCCGCAATGACGGCGATATCTTCCCTGCGCTCTCGCAAGGGGGGGATTTCCAGAGCAAGCACATGGATGCGGTAAAACAGATCCTCACGAAACGCGCCCGAAGCCATCAGTTCATCCAGGTTGCGGTTGGTGGCGGTGACCAAACGGAAATCGACCATTCTGGTCTGCTTGCCGCCCACCCGTGTGACGCAGCGGTCCTCCAGAGGCCGCAGCAGGTTGACCTGCATTTCCAGCGGCATTTCAGAAATTTCATCCAGAAACAGGGTTCCCTTGTCGGCCAGTTCAAACTTGCCGGGACGCCCCTTTTCCACTGCTCCGGTAAAAGCCCCCCGCTCGTAGCCAAAAAGTTCGCTCTGGATAAGCTCGCGCGGCAAAGCCCCGCAGTTTACGGCCACAAACGGCCCTTCGGAACATCGGCTGGCCTTGTGGATGGCCCGTGCAAACAGTTCCTTGCCCGTGCCCGTTTCGCCCAGCAGCAAAACCGCCGCAGGGCTTTTGGCCATATGCCGCGCCTGCTCCACCGTGCGGGTCATTTTTTCGCTGCGGTAAACAATATCGCCAAAGGGGCGCGTGCCCTCGCGGCGCGGAACGTGCGGCATAGGGGCAATGGGCGCGGGGCGGGCCTCCACTCCGGCCTGAAGGGTCACAAGGGTGTAGCGCGCTTCTGACCTGCCCGTCATGAAGGGCATGGCGCAGGCGGTGAGGGCGGGGTTGGTCAGGCAGCGCAGGGGAACCCCCTCGGGCTTGCTGTTCTTTTCCGCCTGCTGATGTGCGTACAGGGTGTAATCAAAAAAAGCCTCGGCACGCCCGCCCCGCACGTCGCCGCTAAAGCCCAGCAGGCGTTCCGCCTGCGCGTTGGCATATGTGATGATGCCGCTCTCATCCACCATCAGTACACCGATGGGCATGGAACTGAAGAGCGTGCTGAGCAAAGTGCGGGATTTGTTCTCCATGCTGCTTAATGATGCATTGAGCAGCAGCCGTTCAATCTCTCGGGCCGCACCAACCGCCAGCCATAAAGACTGGCGGTGGTCGGCGCTGGTTGGCCCGGAAATGTCAAAACAGCCCCACAACTGCCCAAAGGGCGTGAAAATTGGCGCGGCAGAACAGCCCCATGCCTGATGACTGCTGCAAAAATGCTCCTCGCCCATAACCTGCGCGGGGATGCCGTCAGAAAGGGCCAGGCTTATGGCGTTGGTTCCAACGCTCCGCTCAGACCACACCGCGCCGGGGCCAAAGTAAAGCTGGTCTGCCTGAAGCAGCACATCCTTGTTGCCGCAGGTGCGCAGCAACCGGCCATTGGCTTCGGAGACCGTCATGAGCAGGCCTTTGTCCTTGATCTGGTCATACACCTGACGTTCCACGCCAGCTGCCAGCTCCGCATATATTTCGGCCTGTGCGTTGATCTGGCTCATGGGCGTAAATTCCGCGCACTTGGGCAGCAGAGGGTCGACCCCCAGATCGCGGCAGCGCATCCATGAGGCCGCAATGGGCCGGGGCAGGCTGTCGTCAACAATCCTGCCGGTTCTTATAAAGGATTCCCAGGTTTCCCGCCTATTCGCTCTTGGTGCGCCGCTGTAGCTGTTGAATAAAAACCCCGAGCGGTTGACGCCTTCCGCCATCAGGGGTTCCTGCCGCATTTCAAAGACATCGCCATTTCTTTGCAGAACATACATGACTTATCTCCCGGACGCGCACGCCCTCTCAACAAGCATGCCGGTTCGCCGACCTTTTCACTCCGCAAAAGGTCATTTGCCCCACTTCTGAATAATGCGACCCCGCAGCTTTGTTTTAAGCAATAGCACCGTCCGTGAAAAAATGGAATAGCTCTTTGCGCATCGCTACATTCATATTACGCCATAAAAAAACAACTCCATGAATTTTTTGCATATAGTAGTGTATCATAACTGGTCTTACAGAACAGATTTGTGTTCGATTTTGGAACACCATTAAATGAGCACATAAAGAATTTTTAAAATTATTCATTGATTATCGCCTGTTATAAAGTGGTATCAGAGTTGCAATCCAGTAGGCATAAACGCGTGCGCCACATCGGCGCAAGGAGGTAGCGGATGGCCTACGAAGTGCAGATGCCCAAATGGGGCCTCACCATGAAAACAGGCAAGATTGCGCGCTGGCTTGTGGCCGAAGGCGGTGCGGTGGCAGTGGGGCAACCCCTGCTGGAAGTGGAAACAGACAAGATCACCAACGTGGTCGAGTCTCCGGCAGGCGGCGTGCTTTTACAGATTGTCAGCCCGCAGGGCGAGGTTGTTCCGGTAATGCAGGTTATCGGCATCATCGGCGAATCGGGCGAGGCTGTGGCGACCCCAGCCGCGCAGAGCGCCGATGCGGCGGCCAGCCCTGCCGCTCCTGCCGCTTCCGGGGCCAAAAGCCAGGGATCGGCAGCTCAGGCCAATACGGCGCAGGGAGAAGTCCGCGCCATGCCCGCGGCCCGCAAGGCCGCCAAAGAGCTTGGCGTTGATCTGGCAACGGTTACGGGCACAGGGCGCGATGGCATTGTTACGGAAAAGGACGTGCGCGCCGCTCACGAAGCCGCCGCAAAAACCCCGGTTCCTGCCAGCGCAGCCCCGGCGCAACCCTGCTCCGCCCCTGATGCTGATGCGGACGAAGTTATCCCTATGGATGGCCTGCGCAAGCTCATAGCCGACAACATGCAGGCCAGCCTGCAAAACGCGGCGCAGCTGACCGTTTTTGTGGAAGCCGACGTGACTGAAATGGTTGCCCTGCGCGACACCATGCTGGCCCGCAACAAAAAAGATCCCGAATACCGCCTCTCGTTCAACGACATCATCGCTTTTGCCGTGTGCCGCGCACTCAGGCAGCACCCTGTCATGAACACCACCCTGCAGGCAGACGGCATCCACATGCACAAGCATGTGAACCTTGGCATCGCCGTTTCGCTCGATACGGGCCTCATTGTTCCCAATGTCAAGAATGCGGACACCTACAGCCTTGAAGAACTCAAGGCCAAGGTGCGCGATGCCGCCAGCCGCGCCCGCAAGGGCGGCCTCTCCATGGACGAGATTTCCGGCGGCACCTTTACCATTTCCAACGTGAGCATGCTTGGCGTGGACGGCTTCACCCCCATCCTTAACCCGCCGGAAACAGGCATCCTCGGCGTGGGCCGCGTGGTGGAGAAGCCCGGCGCTTTTGAAGGTCATGTGTGCGTGCGC
>JASGGT010000155.1:0-5312 GCA_047602655.1 Desulfovibrio sp. | reverse complement strand
CATATGCTGCGCATCACTTTTCCCTTTCATCTGGCGCATCCTTTGGGTTTTTGTGCCTGAAAAACAAAAAACGCCGCCTCCCTTGGGGAGACGGCGTCTACTTACGACAATGCCAACGTACCGGAACTATTAAGCCCGCACGTCTCCCCCACGCAGTTGGATGCGCCACCACCAGCCTTTGAAGCTGTTAGAAATGGTGCTGGAGAAAACGTTCATATAAATGCCTAGTTCCTTATGTTTCAAACCACACTACGCATCCAGCCTCAGGCTGTCAACAACGCAGAGTGGTTTTTCAGTAAATTTCCGTTACAGCATCAGCTATGGCAAGCGGGAGGGCACGCCCGGAGCGGCTTTGCCCTCCCCTGCCGCACAGGCCTACTTGCCGAACAGAATTTCCTGATAATTGGGCAGCGCCCACAGGTCATCAGCCACGCGCACTTCAAGCATGTCCGCGTAGCGGCGCACTTCAACCATGCGGGGCAGCACATATTCGCGGTAGCTGAGGGCGGCTTCAAAGCCGTAGCCCAGGCTGTCCGCCTTGGCCAGCACTTCTTCAAGCTGGCCGCATGCATCCTGCATGAGGCGCAGATTTGAAGTGATTTCGGCCAGGGTCACAGTTTTGGGATCCTTGCCGATGGCGCGCATGTTGGCTGCCGTGGCTGCCAGTTCGCCCTGATAGCGCATACCAGCAGGGTAAATGATGGTGTGGGCCATGCGGATAACCAGATTGGCCTCGGTGCGCACGGTCTTGCAGTACTGCTCAAGATAGATTTCCTGCCGCGCCTTGAGTTCGGCCCTGTTGAGCACGCCAGCCTTTTCGTACAGGCTGACCACTTCGGGCTTGGTCAGTTCGGCCAGAGCCTCGGGGGTGGTGCGCAGGTTGGGCAGGCCACGGCGTTCGGCTTCCTTGTGCCACACTTCGGAGTAGCCGTCGCCGTTGAAAATAACGGCGCTGTGCTCGTCAATGACGTGGCTGATAAAGGATTCCAGAGCCTGATTGAAGGTCTTGCCCTGGGCCAGTTCCTTTTCAAGCCAGTCGGCTGCAAAGCCCAGCGAATCGGCCATCATGGTGTTGAGCGCGGTGATGGAGCCAGCCGCAGACTGGCTGGAACCAAGCGCCCGGAACTCAAACCTGTTGCCGGTAAAGGCCACGGGGCTTGTGCGGTTGCGGTCGCCGGGATCGGCGGGCAGAGGCGGCAGCGTATCCACGCCCAGGTTAAGGGCGCGGCCAGTACTGCCGCCGGCGGCGTTTTCAACGCGTCCGGCGCGGAAGGCTTCAAACACTTCCGTCAGCTGATCGCCGAGGAAGATGGACATGATGGCCGGCGGGGCCTCGTTGGCGCCCAGGCGGTGATCGTTGCTGGCGCTGGCGACGGTTGCGCGCAGCAGACCGCCGAACTTGTGCACGGCGCGGATCATGGCGGCGCAGAACACCAGGAACTTGGCATTGGCGTGCGGGGTTTCGCCGGGATCAAACAGGGTACCCAGCTCCGCATTGCCGATGGAATAGTTCAGGTGCTTGCCCGAGCCGTTCACGCCCGCAAAGGGCTTTTCGTGCAGCAGGCACTTGAGGCCGTAGCGCTTTGCCACGTTGCGCAGCTTGGCCATGATGATGTGGTTGTGGTCAACCGCAAGGTTGCTTACCTCAAAGAGGGGCGCAATTTCGTACTGGCTGGGGGCCACTTCGTTGTGGCGGGTGCGCACGGGCACGCCCAGCTTGTACAGTTCGCGCTCCACTTCCATCATGTACGAAAGCACACGCTGGGGGATAACGCCAAAGTACTGGTCGCTGAATTCCTGCCCCTTGGCCGGACGCGCGCCAAACAGGGAACGCCCTGCGATCTGGAGGTCGGGACGCGCAAAATTGAAGTTGTGGTCAATGCAGAAGTATTCCTGCTCAAGCCCGGCGTAGGAAACAATGGGCAGCGGCGTATCTTCGCCAAAGAGCGCCAGCACACGGTGCGCTTCGCGGTTCAGGGCCTGACCGGAGCGCAGCATGGGCGTTTTTTTGTCCAGGGCAACACCCGTCCACGAAAGAAACATGGTGGGGATGCACAGGAAGGTGCCGTTGGGGTTCTCCATGATGTAGGCGGGGCTGGTCACATCCCATGCGGTATAGCCACGCGCTTCAAAGGTGGAGCGCAGGCCGCCGGAGGGGAAGGACGAAGCGTCAGGTTCGCCGCGAATAAGCATGGAACCGGAAAATTCTGCGATCACGCCGCCCGCGCCGTCAGGCATCAGGAAGCTGTCGTGTTTTTCGGCGGTCTGCCCGGTGAGGGGATAAAAAATGTGGGTAAAGTGGGTGGCGCCCTTTTCAATGGCCCAGTCTTTCATGACTGCGGCAACGGTATCGGCGATGGCAGGGTCCATGCGTTCGCCGAATTCAATGGTTTTGCGCAGCGCCTTGTACACGCTCTTGGGCAGGCGCTCGCGCATGATGCGGTCATTGAACACGTTGCACCCGAAAATATCGGTGGGTTTGGTGTCCACGAAATTCAGGGGGGCCGCTTCGGGTTTGTAAGTGGTGATGGCCTCAATGGCGCTTTGTCTGGCGGATTTGCTGCTCATGGACGAACCTCGCGTTCAGGGCTGACGCAGTGTTGGGGGTGCCGATATTCCCGCTTATGGCGGCTGAATTTATGCCGCTGCATGCAAGCCGCAAAAGGCCCGCGCCCGTGCTGCCCTGACGCACGCGGACAAGGGGGGGCTGTTGCAGAGGCATTGCGGACGCCGTGCAGACGCCCGCACCAAAGCCATGACTTCCGGGCCTGACCGCAAGGGCCAGACCCGGAACAGTATACTCTAACGAAACGCGCTTCGGAGCTGCCCGCCGCCGCGCAATGCCAGCCATGCAAAATCAATCTGCACGACCAGCAAGCCAAAGGCGGCGGCAAAGCCGGAGCGCGAACCAGAAACCGCCTAGCTCACGCTCACGATTTCAATTTCAAACGTCAGCGTCTTGCCAGCGAGGGGGTGGTTGGCGTCAAGGGTGATTTCGTCCGCGCCAACTTCGGTGATGGTCACGTCCATCTGGCCCTGCTCGTTGGAGAGCTGCAACGGCACGCCCACGTTCAGGGGAATGTGGTCGGGCACCTGGGCGCGGGGAACGGTGAACACCAGTTCGGGATCAGCCTCGCCATAGGCATCATCAGGCGCAATGGTCACGGTAACGGTTTCGCCCGCTTCGCGACCGTCAACGGCGGATTCAAAACCCGGGATCAGCATACCCTTGCCCATCACGAATTCCAGGGGTTCGCGCTCACGCGAAGAGTCGAACACCGTGCCATCGTCAAGGGTACCCGTGTAATGCGCGCGCACCGTATCGCCTTTTTTAATAGGCATAACTACTCCATTGCAGTGTGTGTGGGCGGTCTGCGGCAGAGTGCCGCATTGTCGGCAGAAACTGCCAGGGCAGAAACCCGCCCGCGAAAAGAATAACGCCCGATTGTAAAGTGCAAGCAAAACACGCCGGGGGCCTTCTGTCAATCTGCAACGTAACCATAAATGCCTTCAATCCCCCTGCCAGCGCGGGTTTGCGGGCTTTGATCTTTTGCGTGGCATTGCGGTAAAAATGCAACTGCCGCAGTTGCATCCAGCCCTGACGCGACATGGCTGTCACGCCGCCGTAACAGCCACTTGCAGGCTTGACAGAGTGCCATGCGACACTAATAATCAACAATTGCTCTCAACGGGAAAATCCCGCTCTTGTCCGGGCGGCACACGCAATCTTTCAGAGGTATCTCAGAGGTATTTTTATGTCCGATATCCGCTCCACGTACACCGACGAATGCAATTTTTATGGCCGCCACACCCCCCGCGAGCTGGCTGAAACCTTCGGCACCCCTCTCTATGTATACAATGAGAACGTGCTGCGGCAGCGTTGCCGCGATCTTATGGGGCTTTCCAAACACCCCGGTTTCGGCGTGAACTATTCTGTAAAAGCCAATGCAACCCCCGCCCTGCTGCGCATAGTGCGCGAGGAAGGGCTGGTTGTGGACGCCATGAGCCCCGGCGAACTGTACATGGACGAGCTGGCCGGTTTTACGCCTGCCGAGATTCTGTACATTTCCAACAACAATTCCGAGGCCGAGCTGAAAAACGCCGTTGCGCGCGGTTTGCTTATCAGCGTGGACTCCCTCTCGCAGCTTGATACCCTTGGCCGCATCAACAAGGGCGGCAAGGTCATGGTGCGTTTTAACCCCGGCATTGGCGCTGGCCACCATGCCAAGGTCATCACCGCGGGCAAGGACACCAAGTTCGGCGTCACCCCGGACAAGCTGGACGAAGTTTTTGCCCTGCTTGAAAAGCACGACCTCACGCTGGCTGGCATCAACCAGCACATCGGCTCGCTCTTCATGGAGCCCGACGGCTACCTTGATGCCGCAGAAGTGCTGCTGCACCTTGCCGACCGCCTGCCCGCCAGCATGCTGGCAAAGCTTGAAGTCATCGACTTTGGCGGCGGCTTTGGCATTCCCTACCACAAGTACGAAGGTCAGGCCCGCCTGAGCATGGCTGACCTTGGCGAACGCCTGCACGCCCTCATTGCGGGCTGGTCTGAAAAATCCGGCTACAAGGGCCGTTTCCTCGTGGAACCGGGCCGCTATGTGGCCGCCGAATGCTGCGTGCTGCTGGGCAGCGTGTTTGCAGTTAAAAACAATGGCGACAAGCGCTACGTGGGCACCAATCTGGGTTTCAACGTGCTTGTGCGCCCCGCCATGTACGATTCCTTCCACGATGTGGAAATCTACGGGGCCGACACCCAGACCCGCAAGAACATGGTGCAGACCATTGTGGGCAATATTTGTGAAAGCGGCGATATCCTTGCCAAAGAACGCGAACTGCCCGTTATGTGCGAGGGAGATGTGCTTGGGGTACTTGACGCCGGAGCTTATGGATTTACTATGGGTTCCAACTACAACCAGCGTCGTCGCCCTGCTGAAGTTCTCATTCAAAGCGACGGCACTGCCAAACTTATCCGCCGCCGCGAAACCCTTGAGGATCTTGCGCGCTGCCTGATGGATTAATGTGACACAATTACGCGGCGCATCCGCGCAGCAGGCCCGGCCCGCGCCCGACCTGAGCACTTCCCCCCGCGCGGTCTGGCGGTTGACCTGGCCCCAGATGCTCATGATGTACCTTATGTTCTTCATGGGCTTTGTGGCTGTATGGGTTGCCGGACAGATCAGCGCGGACGTTCAGGCGGCGCTGGGCATGGTAAACCAGTGCAGCATCCTGCTGATGGTGGTCGCCATGGCTGTTTCAAGCGGCGCTACGGCGGCTGTGAGCCAGTCGCTGGGCGCGCTTAAGGTCAT
>JASGGT010000154.1:0-5405 GCA_047602655.1 Desulfovibrio sp. | reverse complement strand
TCTGCGGCGAAGAACCGGATATCGAATCGCCGGAAAACCGCTGCTACTGGGTGGACGCTGTCATGATGGCCCGTGGCCTCACCAGCGAAAATCCCTGGCTCGTCAGCATGGGCAAGGACGACATACGCGAGCTTATGGCCGCAGCCAAAACCCGGTTGGATTTTCTGACCATTCACGGTTCGCTGAATCTGGAGCTGACGGATCCCAAGTACTAGGTTTGCCGCGCCTGTGTCCGGCCGCTGCAAAGCTGCCGGGCGCAGGGCGGAAAAGGATGATCCCCTTGGATACATGCGGCCTGGCCTGAAAGGCATGTTCCTGTCAGGAGCCGAAGACTGCTTTTCACAACAGCCAAGCGCCGGGGCAGCCCGGCCTCACATAAGGAACTGCCATGTCTTGCGAAATTATGGAAAAGGAAAGGGCAGGGGTCATCAATCCCATATTCACCTGTCAGCCCTGCGGCGCGCAGTACGCGAGCATTGGCATCAAGGACTGCATCGCAATTGTCCACGGCGGCCAGGGCTGCGTCATGTTTGTGCGCTTGCTGTTTTCGCAGCACTTCAAGGATAATTTTGAAATCGCTTCGTCCTCGGTGCACGAAGACGGTGCGGTATTCGGCGCCACCAACCGAGTGGAAGAGGCTGTGGACGTGCTGCTGATGCGCTACCCCGAGGTGAAGGTGGTGCCCATCATTTCCACCTGCTCCACCGAGGTTATCGGTGACGATATCGACGGCGTGGTCACCAAGCTCAACAACGGCCTGCTCAAGGAAAAGTACGCGGGCCGCGAGGTGCACCTTATCGCCATCCACACCCCCAGCTTTGTGGGCAGCATGATCAGCGGCTATGACGTGGCCGTGCGCGACATCATCACCCACTTTGCGGAAAAGGGCGAACCCAACGGCAAGCTCAACCTTGTCACCGGATGGGTAAACCCCGGCGACGTCAAGGAACTCAAGCATCTGCTCAAGCTCATGGACGTGGACGCCAACGTGCTGTTTGAAATTGAGAGCTTTGATTCACCCCTGCTGCCTGATGGCACGGGCAAGTCACACGGCAGCACCACCATCGCCGACCTCAAGGATACCGCCAATGCGCTGGGCACCATTGCCCTCAACAGGTACGAAGGCGGCAAGGCGGCGGAATATCTGCACAAGGAATTTGATATTCCCACGGTCATCGGCCCTTCGCCCATTGGCATCCGCAATACGGATATTTTCCTCAAGCAGGTTTCGCAGCTCACGGGCAAGCCCCTCACCAGGGAACTGGTGCACGAGCGCGGCATTGCCCTGGATGCCATCACCGATGTGGCGCATATGTTCCTGGCCGACAAAAAGGTGGCTATCTACGGCAACCCCGACCTTGTCATCGGCCTGGCGCAGTTCTGCATTGACCTTGAGATGAAGCCACAGCTTCTGCTGCTTGGTGACGACAACCCCCGGTACGCGGATGATCCGCGCCTCAAGGAAATGGTGGAAAAGGTCAACTGGAAGATGGAAGTGGTCACCAACGCCGACCTGTGGGATCTGGACGGCCGCCTGAAGCGCAAGGAGATCGAGCTGGACCTAATTCTCGGCCATTCCAAGGGACGCTGGGCTGCCATGGACAACAATATTCCCATGCTGCGCGTGGGCTTTCCCACCTACGACCGTGCGGGCCTGTACCGTTACCCGGTCATGGGCTACGCCGGGGCCATGTGGCTGGCCGAAAATATGGCAAACACCCTGTTTACCGACATGGAATACAAGAAGAACAAGGAATGGATTCTCAACGTCTGGTAGAGGGCTGCGTGCCAGAATATCTGGCACGTTGTTCCCGGCGGCGTCAGGCGAACCTTTTTATTCCGGTCGAGTACCATAATAGTACATTCCCAGCATAAAAAGGTTCGCCTTCCTTGCCGGAAACAAAAACCCGCAGCAGCCCGCCGGTGCTGTATATGGAGGCAACGAGCCTCAGCTTGTTTACAAAAGGCATGCGTCATGGACATCACCAACGGCTTTGAGCACTACGGGCGCAAAGACAGGCAGTATTATTTCGCCTACGGTTCCAACATGAACCCGCAGCAGATGGCGGAGCGTTGCTTTGCGGCCCGCGTGGTATGCGCGGCCTGTCTGCCGGGGTACAGGCTGGCCTTTTATGGTCGCAACCGCGTGTGGGACGGCGGGCAGGAAACTGTGGTGCAGGCACCAGGGCCAGACAATGCGCCGGGCAATATGCCGGGCGTGTGGGGCGTGCTGTACGAGCTGTCGTTCGGTGATGCCGCAAGCCTTGACCTGTGGTGCAGCGTACGGCTTGACGGCGGCGGGGCGTACTTTCATTACCCTGTGCTGGTGGTGGATGCGGCTGGCCGCGAGCATACGGCAGTGTTGTACAAAAAAGACGTGCTGGGGCGGCCCGTACCGCCAAGCCGCGAGTATCTGGCACACATTCTTGCTGGGGCAAGGGCCAACAGCCTGCCCGGAGAGTATGTGAACCATCTTGAAAATTTGCAGGGCGTGCCTGCGCGGTATCCTGTGCCCAAACGGGATACGCTGCTCAGGGGCGTACTGCGCGAGTCTACCTGCGCAGAGTGCGCCGGATAGGGCCGGGTGGTCCGGTTTCTGTCCGGCGCGCCCTCACACCGGGAGTGCCGTCTTGTGCCTGCACTGTGGCGTAAGCGTGCCTGAGAGGTGAAAATACGTTATGGAATATAAAGTAATCGCATATTATTTTTACTTTGAAATAACTCTGGCCTGACGTAAAAGGATTTTTCTGGGAGCATGTACGCGAAAAAATGCTTTTCGGAATGCCCGTTTTTTCCGGTCAGATGCTTTGCCGATAAAGACTGCGGGCATGCAGGAATTTGCGCTCGCACCGCGCTCTCTGTATCCGTTTACCCTGGAGGAACCATGCAGCTACGTATGAAAGAACACCCGTTGACCGCAGAACAGATTGATTCCCTGCTTGATGCTGTTCAGGTCGGGCACCTTGCCACGCTGGGAGAAAATGGTTTCCCTTACGTAACCCCCGTGCATTTTGTGCGTATGAACGGGCGCATCTATTTTCATGGTCTGGCGGCAGGGCAGAAGCTGAAGAATCTGCGCGCCGATTCCAGGGTCTGTTTTGAAGTTGAAGGCCCGCATTCGTTTATTCAGGCGGATGTTCCCTGCGACACCAATACCGCCTACCAGAGCGTGATTATCACAGGCAATGCCACCGTGGTTGAAGACCGGGCCGTAAAGATCGCCGCGCTTGATGCCGTTGTTGCCAAGCACACGCCCCAGCATGTGGGCACGGCCTACCCTGAAAACATGCTCAAGATGACGGCGGTGGTTGAAATCACCATTCATGAAATCACCGGGAAATACTATGCGTGATCCGGCGCATGGGGTAGATTGGAATCAGGGATTTTTGCCCGGCGCATAGCCGGGCTGTCCCTGCCGGCGCAGCCGGTGCAGACTCTGAACACTGGTCTGGTTCACCATGAATTCCCCTGCCGTAGATTTGTTGCACGAATGCGAGGCCGAACCCTGCCGGGGCAGGATTGTTGCGCTCTTGCTCCATGTGGGCAGGTTGCTCTCTGAAAAAAACGATATCGTGGCCGCGCTGGACAGTCTGCTGGACTACATGCGGCGCGAGATGGGCATGGCGCGAGGCATGATAAGCCTGCTGCACCGTGAATCCGGCCACGTATTCGTTTATCGCAGCATGGGCATGACCCCCTCGGAGCAGGACAGGGGCGTGTACCACGTGGCCGAAGGCATAACCGGCAAGGTGGTGGAAAGCGCCGAGCCTATCATTGTGCGCAATATAGGCAGCGAACCTGCTTTTCTGAACCGCACGGGCAGCCTCGCTCTTGAGCGCGACAAGGATATGTCCTTCATCTGCGTACCCATCCGGCACGGGCGCAAGGTGCTGGGCGCCATCAGCGCCAGCCGCCTGTACCGCACGGAATCCGCACTCCAGCAGCACGTGGATGTGCTCAGCGTCATGGCCCAGATGCTGGCCCATGCGGTGGAGCTATATCTTGTTGAAAATATTGACAAGGTCGAATGGGAAAAACGCACCCGTCTGCTGCTCAGCGATCTGAAAGAGCGTTTTCATCCCTCAAACATGATTGGCATTTCGCGCCCCATGCAGGATGTGTACGAGCTGATCCGCAAGGTATCCGCCACGCGCACGACGGTGCTGCTGTTGGGGGAAAGCGGCGTGGGCAAGGAAATGGTCGCCAATGCCCTGCACTATGGCGGGCTTGCGCCGGGCGGGCCGTTCGTCAAGTGCAACTGCGCGGCCCTGCCCGAAAGCATTGTGGAAAGCGAACTGTTCGGCCACGAAAAAGGCTCGTTCACCGGCGCGGTTTTTCGCAAGGGGCGTTTTGAAGAGGCAGACGGCGGCACCATTTTTCTGGATGAGGTGGGCGAGCTGCCCCTGGGCGTGCAGGCCAAACTGTTGCGCCTGTTGCAGGAGCGCTGCTTTGAGCGCGTGGGCGGCAACCGCAGTATTGCCGTGAATATACGCATAGTTGCGGCCACCAACAGGGACCTTGCCGAAATGGTGGCGGCGGGCACGTTCAGGGAAGACCTGTTCTACAGGCTCAACGTGTTCCCCATCATGATTCCGCCACTGCGCGAGCGTGGCGATGACGTGGTGGCGCTGGCCGAACACTTTGCGGCCCACTATGCCAGAGAAACGGAAAAAAGCCTGACGGGCATCTCGCCTGCGGCCCTTAATCTGCTCATGCGGCACACCTGGCCGGGCAATGTGCGCGAGCTTGAAAACGTCATCCACCGGGCAGTGATTCTGGCCGAGGGCAGCTTGCTGCACGTTTATGATCTGCCGCTGGCCCTGCAACAGACAGAAACCCCGCAAACAGCGCAGCCGACTGGCCTGGAGGCCCGGCTGGCCTCCATGGAATACGATATGCTGGTGGAGACTCTGCGCCGCTGTCACGGCAATACCAGCAAGGCCGCGGAAAACCTCGGCCTGACTCGCCGCAGCATGGGCCTGCGCATGAAAAAATTCAACCTGACGTACAGGCAGTTTCGCGGCGAAGTATAAGGGGAAAAGTTTCCCTTGTCCTTCACGGCGCCGAATTTTTTCTAAATGCCTCCAGATCACTCTGGAGGCATTTTAAATTTATTAATATAAGTAAATTATTTTATGTACTTTTCAAACGGTATATAGCTATATGTTGTATATAACACTATTTATGAGTGATTTTGTAGTTTAAATTATGCAAAAATTTGTGGGGGGCAAGAAATGCAAAAAGATATGCATTATTTTTGTACATTTGCCATGGCTCGGGCATCCGGAATACCGATCGATGATGCAAATACTATAGCCTATGCGTCGCAGTTTGTTGATGATTCTACAAGATATGACAGCCAAGTTCATGAGGATGGGGGACTTCTATTTGGCGTTACAACAGCC
>JASGGT010000153.1:0-5454 GCA_047602655.1 Desulfovibrio sp. | reverse complement strand
GATTACCCGCGCTGCGGGCCATACCCATCAAACCGCAGTCGATGATGGCGGCACCTTCCCTGAAAGCTCCAACGGCATTGGGTACGGACATACCCAGATTGTTATGCCCATGGAAACCTACGGGAATACTCACGCGCCGCACCATTTTCTTTACATAGCTGCAGACTTCATCCGGCATCATGGTTCCTGCGGAATCCATAATGGTCACCATATCCACGCCCATATCCTGCAATCGCGCGGCCTCGTCGGCCAGGGCATCGGGGCTGAGCACATAGGCCTTCATCATTGAATAACAGGCCTCAAGCTTGTGCTCTTTTACCAACTCAACGGCCTGACGCGCCTTGTCGCCATCACCAGCATTGGCACCAACGCGTAAAAAGCTCAGGCCAGCCTCTGCGGCCGCCGCCACACGTGCTTCCGTAGCGTTGCCAGCAAGAATGAACATGCCCAAACGGGCCTTGTCCGCCAGCGGCTTGGCCAGGGCCATATATTCGGCATCAGTCAGCGGGGCGACCTTACCCTGCTCTTCTCCCGCGCCAATACCGTTGGCATTGCCGTATTCGATATACCGTACGCCGCAATCAACAAGCCCTTTCAGCATAAGTTCCGTCAGATCAGCCGGAAACCCGTTGCCAAGCACATTGCCGCCGTCACGAAGGGTGCAATCAAAAAGTTCCATATATTTCTCCATCACACTGTCGTTTAAAGGAAGATCTAACGGAATCGACGCCCTTCAGAGGGATCGGCTTTTTTGAGAACCAACAGGTTAACCAGGCCCAGCGCACCCACAAAAATGAGGATATAGGCCGGAATCATGATGTCGTTGAATTTGGAGATGAGCCACGTGGCCAGAAACGGTGTGGTGGCCCCGCCCAAAACAGCACCCGTACTATGCCCGAAGGAAACCCCTGTGCTGCGCACGCGGGGCGGCAACAGTTCCGGGTACATGGAATATGACCCAGCCTGGCACAGCGCATAAGGGATCATGGTGGTCACCAGCGCAAAGATGGCCATGCCAAAGCCATTGCCCATTATGGCGTAGCAGGGATAGCTCAGCACGATATAGCAGACGTAGCAGGCCACCAGCGTTTTTACTGGGCCTACGCGATCGGTAATGAGGCCGAACACGGGTATGAAGAGGGCCGCGCAAGTCACAGCTATCAGGACGATAAAACCAACTTCGGTGGCAGGCATTTTCAGCACTGTGCGCATATAGATGGCGACATACACAGTACCGCAATACGTGCCCACGTTCTGAACCAGCGAGTACATGAACAGCTTGCACAATGAAGCAGGATACTGACTTATCAGCTCCTTAATGGGGGCCTCAGAAAGCTTTCCCTCGTTCTTCATGTTGGTGAAGTCGGGAGTATCCTCGATTTTAAGACGCATCCAGAGGCAACCGAGCATAAGGGGCATGGCCACCAGAAAGGGTACGCGCCAGGCCCAGCTGGCGCTTTCGCCAACAAACAGATAGGCGGCCAGCCCGGTAAGGCCAGCGGCCCCCGCCTTGCCCAGATTGGCCACGCTGGGCACAAAGGAAAGGTACAGGGAGCGGCGTTCCGCGGGTGCCCATTCACGAATGTACGAAGCCGCGCTACCTATCTCGCCCCCGGCGGAAAAGCCTTGCAATATGCGGCAAAGAATCAGGAGGATAGGCGCAGCAATGCCTATCTGATCATAGGTGGGCAGGCAGCCGATGGCCGTACAGGCCACACCGATGAGCACCACCGTAGCCAACAGCGAAAGTTTTCTCCCGTAGCGGTCGCCAACGTGCCCGAAAAACAGGCCCCCCAAGGGCCGGACAATAAAGGCCAGACCAAACACGGCCAAGGTGGAGAGCAAGGAAACAGTTGGGTTGTCGCTGGGAAAAAATTCCTTGGATATGCGTGCGGCGCAGTAGCCGTAGACTGAAAAATCGTAATATTCCAAAAAAGTACCGAATGCGGCGGCCGCAGTGGCCTTTTTCGCTTCGCGCAATTTTTGTTCTTCAACCGGCGAGGTTGTATCCGTCTGAGTCATAGCGGAATCCTTTTCGATAACAGGCTAAAACAAAAGGCTATACCGCATAGGGATAGAGCGGTTTTTCACCGTGCAGCACGGCAAGCACATTGTCCACAACCGTATTGCCTACGCGCACAAGCGATTCGTACGTACTGCCGCCTATATGCAGGGTACCGATAAAGTTGGGCAATTGTAGCAGAGGATTTTCCATGGTGGGGGGTTCCTGCACAAAGACGTCGCTGGCAGCGCCGTAAATTGTCTTGCCCACCAGGGCCTCGTAAAGCGCGGTTTCGTCAATAACCCCGCCGCGCGCTGTGCTGACGATAACGGCTGTGGGCTTGCAGCAGGCAAACTGCGCGGAGCCTATGAGCCCTCTGGTCGTCTCGGTGAGTGGTACGCTCACGCTGATGTAGTCTGCCTCGCGCAGCATGCTTTCAAGAGTTTCATGCAAGTGCACGCCGCGTTCTTTCGCTGTGGCCGCATTCATATAGGGGTCGTAGACATGGACCTCCATGCCGAACCCGTTCACGGCAATCTGCGCCACACGTGAACCTATGTTGCCGAAGCCCACAAGGCCAAGAGACTTCCCGGAAATCTCAAGGCCTGTAAGAGTTGCGGGGGCTATGCGCTCTGCCCCCCGGCGTATGTGCTCCATATTGTCCCGCAGTTTGCGGGCTGTGGCGAGTAGAAACCCGAAGACCAGCTCAGCCACGGAATTAACGTTGCTCAGCGGGGTGTATACAACTGGAATGCCCCGCTCTTTGGCTGTGGCCAGATCAATGGCGTTCACGCCAACGCCGTGTTTGCCGATAACCTTCAGCCCCGGTGCGGCAAGAATCTGCTCACGCGTAACGGACGCGGCGCGCACAATGACCGCATCCGCCAGCGATAAATCGTTTTTTTCAGGGTCATCCCACGCCACTACTTCCGCCTCGGCGCGCAACTTGCGCATGGCGCTTTCGTCTATGGGCTCTATGACATGAACTCTCATGGTGTCCTCCATATGAAACATGGCGAATGCATTCTTGCGCCAAAAAGCAAGAGATATGCCAGTAGAGTCCGATGGTTGCAGGCAGATGCACATATCTAAAAAAAATGATTATTAACGATATATTACAATAAATTAGTAGCATTCATTTTTCAGACTTCCTCCAAAATAGCGGTGGATTCAGAATGATGTGTTGCACTCACCTGTTTCATTTATGTTTCATTTGGTATATCATGTATCAAAAGAGAAACAATTTGCAGGTGGAGACGCTCATGGTTCATATCCGCAGGGAAGACATTCTGTTCATCACCCCAAGCGAACCGATTACCAACACTATCAGCAACATTTTCAGCCGCATCGGCGAGAGTTTTCTTGTTTATGAAGCAGCGCTGGAAGATGCAGTGCGCCTTGCCCAAAGCCATATCGACCAGGGACAGGCCATGGTTGTTGTCAGCAACGGCGGCACGGCTGCCCTGCTTAAAGAAGCCCTCAAAACGCATGTGCTGGAGCTTAGATATACGAGCGTAGACATGTTGCGTGCAGTCAACCGCGCCTTTGGCCTTGCGGACAAAGTCGCAGTGGTGGGGTTTGAATCCTTCACCTACAACGCTCTTGCCCTGAAGGATTTTTTCGAAAAACCGGTGATTGTGGAAACCCTGACGGATCTTGCCGATATATCGGAACGACTGCGGCAGCTCATTGCCAGAGGTGTAAAGGCCTTTGTGGGCGGCTCGCCCGTGGTAAACGCCGCACGGGCTCTCGGCGCGCAGGGCGTACACATCGACATGGATCCGCGCGTCATTCAGGACGCCATTGAAGAAGGCAAACGCATTGTCTCGCTGCAAAAAGAAAAAGACCTGCGCCTTGGCACCATCAATGCCCTGCTCAACTCCATCAACGATGGTATTATCGGCATTGATGCCTCGGGGCATATTTCTGAAATAAACCGCATCGGCCTTGAGCTGCTTGGCCTGCGGCGGCAGGATGTGGTGGGGCGCGACGTGCACGAGGTTTTGGGCATGCCCTGGGAATCCTGCATCCAGACGCCTGAAAACGAGCAAGCCTCCGAAGTATGCCTTATAGGTGGCAATTCCCTGGCCGTTACCAGTGTGCCCATCCACGTGAACGGACACAGCCGGGGCGCGGTGCTTACCTTGCAGGAGGTACGGCGCATCCAGTCTCTGGAGCAGCGGGTGCGCAAGCGCGTACGTGATTCTGGGCATGTGGCCAAAAGCACCTTTGCCGATGTGGTGGGGAAATCGGAATCACTGGAAAAAGCGAAAAAGCGGGCCTTTACCTATGCGCAGTCCGAAAGCACTGTTCTCATTTACGGCAAAACAGGAACAGGCAAGGAACTCTTTGCGCAGTCTATCCATAATGCCAGCGCCAGGGCAGACAGCCCCTTTGTGGCCGTAAACTGTGCCGCTCTGCCAGAAAACCTGCTTGAGAGCGAGCTTTTCGGCTATGTGCGGGGGGCGTTCACGGGTGCCAGCGAAAGCGGCAAAATGGGTCTTTTTGAAATGGCCCACTGCGGCACCATTTTTCTGGATGAGATAAGCGAAATGCCTTTGCCCCTGCAATGTCGTCTGTTGCGAGTCCTACAGGAAAAAGAGGTTTCGCGCGTGGGCGACAACAAGGTAACGCCGGTAGACGTGCGCATTATCGCCGCCACCAACCGTAATCTGGCGAACGAAGTTCAGGCGGGGAAGTTCAGGGAAGACCTGTACTACAGACTGGCGGTGCTCATTCTGGAGCTTCCCCCGCTGGTGGAGCGATTGGGGGATATTGGGCTACTGGCGCGGTTCATACTGCACAGAAAATCCAAAGAACAGCACAAGCCCATGCCACGGATAGATCCACGGGGAATGGCGCTTCTGGAAACTATTCCCTGGCCGGGCAATGTGCGGCAACTGGCCAATGTTTTGGAGCGGGCCATGGTCATTGCCCCGCATGGCGTGCTTTCTGAAGACATCATGGCCGATTCCCTGCACAGTTGCCACCCATACGAACAGATATGCCTAAACGACGATGTGCCAGTTGTCAGGCAACAGGGTTCCCCTGCCGCCAGCCTTTATGCGCTTGAGGCGCACGCCCTGCGCGACATGTTGCGGTTGTGCGGCGGAAACAGAAAAGAAACCGCGCGTCGGTTGGGCATTGGGCGCGCTACGCTCTGGAGAAAAATGAAAAAATTCGGTTTGTTCGAACAGGATATTTTATGTGAAGCTGGGGAGAAATCTGCCCAGAAGAATAAGAGATAACACCGGATATTATCAGCTGCGCACAGGCAGACTCCCCCCAATACTCTGCCCTTCCGTGAATCGGCTCCGCTTTATTCGGGTGCTCCCATGTCATGGGGGCACCATCTTTTCAATGACAGATTTTTTGGGAGAGAGGGTTAATTGGGAGCCGCACCATGTATTCGTAGTGCAATAATCACTTGGTTGACGAAAAAAACAAAACTA
>JASGGT010000152.1:0-5632 GCA_047602655.1 Desulfovibrio sp. | reverse complement strand
CCAGGTCAACCTTTTCAGCCGCAACGTAGCCTGCGGCGTCAGCGTGGACAAACTCCACCTGACTGGCAACGCCCAACTCCTGCGCGCGGAGCCGTGCCTGCCCGCAAAACAGCGGGCTCAGGTCAACGCCAAGGCCCGTGATGCCGTAATCACGCGCCCAAGTGCAGAGCATTTCGCCCGAGCCGCTGCCAAGATCAAGTACGCGAGTTCCCGGCTTGAGCCGCAATGCTGCGCCCAGGGTAGCAAGCTTTTCTGAAGTATACGGATTATGGATGCGGTGTTCACTTTCCGTGATGGTGAAAATACGGGGGATATCCAACACTGTAGCCTCCTTGCCACATTTCATGCGCCGCAGTAGGGGGGTGCCCCTGCCCACTGCAAGTCCATTTTGCTGGTCGCACTTAAAAGGTAAGAGAATTATATCCTGCATTGTATGCAGGAATGCTGTTGTGCCGCGGCATGCCGCACGCGCCACATGCAAAATCACAGTATACGCCCCCAACGATAAATGCATTCTACTTATTGCTTCAGAAATGAATAAACACCAAACGCATTCCCTTATGGCATTTGACGGCTATTACGCCTGAATCACTGCCGCACCCTATAAAGCCTCTGCCCCTGAATCACGCAACAACCGGAGTTGGAGCAACCGGAGTTGGAGCAACCTTCCTCGGGCTGGCACTCACAAGCGCGCAAAAAGATCGCAAATCAGGGGCGCACTGCCCGCTTGCCATAACTGCCCATCTTTAGTACACAAGCATTGCGTTGTTCCATTTAGCAAATCTCTAAACTTTTTCTCGTGGCTTTCCTCAACACATACGCCCGCGACCCCACGGCCCAGCCGTTGCAGCCGCGTAGCGCAGCGCACTTGAGGCTTGACGTCCAGCCAACGCATAAGGACTGTGCATGACCAGCACCCGTCGTTTTTGCCTGCCGCTCCGCACGCTCTTTGCTATCGCAGCCCTGTTTTGTGCAGCTTTTCTGTCACACCCGGGCGCTGCTGTTTCGGCTCCGGCCATCCCGCCGCAAAGCTCCCTTGGCGTATGCTCCGCCATTTTATACGACCTTGACCGCGACGCCATACTTTTTGAACAAAATGCGGACCAGCACATACCCCCTGCCTCGCTGACCAAGATCATGTCCATGTTTCTTGCCATGGATCAGATCAATTCCGGTCTCGCCCACATTGACGATACCACCACGATCAGCCGCAATGCGGCCCGCACCGGTGGCTCGCGCATGGGCCTCAACGAGAACGAGCAGGTTACGATTGACCAGCTCCTCACGGGCATGGCGGTGTCTTCCGGCAATGACGCCAGCACGGCCATGGCCGAATACGTGGGCGGCTCCGTGCCTGCCTTCATCAACATGATGAATGCCAAGGCCCGCGATCTGGGCATGCGCGACAGCAACTTTGTCAATCCGCACGGCCTGCCGGCCAAGGGGCAATACACCACGGCGCGCGACATGCTGACCCTTGCCCGCGCCTATTTGCATGCCTACCCCGATGTGTTGCGCTTCCATAACACCCATGTGCTGAACTACCGGGGTCGCGTCACCTGGAACAAGAACCCCCTTCTTGGGCAGTACCCTGGTGCAGACGGCCTCAAGACCGGCTGGATCAACGCCTCGGGCTACAATCTGGTTTTCACGGCTCTCAAGGGCGATAAACGCTTGCTGGCCGTTATCATGGGAGCACCCGATTCGCAGATCCGCAGCATTGAGGCCTTCCGCCTGCTGGATGCCGGTTTTGAGGTATGCAACAACGAGGCCCCCACCGTGCTGGCGGCTCTGGACACCTTGCCGCGCGATAAATATCATCCTGACATTCGCAAGAATGCCCGTGAGGCTTACCACCAGTTTGCCGGGAATGACCGGAGCGAGGGTGCCCCGACCGTGCACCGCGCCAAGGCCACCAACCACAGCAAGCAGGCCAAGGCAACCAAGACTGCCAGGAACAAAAAGAAGAACGTGGAAAAGGTCGCCCGCCAGCGAGGCAACGACAATGACGGGCAGGCCGCCCGCCGCGTTGCCAACAACGCCAGCTAAAGCGATACCAGATTTATAGAGAAAGCGCCCGTGGCCTTTATGGTCACGGGCGCTTTTGCATGCAGCAATATATCAGGATAAATTTTCTAGCCTCTGTCCAGCACGCGGAGCGACACTGCTTCGGCCAGATGCTGCGTGGCAATGCTCACGGCATCGTCCAGATCGGCAATGGTCCGGGCCATGCGCAGCACTCTGGCGCATGCCCGCGCCGAGAGGGAAAGCCGGTTGACGGCCGCTTCCATCAGTGCATGGCCTTCGGCATCAAGGGCGCAATGCCGTTCGAGCAGCGCGCCGGAAAGTTCCGCATTGCAGCGTGGCCCATTGCTGCCGTAACGCGCCCGCTGGGTTGCCCTGGCCTTGAGCACGCGTTCGCGCATCTGCGCGGACGAAGCGCCGCTGCCTGTGCCGCGAAAATCCGCATAGGCCACGGCGGGCACTTCCACATGCACGTCAATGCGGTCAAGCATGGGGCCGGAAAGCCGCGACTGATAGCGCACCCGCTGCTCCTCGCGGCAAGTGCACTGGTGCGTGGGGTCGCCGTAATAGCCGCAGGGGCAGGGATTCATGGCAGCAACCAGCATGCAGGCCGCAGGAAAGCTCACACTGTGCGCGGCGCGCGCAATGGCCGCAACGCCACCTTCCAAGGGCTGGCGCAGGGCTTCAAGGGCAGTTTTGCGAAACTCCGGCAATTCGTCCAGAAAGAGCACCCCCCGGTGAGCAAGACTCACCTCGCCGGGGCGCGGGTAGCCCCCGCCGCCCACCAGCGCCACATCGGATATGGTATGGTGCGGCGCGCGGAAGGGCCGCACCCGCATAAGCCCGGCCTCGGGCGGCAGCTTGCCCGAGACGCTGTAAATTTTGGTGACTTCCAGCGATTCCTCAAAGTCCAGCGGCGGCAGAATGGTGGGCAGGCGCTGGGCCAGCATGGTCTTGCCGCTGCCGGGCGGGCCGATGAGCAATACGTTATGCCCGCCCGCCGCGGCCACTTCCAGCGCGCGTTTGGCGGCCTCCTGCCCTTTGACCTCGGCATAATCCTGCCTGTAGGCAGGTGCTTCGAGCATATCAACCACTGGCTCGCACAGCGGCTCCAGCGGTTCCGCGCCAGCAAGAAAGGCCGCACAGCGCCCAAGCCCTTCGGGCGCAAATACCTTGAGTCCGCGCACAACTGCAGCTTCCGCTCCATTGCCGGGGGGCACCACCAGCCCGGCGGCCTCCCGCTGACGCGCCAGCAGGGCCAGGGGCAACACGCCGCTTACCGGGCGCAGCGCGCCGTTAAGCGAAAGCTCGCCCGCAAGGTACATTCCCTGTAAAGGCTCCGAGGGTATAATGCCCGCAGCGGCCAACAGGCCGATAGCCAGCGGCAGATCGTAGCTTGCGCCGCTCTTGCGCCGCCACGCCGGGGCAAGGTTTACCGTAATCCGCGCCGGGGGCAGCTTGAAGCCGCAGGCGCGCAAGGCGGCAAAGACCCTGTCCTTTGCCTCGCGCACTGCTGTTTCCGCCAGCCCCACCATGGTGAAGCCGGGCAGTCCCTGCCGCACGAAGTCCACTTCCAGTTCCACGGGGTAGGCATCCACACCTTCAACCCCGCCGCTGTTCAAACGGACAACCATGCGTTCTCCTTGACCCTGCAAATGATAAACGGCGCGGATTGTTGCATCTATCCGCGCCGCAAAAGTCTTGCCGTCAGACGCACCAGACAAATTCTGTCCGCGCCTGCAAGCAGAATGTACCGCGAGATACTATTGCACGGCCTTGCCGATGCGATCCCAACGGATATCGCCCAGACCGCCCCACGACCAATAGATGCGCCAGGCTTTGGCGCGTATGGCGCTGCGGTCCACAAGGCCCCAGAAGCGCGAATCCATCGAGTTATCGCGGTTGTCGCCCATGACAAAGTACTTGTCCTCGGGCACGGTGATCGGGCCGAAGTTGTCGCGCACTGGCTGGATGCGGTCGGGCTCGGTAAAGCGGATGTAGGATTCCTTTACCGGTTCGCCGTTGCGGAAAAGCTGCTTGTTCCGCACTTCAATGGTGTCGCCGGGCGTACCAATAATACGCTTGATGTAGTCCACGCTGGGGTCATTGGGGTATTCAAAAATGATAATGTCGCCCTTGACCGGGTCGCTCCCCTTGTAAATATAGGAGTGGGTAAAGGGAATCTTGATGCCGTAGGAAAACTTGCTTGCCAGCAGATGATCACCCACAAGCAGGGTTTTGACCATGGATTCCGAAGGAATCTTGAATGCCTGCACCACAAAGGTGCGGATGACCAGAGCCAAAATAAGCGCGACGAACAGAGCTTCGCCGTATTCCCGCCACAGAGGTTTGGGGGGGCGCTGTGATTGCAGAAGCATTGCCATGTGCGAATATTCCTCATGTGCCCTTGGGGCTGGTGAGCGTTACATTTTCGGTCGCAAAGTATGCCCTGATGCGAAAGTAAAGGCAAGGAGCAGTGCTTCTTCTCCCTGCGGTTCAGCAAAAAAACAGGCCCCCGCCCGGCATCCGCCGGAACAGGGGCCTGTTCAGCAATCACGGCGCGTTGCCGCTACCGGGCATTGAGCATACTACCACGAAAGGAGGCTGCTCCGCGCGAATCCTGAAAATCCGCGCCGCAAAACATTTTAGTGAAGGCGCAGGGCAAAGTTGACCACAAAGCACAGGGCAATGATCACCATCACCACATTAAGATCCTTGATACGGCCAGAAAGAACCTTGATGCCGACCCAGCTCACAAAGCCAAAGCCAAAACCCGTAGCGATGTTGAAGGTGAGCGGCATGCTGATGATGGTCAAAAAGGCGGGCAAGGCAACGGTAAAATCCTTGAACTTGATGCGTCCCACTTCCTGCATCATCATGGCGCCCACGATGATCAGCACCGGGGCCGTGGCATAGGCCGGAGCCATGCCAATCACCGGCGCAAAAAACAGGGTGAGGAAAAAGAGCACCGCAGTGGTCACGGCGGTCAGCCCGGTGCGCCCGCCTTCGACCACGCCCGCAGCGCTTTCAAGATAGCTGGTGGCGGTGGTCGCGCCCATGACGGCGCTGGCCATGGTGGCGATGGAGTCGGAAATCAGGGCCTTGTCCAGATTTTCGATGTGCCCGTCTTCACGGATGAACCCGGCTTTCTGCGAAAGGCCGATGAGCACGCCCATGTTGTCGAACAGATCAACCATGGTCAGGGTAAAGATGATGGAGATCAGGCCGTGGTGCAGCGCGCCCTTGAGGTCCATCGCCATGAAGGTCTCGGTGGGCAGAAGCAGGGAGGTGTTGATGAAGCTGCCCTGCGGCATATGTGGCCCGTTCAGCACCATGTCCGCCCCCGCAATGGCCACGATGCCGATGATCATGGCTCCCGGCACGCGCAGTGCAAGCAGCGCACTGATGAGAAAGATTCCCACCACCGAAAGCAGGGTCTTGGGGTCGGCCAGGTTGCCGAGGGTCACAAAGGTGGCCGGGCTGGCCACCACGAGGCCGCAGCTCTTCATGCCGATAAAGGCTATGAATGCGCCAATACCCACCACAATGGCATACTTGAGATCCATGGGAACGGCGTTGATGATAAGCTGGCGCACCTTGGTGACGG
>JASGGT010000151.1:0-5645 GCA_047602655.1 Desulfovibrio sp. | reverse complement strand
TATCTGCACAGCTTTTACAAGCAAAAAAACTACACGGCTGGCTACTGGCCTTGCGTAAGCGTGGTTGCCGACCGCAACAACCTGAATTTCAATGCTGATCTGCCCAAGAAAATAGGCTTGCAGTGGGATAATCTCATGCCGGATTTTCCCTATCTGAGCTATCGTAATGCATATCTGCTGGGCGAGGGGTTTACTGTTCGCGATCTGCGCTTTACCGGCGAACAGATGGCCATGGACAGCTGGTGCAACGTGATGCTGGACGAAAACAGCCTCAGCGGCAGGTCTATTGCCTTGCTGATGCCAAGCCGCCTCACATCGCCAAGCCCTTCTGGCACGGGCTGCGTCTATTGCGGTATTCACAGCCACGATTCGTCAGAATGCCCCACGCGTTTTGGGCCAGCGTCCAACAGTCAGGATGTGTGGGAAAAACTCGGGCAGCTTGATCTTGAAGCCATCAATGAGGGGTTCCGCAGCATCGAAATGACGCTGACGGAAAAAGGGGCAGGCGGCTACGGAGCAGTGCTTGGCGGCGAAGACGATGCCGCGATCGTGCTGCGGGCCGTGCTTGAGATAAATGCTGCATGCCAGTTGCGCAATGTGCCGAGGCACTGGCTTTACCGTATGCGCGAGCCGGAACCCAACGAGGCCATTCCAACCAAGGACGACAGTCCCGCCTGGGATTTGCTGGACAAGCTCATAACCACGTCTCCGTCTGAAATGTCGGAGATGGAAAAGAGGATAAGCCAGGCAATATCGCGGCATCAGCGTGACCCGCGCCTGCACATGGTGCAGGCTTTTGCGCATATTGAGCGCAATGATTATCCCCGTGCGGAAGCGGCGTTCCGCAATGCGGCGGTGCTTACGCCATCGCCCGCCTTGCAGGCCTGGACAGAATTCTTTCTTGCGCGTCTGGCGGAAGAGCAGGGGCAGTTTTCTCAGGCCATAGAACTGTATTCGCAGATTTGGCGCGTCATGCCCCAGTGGCGCGAGGTCAAGTATCGCGAAATCGTCTGCCAGGTAAAAATGGGTTTTTGCGAGCCTGTGCTGGATCAGCTTATAACGCTCATCCGGGAGGAACCAGCGTACTTCAACAGGATTCTGATTGATCCTGCGCTTGAACGCGGCCGCCTGCTGATCCTTTCCACCCTTTACGACCTGTGGACAGAGGCCAAAAAGTGCGCTGATGTCGACCGGGATCGCATAAACGAAATAGGTGGGCGCATTGATGCGTGGTTTGCTCCGGAGCATCCCGTGCAGCTGCAACTGGGCGAAAAGGTGCGTGAGCTGGAAGCCCTGGCCAATATCAACAACTACCTTGCCTATCTTAAGGTGGTG
Organism: Desulfovibrio sp.; assembly: GCA_047602655.1. Lineage (GTDB taxonomy): Bacteria > Desulfobacterota > Desulfovibrionia > Desulfovibrionales > Desulfovibrionaceae > Desulfovibrio. The sequence continues at coordinate 4,310 of JASGGT010000151.1, read as the reverse complement.
GCTGAGCGTCCCAATCTTGAAAGGGAAGTGGAAGACTGCATAGCCCGTGAAGTTGAAGACCTCCGCAACCGGTACAAGTATTATCTCGATATCTTGCAGGAAATTCGCGATGAAGCCTCATGGTTTCCCTTCCCTGCTGCGTTGCGGGAGTTCAGCCAGGAATTTAACGAGAGCGCTGGCATCATCAACCGGGCATTTTCGTGCAATTTCAAGGAGGCCGAGGCCTTCAAGCGCGCTCAGGGTGAAACGCCCCACCTTGCAGAATTGCTGCGTAGTCTGCGCAAGCGGTTGCAGTTCCTGCGCATGGTGCGCGATGGAACCCTTTTTGGTCTTACCCTGCTCAAAACATTCATGTGGTTGGAGGCTGTGGGGTTGCTGCTGTGCTTCGTTGCCGTGCCCGTGGTCTACTTCTGGGGCGATGCGCTGCACCTGGGCTGGCTCAGGGTTATCCTGGGTTCCGAGCCGTGGTCTATTCAGAAGATACTCATCCTCATTGTGACCATGGTTTCTCTGGGCACTGCGGCCTTGCGCACGACCCTGGTATTTGACCGTAAAAAAGAAAAACTGCTTGAAGAGGCGCGCCAGCAACGCGAACAGGCGCAGCAGACCCGGCTTGACCGTATTCGCCAGCAGCGGCGACTGGAGGCGGAGCGGGCCCAGAAAAAGAAAGAGGCGGAACCCGGCCGACGGTAGCATGGTTGAGGCTTGCCGCTTGCATAATTTATCAATAATGGTTATTAATAGATTAAGCACAAGAGGAGGAAGCCATGACATCACTGAAGGATTTTTCTCTTTACAATATAGACTGGAACCTCAGCCCCGAACACGCGGTTACCATGTATCTGGAATGGGGAAATAACGACTGGCATTCAGAATATCCGCCGGTTCGCTCCAAGGAAGATGTGTCCCACTACTTTGTGGTGGACAGCTGGCAGGAACCGCCTGTCATACGCCTTGTACGGCGCAACTCTGAAAGGGCGGACGACCTGATTACCGTTCCTCTGCCTGCGGGTCTGATGGAAGACTACCGCAAGGTTCACGGTTCCTGGCGTGGCATCAGCGAACCCACGCCCGAAGTGAAGTCCTGGCTTAAAAAGGAGCTTGGGCAGGATTGATGCCCAGCGCTGCTGCGTCTGAAAAGGCTCCTGAATAAAAAAGAGTGTTAAAAGGCCCGCGCAAGCGGGCCTTTTGCATACGAGAATACAATGGAACATTACACCTAGCGTGCGCCAAAGCCGGGAATGCGGTATCTGTCTTCAAGCCAGCGCAGCAGAAACGTGGCCAGCGTGACCATGGCCAGATAGTACGCGCCCACAGCGATAAAGACTTCTGTGAAGCGGAACGTGTCAGAAGCCACGACCTTGCCTTCGCCCATGAGTTCCAGGCAGGTGACCAGATAGGCCAGTGAGCTGTATTTGATGAGATAAATGATCTCATTGCCGCAGCCGGGCAGGGCGCGTCTGGCAGCTTGGGGAATAATGATCCACGAGACAGTCTGCCACTGGCTGAAACCAAGCGCCTGAGCGGCGCGTACCTGTCCCTGCCTGATGGAGAGCAGTGCGCCCCGCACGTATTCCGACTGATAGGCGGCCGTGCAGAGAGTAAAACTGGTCAGCGCCGCGCCAAAGGGCGAAAAGAATATGCCAAGTTTTGGCAGGGCGTAATAGATCATCATCAGTTGCACAGCCAGGGGCACACCACGTATCAGCGAGGTATAGCCGTTGCCAAGGCGGCGCAGCCAGCGCGGCCCAAAAGCGCGGGCGCAGCCCAGGAGCACGCCGCCCACAAAGCCGAGGCTCCCGGCTGGAATAATGAGCGCAAGCGAAACCAGCAGCCCGCGGTTCAGGGCTGGCAGCAGTTCGTTGCTGAAAAAGGCCGCGTCGAGCACTTAGGCCCCCATCTCCAGCAGGCGCTGGCAAAAATCGCGGGTACGCGTGTTTGACCCTTCGGCCAGCAGTACGGCTGGCGAGCCCTGTTCAATGAGCTTGCCGTGTTCCATGAAAATGATCTCTGTAGCAAGAGCACGGGCAAAATCCATCTGGTGCGTTGCCATGACCATGGTCATGCCGCCACTGGCGAGATCGCGAATAACGGCAAGCACTTCGCCCACAAGCTCGGGGTCAAGGGCCGAGGTCGGCTCGTCGAGCAGAATAACCTTGGGGTCCATGGCGAGGGCGCGGGCCATGGCCACACGCTGCTTCTGGCCGCCAGAGAGCTGCGCCGGATACAGGCTTGCGCGGCGGGCAAGGCCCACTCGGGCCAGCTCTTCCTGCGCGCGGGCGCGCGCATCGGCAGCAGACATGCCGCGCACCTTGCGCAGGGCTATGGCCACATTTTCTTCAGCGGTAAGGTGATCAAACAGGTTGAAATCCTGAAAGATCATGCCCACCTGAGCGCGAAAGGCGCAAAGTGCGGCCTTGTCCGTGCGGTTGAGCAACTGGCCTTCAAGATAGATCTCGCCTGAATCCGGGGGGATAAGGCAGTTGATGCTTTGAAGAAACGTGCTCTTGCCCGCGCCGGAAGGCCCGATGAGCACCTTGAGTTCGCCCCGGTTCACCGTGAGACTGCAATTGTCCAGAATGGGCTTGCCGCCCAACACCTTGGAAATGCCCTTGACCTGCAATACCGCTTGTTGATCCACGCTCATGCTTATCCCATACCCATGCCTTCCATGCCGATCCCTGAGGAATAGCCGGGTACATGGATTTTTTGTTCCAGATGACGCAACAGTTTCAGCACCACCAGCGTCAGCACAAAATACAGCACGCCCGCCGTGGCGTAGAGGGCCAGATGCTCGTGCGTTCTGGCCGCCACAAACGAGGTGCGGGCCATGATGTCTTGCGTGCCGAGCACAAAGCAGATGGCCGAATCCTTGAGGAGAATAGAAAATTCGTTGGCCCAGCCAGGAATGGAGAGCCGCATGGCCTGAGGCAAAATAATGGAGCAGATGCCCGTGCTTTCGCGCATGCCAAGTGCGCGCGCGGCATTGAGCTGCCCGTGGGGCAGGCTTTCTATAGCGCCCCTGAAAATTTGCGACTGATAGGCCGTGCTGGTACTGCCAAGAACGATACAGCAGATGAAAAAGGGATCAATGGAAATACCGATGCTGATGAAGAGGCCGTAGCAGAGGAACAGCAGCACCAGGATGGGCACACCTCTGAAAAACCACACATACAACGCCACGAGCCGGCGCAGCCAGGGGCCGCCATAAACCTGTGCCACAGCCATGGGTACGCCAAGCAGCAGACCCATTGTCAGCGACAGGGTGACGTTGCCCACTGTGACCAGACTGCCGGACAGAATGGAGGGCAGGGCGTTGTATACCACAAGCAATGAATTCATGAATGGAGGGTGCCTTTTCCGCACAAGCGCGAACCGTCCGGATTTCAGGCGGTTCGCGCTTGACGTGTGGGCGCTTGCGCGTCCGTTATTTGCTCAGGTATTTCTGCTGCAGTTCTTTCCAGTAGGGGTCGGCCATAAGTTTTTTATAGCCTTCGTTCACCAGCTTCTGCAGTTCCTTGTCGTCTTTGCGCATGGCAACGCCGAAATTGTCGGGTTCGCCGTGGGTGCCGGCCTTTTTGACGGCGCGGCCATTTTCAATGGCGTTGTTGGCGGGCAGTTCGTCCATCAGGGCAGCCTGGATGCGGCCATTGAGGAGGTCTTCAACCGCAAGGGGGGAAGATTCGTAAAAGCGCAGTTCAAAAGGATATTTCTTTTCTTCCTGCTCTTTTTTGATGTCGTTGGCTTCAGAGGTGCCACGCTGCACGCCGAGCTGGATTTTTTTGCTCAGGATGTCGGCAGGGGTCAGCTTGGAGTCGGCGGGCACAACAAACACGCGCGAAACCGTCCAATAGGGGTTGGAGAACTGCACAACCTTGGCGCGCTCTGCGGTGATGCTCATGCCGGAGTCAACCATGTCGATCTGTTTGGCGAGCAGGGCGGGGATGATGCCGTCCCATGCCATGGGCTTGTGAACCACTTCAAATCCCATGGTCTTGGCTATCCAGTTCATGGAATCCACGTCAAAACCAGCGGGCTTGCCAGTTTTTTCATCCATGTAGGCAAAGGGCGGATAGTCGGGGTCGATGCCGTTCACGTAGGTCTTTTTGGCAAATGCGGGCACGGCAGCCAGCACGGCGGCCAGCAGGGCGCAGACGATAAGCTTCTTCATGTTCAATTTCCCCCTCGGAAAGGACAGAACGGACATGCGCCGACACTGCCGCCTGAGGCGGCTGGTGCGCATACCTGCGCGGTTGGGATTTATTACCAACGCCGCGCGGCCACTGCAAAACAAGGTCTTTCTGTAACAG
>JASGGT010000016.1:0-28685 GCA_047602655.1 Desulfovibrio sp. | reverse complement strand
CAGATGATGGTGGACAGCAATCTGCCGGTTTCGCGCGCGGCAAAATCCGGCCGGGGCATGCGGGTCAGCGAGGTGTGCATGCCCTTGCTCAACGCCTTTCAGCGCCTGCTTGACCTGCACGACCACCCGCAGGATATCGCCGTGCTCTCCCCCCTGGTTCACAAAGAGATACTTTATCGCCTTCTGTTGGGCGAACAGGGGCATTATCTGCGCCAGATCGTAGCTGCTGGCAGCCATGGATTCCAGATTGCGCAGGCCATTGACTGGCTCAAGAAAAACTACGTCCAGCCCCTGAAGATCGACAGCCTCGCCCGGCAGATCGGCATGAGCACCTCGACCTTTCATCTCCATTTTCGCGCCATGACCAGCATGAGCCCGCTGCAATACCAAAAGTGGATGCGCCTGCACGAGGCCAGGCGCCTCATGTTCATGGAGCATCTGGACGCCACCAGCGCAGCATTTCAGGTGGGGTACGAAAGCCCCTCGCAATTCAGCCGTGAATATCGCCGCCAGTTTGGCACGCCGCCCCTGCGCGACATCAAGGGGCTGATCAGCACTCAAAGCGACTGTTCTTCGGCCAGCCATAAGACAATGTAAAGCAGGCCACACCCTGCGGGCCGCTTTGCTATACTGTTTTATGCGGTGAAAGGCTCGTGCGGTGGCAGGCCCCATGCACCAGTGGGCAACCTCCGCCATTGCCTCCTTTTTATTGTATCGCTCTTTCGCCTTTCAGATTGATATTGACTTTCAATTTCTTTTCCTTCATCTTCCTGATTCATCGGGTGCCTCATCCGCGAATAATTGCGCGCGCCCTCTCCAATCACAGCTATTTCAGGAAGAAACATGACGCCTTCACAGGTTATTTCCGCTTTGCAGACCCTCACCAACATTCATCAGCCCGTATTTTTGTGGGGTGCGCCGGGCGTGGGCAAAAGCCAGATAGTATCCCAGGTGGCCGCCATGCGGGGAATGGCCCTGCGGGACATCAGGGCCGTGCTGCTTGACCCGGTTGACCTGCGCGGCTTGCCGCGCCTTACTGATGCCGGAACAGCCGTATGGTGCCCGCCTGCCTTTTTGCCGGGGCCGGGCGACCCGCCCGCGGGCATCCTGTTTCTGGACGAACTCAACGCCGCCCCGCCGCTGGTTCAGGCAGCCTGTTACCAGCTCATACTCGACAGAGCCATTGGGGAATACCGGCTGCCGGATGGCTGGTCCATTGTTGCGGCTGGCAATCGGGAAAAGGACAAGGCCGTCTCCTACCGCATGCCTTCTGCCCTGGCTAACCGCATGGTGCATCTGGAGTTTGACGCCAGCCTTGACGATTGGCTCGCCTGGGCGCAAGGAGCGGGCATTCGCCGCGAGGTCTGCGCGTTTTTGCGTTTTCGCCCACGTCTGCTGCACGATTTTGACCCGCAGCGCATGGAAAAAGCCTTTGCCTCGCCCCGATCGTGGGAATTTGTTTCGCGCATTCTGGAGGCCGCACCCGCCCGCGAGGTGGAATACGAGCTGTTTCAGGGCACCGTCGGCCCAGCAGCCGCAGCTGAGTTCATGGGCTTTCTCTCCGTCTGGCGCGAGCTGCCCACAGTGGATTCCATCCTGGCGCAGCCAGAGGCCGCAACAGTGCCGCAGGAGCCAGCCGCCCTGTACGCCACATGTGAGGCCCTGAGCCTGCGCGCGGCCGAAGACACCATGGATGCCCTCACAGCCTATGCCGAGCGCCTGCCCGCAGAATTCAGCGTACTGCTGATGCGCGACGCCGTCTGCCAGAATACGGATGTGGTGAACACCCCGGCCTTCAACCGCTGGGCGGAAAAAAACGCGGAAGTTCTGCTTTAAGCCATGCACACATTCGAGAACCAGCAGTCCCGCCCCGACAGTGCGCCTTGCGCTCCACACCCGCTGCAACAGCCGCAACCCCCGCAAGAGCTTGCCCCAGCCGCAACGAACGCCAATGATGCAACCCTGGCGACCCTGCACTGCATCACGCGCGCCCGCGCAGCTCTGGTCATGGAGCATCCCTTCTTCGGCTCTCTGGCCCTGCGCCTGCGCTTCAAGGCAGACCCCTCCTGCGCGGATATGTGGACAGACGGCAAAACCCTTGGCTACAACCCGGCATTCTCAACTGCCCTTTCGCAAAAATCACTGGTGGGGGCAATGGCGCACGAGGTTCTTCATCTGGCCTTCGGGCATCATCTGCGCCGCAAGGGCCGCGATGCAAAGCTGTGGAACCGAGCCTGCGATCTGGCAATCAATCACATCTTGGTGGAGTCCGGCTTTACCCTGCCTCAGGGTTTTGCGCACAATCCGGCCTATGCGGGCATGAATGCGGATGAAATCTTTGATGCACTGGCAAGCCTGCAAGACTCCCCCACCAACAAAGGTGCGCAGAACGCGCAGGTTGCGCAGGGCGCGGAACAGACTGAAGGTGCTGGCGCAGCGGCCTTTGATGGCGGCAAGCAGACCGGGCAACCGGAGCAGCCCACCCCGCAAGGCGCGCAAAACAGCAAGCAGCAAAAGGATGAAGACGCCGACCCCCAATCCGCCGCTGGCAACAAGGCCGCAGCCAGGCGCGAAAAAGGCCGCCCGGAGCAATCAGAGGGCACAACCAGCTTCACAGGTGAGGTGCAGGATCACCCCGATGCGCAGGGCATGCAGAACGATCAGGCCCTCAAGGCTGCGGAGCAGGAGGCGGATATCGCCATGATGCAGGCCATGCAGCGCGCCCGCAACATGGGCAGCATGCCCGCTGGTCTGGCCCGGCAGCTTGACCGTGCGTGGCGGCCCAAGCTGGATTGGCGCACGCTTTTGCAGCGTTTCTTGGAGCAATGCGCGCAAAACGACTATTCGTGGACTACTCCCAACCGCCGCTATCTGCACCAGAACATCTACCTGCCTTCCCGGCGGGAGGCCCGCCTGCCCCATGTGGCTCTGGCAGTGGACTGCTCCGGATCTGTGGACGAGCAGGCACTGGCAATGTTTTGCGCGGAGCTTGCAACCGTGCTTGAGGCCTACGACACCACGCTCACAGTGCTGTTTCACGACACAAAGGTACAGAAAACCATCACACTCACGCGTATGGACATGCCCGCCAGCCTTGCGCCCGTGGGTGGCGGCGGTACGGATTATCGCCCCGTGTGCGCGCATATTGAAGACGAGCGCCTGGCACCCACCTGCCTGATCTGGTTTACCGATCTGGAGTGCGACCGCTACCCCGCCGAACCGGAATATCCTGTGCTGTGGATTTGCAGCGCCCCGCACGAGCAGCAGCCGCCATTCGGGCAGGTGATATGCCTGACGGAACCCGCATCCGCCACGGCCTGAACGCGGCTGCGAACAGCCGGGGCCGCGCCCCTCAGCCACCCGCGAACACCCAAACCATCCGCAGACATGAGGTCGCCATGCATATTGAATGGAAAATTACCAAAAAACGCGGCTACCTGCGACCGGTGCTGCAATATTCCGTGCGGCTTGAGGAACACGAAAAAGCCCTGGCCCTGCCCATAGTAAGCGTAGTTTCAACCATTCCGCAGCCGGAAGAGGAACGGCAGGATTACTGCTATCCCGGCCTGTTCGAGCGGGCGCAAGGTTATACCCCCACACGCTTTCACGCCCTTGAGGCCCCATCGCACAAGGGGCATTCGTGGACGCGCAGCCTCACCCTGCCCTGGCGTGAAACCAACGAATACCCGGAAGTGGAAGAATCGTTTCAGCGCCTGCGCGCCGCGCTGGAGGCAGAAATTGAAAGGGCAGACAACAGCGAGCCCATGAACGTGAGCGGCAGCGTGCAAACCTCTGCCGCCGCCAAGGTAATGCTTGCCCCCAACCTGCTGGCCGAACGCTTTTGAAGCTGGCCGCCGGAGCGCAGGCTGCGGGGCAATGAAGCAACTGAACAGTGGTACAGCCGTGCCGCGCTGAGGATAAGGGTTGCTGCAAGGTGCAACCCTCTCCTCAATCAAGATGAACCGGTTACGTTCAATGCCTTTCTTTTATTGCTTATGCCCTTCATGACCAGCGGGTGCCTGGTCTGCGACAGGGGAAGTCTGGCTCATGGCATCATGTTCATGCCGCCCACCATACCGCCGCCCATCATACCGCCGCCCATCATATCCCCGTGCAGTTCTTTGATGTCAAAATCTTTTTTGATCTTTTCCTCAAAGGTTTCACGTTCTGACCTTATCCTGCTGAAAAGCTGCGCAAGTTCCGTAGCTGCTTGCTTACAGCCTTAACATCGGGGTTGGTCGCATGCTGAAGGGCCGTCAGCTCCTGATGTTTGACAAACACCCCCGCTGAAGGGGGTCAATTTTCTTGTTGTAATCCTTGAGGGCCGCATCAAACTGCGCCATTTGCTCCGGCTTCAACTGCCCCTTGATATGCTTGATCATGCCAGGCTCGATTGAACCCATGCCCATATGCTGCATCATGGGGCTCATCTCTGAGCCACCCATCATGCCGCAACCTCCCATGCCCATTTTCCCGTCCATAGCCGCAGCCTGTGTGGTATAAAAGGCTGTGCCAACCATCGTTGCGGCTAACAGGACCGGAAGAATAATTTTTGAAGATTTCATGACAGTTCTCCTTTTTTGTGGATGCGGTTTATTTGAATGCGCCGCTATTACATAGTCAAACCATAAGAAATGTCCAGTCAGCAAAATCCCACCTTGGGGTTCCCCCTCGGCCAACTCCCCCCGCAGGGCGGTTTTCTTTCATACAAAAAAAGGGGCACACGGAAATTCCGTCTGCCCCTTTTGAAATATACTGGTGCGCCCGACAGGAATCGAACCTGTGGCCTACAACTTAGGAGGTTGTCGCTCTATCCAACTGAGCTACGAGCGCAATCCGGATTTTGTAGTGATTCTTTGGGGTCATGTCAAGCTGAGCATAGTTAGAGCACTCTACCGGACAAAAATAGGGAGCGCTTGGCCGGGAAAAAATCCATGTCGTGCAATCAGTGAGAAAAGCCAACGGCCTGCAACTTGGGAAGTTGTCGCTCTTTCCGCAGGGCCGCGAACGCGGTGCGGCCAGGTTGCGGGCTGAGCCTCGACCCAGCCTCCCCTCAGTTGCCGCCCCAGATGAGCAGGGCCAGCGCGCCCAGCGTACCCACCAGCACGGCGTAGGCCTGCCGCGTGCGCAGCGACAGCACCGCCCAAGCAGGGCCGCCACATACAGGGCCGACCACGTTACCGCCGGCAGCGCCGGCAGGGCGTGGCTCGCCGACAGCACCGCCAGCAGCACATAAATCAGCCCAAAGCACACCATATATAAGGCCGCCTGCCACAAGGCGCGGCACAGCCCGGCCAGCAGAATAACGCGCCCCGGCGATACTCCCCCGCTGCCGTTGCCCCACGCCACCACGGCATCCACCAAGGGGTTCAGGCCAATGCGCTGGCGCAGTTCACACCAGCTCGCCGTGTACGCCGCCATCATTGCAAGTATGAGCGGCAACAGCGCCATACCGGGCTGATCCAGCCCAAAATGTCTGCACAAGGGAAACACCAGCAGAAAACTCAGGCTGCCATACGGCGGTACAACGCTGCCAAGTTCCAGCGCGTCAAGCCAGAGCAGTTCGATAATTATACCAAGGGGGAGAGCCAGCGACCAGTCGCCGGTAAAAAAGCCCGCGAACAGGGCCAGACAGATGGGGCGGTCTACAAGGCCAACGATGCAGGTTGAACGTGCAGCGCCAGCCAGGGCAAAAAAAAAGCGTAGGGAGCCCCGGCAGCGAATACATCAGAAAAGTTGATCATTGGGGCCTCGAACTGTCTCTGTGGGAACGCAGCGAAAATCAAGCTGCACAAGATGATCCTGTATAACGTGCAGGTCTTCCCTGTCCTGTGCGGAAAGGGCCACATGGGGCAGCACCTGTAGCTTGTCCGGCGCGTAGTGCAGGTTGCCCATGTTCAGCACCTGCATGAGGATGCCCGCGTCACAGGCGCGCCGCGCATCCTGACAGTTGGCAAACAGCACAAAACAGTCGTCGCCGCAGGAATTGAGCGTGGCCGCCAGTTCCTTTACGCTGATGAAGTGGGTCATCACGCGTTGCGGCACTGCCAGCTCAATTATCTGCTGCCGCATTATGTCGTCCGCAAGTTCGTCGTTGGCTACCACCAGATGTCGCGCCCCTGTGTAGGGTAACCAGGCTTCGATGACCTGGCCGTGAACCAGGCGATTGTCCACGCGAAACCACATACTAGCTATCGGCTTTATCACGGGCTTTGTTGCGCAGCATGCTGCCCGCAACCACAATACCTTTTGCGCCTGCCTCGCCAGCGATGCGGGCCACTTCTTCAAGCTCCTTGTCGCGCGAGGTGAACACCTTGAGCAGCATGGGCAGGTTCACGCCGGTAACAACCTCGACCTTGTGGGTTGCCAGCAGCGAAAGCGCAAGATTGGTGGGCGTGCCGCCAAACATATCAGTAAGAATAATGACGCCCGCGCCCTTGTCGAGCCGCTGGGTTGCGTCCGTAAGGCGGCGAACGGTTTCGGAAACCTCGTGCGCCACGTCAACACTGATGGAGCTGCAATCGCTCTGCTGCCCGAGTATGAATTCGGCGGTGCGCAGCATGGCCGAACCATAGTCGGCATGCGAAACCAGAATGATTCCAACCTGAGTCTTCTTGTTTTCGTCCGTCATGACAACCTCACGCAACAGAACGTGCCAGCTTTTTTAGCCAAGTTCAAGATGCCGATGCTCCAGAAAAGCCGGATAATCAGCCTGCCGCAGCGCCTGTAAAATTTCTTCGGCCATTGCCACCGAGCGGTGGCGGCCGCCGGTACAGCCCACGGCCACAGTTATGCGGTAGCGGCCTTCTGCCTCCATGAGCGGCAGCATAAAAAACAGCAGATCAACCAGCTTGTCGCGGTATTCGCGAGCATGGGGCGAATTGAACACATAGTCGGCAACGGGTTTGTCCTTGCCGCTCATGGGCCGCAGCTCTTCCACAAAATAGGGGTTTGCCAGAAAACGCAAGTCAAAAACCAGATCAGCCTCGCGCGGCACACCGTATTTGAAGCCGAAAGAAATCACGTTGACCCTGATGGCCCGCAGCCTGCCCTTGTTGCCGCTCCAGCGCTTCTGAATGGCGCGCCGCAGGTCGTGGATGGAAAAACGCGAGGTGTCGATAACCAGATCAGCCATTTCGCGCAGGGGGCGCAGGCTGCTGCGCTCTGCCAGCAGCGCCGCCTCGAGGCCCATGCCCTCGCGCTCCAGCGGATGCGGGCGGCGGGTCGAGGCATAGCGGCGAATGAGTTCCTGATTGTTGGCCTCAAGAAAAAGCAGCATGGGGCGGATATTTTTACCCGCGAGCATGCTCAGGCAGTCGTTGATGTCTTCCACAAAATTGCTCTGGCGCAGATCCATGCCCAGGGCAATGCCCTTGAAGTGGCTCATGGAGGGGCGCGACATCATGTCCACCATTTCCATGACAAGGCTCACGGGCAGCCCATCGACCACAAAGTGGCCCATGTCTTCAAAAACCTTGAGCGCCGTGCTTTTGCCAGCGCCGGAAAGGCCCGTGACAATGCACACCTGCACATCCGTGCCGGGAACGGGCGCGTTGGCATCCGGCGTAGCGGCAAGGGTGGAATCAGTGGGGGGCATCTGCGCGGAATCCTTCATGACATTCGCCTCTTCGGGGTCAGATCGCCGTTTGCAGCCGGGGTTGTGCGCCACAGGCTTCTGACGGACGTTGCCAAATCCGCGCCGCGCTCAAGCCCGGGTGAGGGCCATTGCGCGGCAAACGGCAGGGGGGTGCGCCTGAAACGGGGGCGGGCCATTGCCAGCCCGCCCCCTCATTATGAACGATTACAACACGGGGTCAATGAGGGCATAGCCGCTCACCTTGGTGCGGTATACCACATTGATGCGGTTGTTTTCTGCGTTAAAGAACACCAGAAACTCGCTGCCGATGGAATCAAGCTGCATAAGCGCTTCATCCAGATGCAGGGGCTTGGTGGCGAGGCGGTCGGTGCCGTCAACGGGCTGCTGCACGTCTGCCTCGGCATCGAGGTTGTAGGTAAACACGTCCACATCCGTATTGCGGGCGTGCCGCCTCTGGGCCTTTACGCGGGCCACCTGGCGCTTGATCTGCGATTCGACCTTGTCTGTCACAAGGTCAATGGCGGCGTACATGTCCGAGGTCTGTTCCGTGGCGTTGATGTGCAGGCCTTCGCCCGTAACGGTCACTTCGCAGCGATGACGGAACTTGTCGACTGTCAGCACAACGGCAACTTCAAGGCCAGAGGCCTTGCCAAAAAACCGTCCCAGCTTTTCCATGCGGCGACGGGCATACTTCTTCAGATGTTCGGAGGCTTCAAAGTTCTTGAAAGCAAATGAGATGTTCATAAATTCCTCCTAAGTATTGAGCCACTCGACGGGGAATCAGAAATGCTCCTTGCGCCTTGACGAAGATGGAATATCAAGCGCCGTGCGGTATTTTGCCACCGTGCGCCGCGCAATATTGACCTTGAGACGCTCCTTGAGCATTTCGCCGATACGCTCATCGCTGAGGGGGGATCGGGTATCTTCCTCAGAGATGAATTTCTTGATCAGAGCCTTGACGCTTTCTGAGCCTACCTGGCTTCCGTCATCGAGTTCAAGGCCGCTGTTAAAGAAAAACTTCAATTCAAAGATGCCGTGGGGCGTTGCCACATACTTGTTGGTGGTAATGCGGCTCACCGTTGATTCGTGCATGCTGATATCGTCAGCAATATCCTTGAGAATGAGCGGCGCGAGCTTGGTCACGCCGTCTTCAAAAAATGGCTGCTGATGGCGCACAATGCTTTCCATAACCTTGTAAAGCGTGCGCTGGCGCTGATACAGGCTCTTGATAAGCCATGAGGCGGAACGGATCTTTTCGGAGCAGTAGTCCTTTTCCTTCTCCGAGCCGCCAATGTTCATCTGGCTCATGGCCGAGAGCTGCAACTGGGGCAGGCCGTCATCATTAAGCAAAATCACAAATTCATCACCCATCTTGTACACAAATACATCGGGGCTTACGTAAGTTGGCTCGCCGCCGCCAAAACTTGCGCCGGGCAATGGGTCAAGGCTCTGGATGATATCCAGATACTCCTTGAGCTCTTCCATATCGAGCTTGAACTTGCGCAACAGGGGCTTGTAGCGCTTGGCCTCGAGGTCTTCGAGGTGCGATTCCACCAGCTCCACGAGGATGGGGTCGCGGGCGTAATTGAGGCTCTTGATCTGCACCATCAGGCATTCGCGCGCATCACGCGCGGCAACGCCGATGGGGTCAAAAAGCTGCACCTTTTCAAGCACGGGCAGCACGGCCTCGGGCGTTGCCTGGGCCATTTCGGCCACTTCTTCAATGCTGGCTTGCAGATACCCGGCAGAGGAAAGATTGCCGATAATGACCTCGCCAATGGCCTTCTGCTCTTCTGTCAGCGACGAAAGGCGCAACTGCCAGAACAGATGCCCCTCGAGGGTGGGCTTGGCCGCATAGCGGGCTTCAAGAGGCGAAATTTCTTCGGCAAGCTCAAACTCGCGCGACTGCGAAAGGCGGGGGGTGCTGGCAAACTCGCCAAGGTAATCTTCCCAGTCGGCGTCCTTGGCCAGTTCCCTGTCGTAAACCTCCTCCTTGGGTGCTTCGCGGCTTTCTTCGCGCTGCTCCTGGGAGGCATCGTCCGTAAGTGAAGATTCTTCGAGAAAGGGGTTTTCAAGCAGTTCCTGCTGCACAGTTTCCAGAAGTTCCACGCGTGAGAGTTGCAACAGCTTGATTGCCTGCTGCAATTGCGGGGTCATTACCAGTTGCTGTGACAGCTTGAGTTGCTGCCGTAGTTCCAGTGCCATGTGTACTCTTTTGCCTTAACTTGCCATAGGACTATAGAATTATCTGTTTACAAGTACTGTGCCACATCTGCAAAAATTATGCAATAGCTAACAGTTGCAAGATCAGGTTCACGGCATCCGCTGCCTGCGGCAAGGGATGTCAGCGCCAAAAATCCAGATCTGGCGCAGTTTTTGCGCCTTTGCAAATTATCTGCGCACCAAAAAAGGGGAAGGCAATGCCCTCCCCTTTTTGCGCGATTTTGCGATACCCAAGCTTGATGAAAACCAATAAGCCTCGCTGCGTTAACGCGGCGAAATTATACCTTGGCGAACTTTTTCGCCGCTCCGATAAATTCGCGGAACAGCGGGTGCGCGTTCATGGGCCGGGATTTGAATTCGGGGTGGAACTGGCAGCCAAGGAACCAGGGGTGGTTCTTCAGCTCAATGATTTCCACAAGCGAATCGTCAGGGGCGGTGCCGCTGAAAACCATACCCTTTTCGCCCAGCATTTCCTTGAAGGCATTGTTGAATTCGTAGCGATGGCGGTGACGTTCATCAACCATGCCCTTCTTGTAGGCCACAAAGGCCTTGGTATCGGGCTGCACCTTGCAGGGGTAGGAGCCAAGGCGCATGGTGCCGCCCTTGTCGCTGCCCGCGTCGCGTTTTTCAACGTTCTTGGTGCGGAAGTCGAACCACTCGGTCATAAGGTAGATAACCTTGTGATCAGAGAGCGGGTTGAATTCTTCAGAGTTGGCGTCATCAAGGTTTGCCACGTGGCGGGCAAATTCGATAACCGCGCACTGCATGCCAAGGCAGATGCCGAAGAAGGGAATGTTGTTTTCACGCGCATAGCGGATGGCGGCAATCTTGCCTTCCACACCGCGATAGCCAAAGCCGCCGGGAACGAGAATGCCGTGGCAGCCCTTGAAGGATTCCGCGCAATTGCTTTCGTCCACATTCTCGGAATTGACGTAGCGCAGTTCCACTTCCACACGGTTGGCAACGCCGCCGTGAATGAGGGCTTCGTGCAGGCTCTTGTAAGCTTCCTTGAGGTCAACATACTTGCCCACAATGGCAATGGTGACCTTGCCCTTGGGGTTGGCGCAGTCGCTCACGAGCTTTTCCCAGGCTTCAAGGTGGGCATTGCGCGCGGGCAGGCGCAGCATGATGGCCACCTTCTGGTCAAAGCCTTCTTCGTAGAACTTGAGCGGCACTTCATAAATATTGTTCACGTCCACCGAAGAGAACACGGCGTCCTGATCCACATTGCAGAAAAGGGCGATCTTGCGGCGCAGTTCTTCGGGGATGCTCTGCTCGCAGCGGCACAGAATAATGTCGGGCTGAATGCCAATCGAGAGCAGTTCCTTGACGCTGTGCTGGGTGGGCTTGGTCTTGTGCTCGCCAGCGCTGCGCAGGTAGGGAACCAGGGTAAGGTGAATGTTCAGGCAGTTGTCGCGCCCAAGGTCGGAGCGCAACTGGCGGATGGCCTCAAGAAAAGGCAGGCCTTCAATGTCGCCCACAGTGCCGCCGATTTCGATAATGGCGACATCGGGCGCGTCCTCGCCTTCGGAAAGGGAGAGCACCACGTTCTTGATTTCATCAGTAATATGCGGAATCACCTGCACCGTGGCGCCCAAGTAATCGCCGTGACGTTCCTTGGCGATAACGTGGTTGTAAATGGCGCCGGAAGTGGTGTTGTTCTTCCGCGACATGGGCACGTTAAGGTAACGTTCGTAGTGCCCGAGATCCAGATCCGTTTCTGCGCCGTCATCGGTAACAAATACCTCGCCGTGCTGGAACGGGTTCATGGTGCCGGGGTCAACATTGATGTAAGGATCAAGCTTCTGGATGGTTACCGTAAGCCCGCGCGTTTGCAGCAGCGCGCCCAAAGACGCAGCCGCGAGGCCCTTGCCTAACGACGACAGAACGCCGCCCGTCACAAAAATGTATTTAGTTTTCATGCACTTCCACCTGTACTTGGGTATGTTGAATAGTTCAACCAAACAGTCTTAACCCAAATTGAATTTTTTGGCTAGCATTGACTAAGTAAAACAAGCTAAGTAATGTGTTATTCCCTTTTCAGCGTGCGTGCCCACCATAAGCGCCCGCGCGCCGGCCATCTGTTATGCCCGGCGCGGGTCAGCCAAGGTTTCCAAGGCAAAAGCACGTCCGGCCCACACCGCAAGGCATGGCCGGAATTATCTGCGTTGCAAAGCCAAGGAGGCTTCCCCCGCATGGGTACGGTCAACACACTGGTCATCACCGGCTACGGTACAAATTCGCACATGGAAACAGCCCACACTGCCCGTCTGGCCGGTGCCGACAAGGCCGATGTGGTGCATTTTTCCGATCTGGTGGCGGCCAAGGTTCGCCTTGCCGACTATCACTTTTTGGTTTTCCCCGGCGGGTTTCTGGATGGCGACGATCTCGGCGCGGCCCAGGCTGCGGCCATGCGCTGGCGTTACCTCAAGGACGACGCGGGCGCGGCCCTGTTGCAGAGCTTGCGCGAGTTTTTGGATGAGGGCAAGCTGATTCTGGGCATCTGCAACGGTTTTCAGTTGCTGGTCAAGCTGGGTGTGCTGCCTGCCCTTGGCGGTCAGCGCTTTGAGCGCCAGGTTTCGCTGGGCAACAACGATTCTGCCCGCTTTGAAGACCGCTGGGTGCATCTGCTGCCCAATGCGGCAAGCCCCTGCGTATTCACCAAAAACCTGCCCCTGCTCTCCATGCCCGTGCGCCACGGCGAAGGCAAGCTCGTTGCCCGCGATGCAGACTGCCTGCGCCGCCTGGAGGAAGAAAACCTCATCGCCCTGCAATATGCTGACCCTGCAACGGGCAAGCCTACGCAGGAATATCCGCTCAACCCCAATGGCTCCACTCTTGCCATTGCGGGCCTGACCGATCCCACTGGCCGGGTGCTCGGCCTTATGCCCCACCCCGAGGCATTCCACCACGTTACCAACCACCCCGGCTGGACGCGCGGCGAGCTGGACGCCCCCGGTACGCTCATTTTTGTGAACGCCGTGCGTTACCTGCGCGGGCAATAGAGGGAGTCGCAACTGCTCCAGCATGGCGCGGCCCGACGCCCGTTGCGGCTTTATCGCTTTTTTCCAGGGGAGCTTTACGGAGCCTCCCTTTTGTTTACGGCCCGGGGATGTACAGGCAGGCTCAGGCAACGCGCCGCGCCATTGATATTGACAAAGGGCCCAACCTTGGATAATTTCTCTGATTCCGAAGAGCTGAACCCCCTTTGGATTTTCCTGCGCGCACGCGTCAGACAAGGTGCGAAACAACATTGCCACAACACGTTGCACATTTTTTTACGCCGTATTCAACGAGGCGCTTTCTCTGCACCAGCAAGAAAGTGCCTTTTTTTATGGTGGGTGATATCTATGCAACCTATTGAAATTATTAAGGCGATAGAAGAAATTGCACCCTTGGCCGCTGCTGCCGGCTGGGATTTTTCGGGCCAGCAGGTGGCGGCGCACAGGCAGGATGTTGCCAGGCTTGCCGTCTGCCTCGACCCAACGCCCGCATCCGTGCGTGCAGCGCTGGAAAAGGGCGCGCAATTTGTGCTCAGCCATCATCCGCTGCTGCTCAAGGCCGTGCTGCCCAACAGGCTTGACGATTACCACGAGGTGCTGCGCCTGCTGTTTCAGGCCGATGTGCCGCTGTACGCAGCCCATACCTCGCTGGATGTCAACGCTTACGGCCCGGCGGGCTGGCTGGCCCGTGCGCTTGAGCTGCGCAATCTTGCCGTGCTGGAGCCTGTGGCCCCGGCTGTGGGCAATGATCTGCCGCTGGGCTTCGGCCTTGCGGGCGATCTGCCCAAGGCCATGACCGTGGCGCAGATTGCAGGCATCATTGCCCGCAACGCCCCCCTTGCCACAGCCACAGTGAGCGGCCCTGAGCCGCAAACAATTACCCGCGTGGCCTACTGCACGGGTTCGGGTTCATCGCTGCTCGGCGCGGCGCAAGCTGCCAATGCGCAGCTTTTCATAACCGGTGATGTCAAATACCACACGGCGCTTGCCGCGGAAATCTGCCTTCTGGATGTGGGCCACCACAGCCTTGAGGAAGAAATGATGCTGCGCATGAGCCGGTTGCTGCAACAGCGCCTGCCAGAGACGGAAGTGTTTTTTGTGCCTTCCGCCTCGCCATTCCGCCCTGTTGCCCTGTCATGATTTTATCAGGAGGACTCTCATGAGCAATGCCGTATATTTTGACCAGATCAAGCAGCTTGTAGAGCTGCAGAAGGTCGATGACGCCATCCACGCCGTCAAGCAGGACCTGAGCAGCGCCCCGAGCGAGCTTGATTCCCTTGAACAGCGCTTTGCCGCCATCGAAACCCAGCGCAACTACATTCTGGACAAGCTTTCGCACCTTCAGGATCAGCAAAAGCGCCTCTCGCTTGAGATTGATGACGACTCCGCACGCATCAAAAAGAGCAAGAACAAGCTCATGGCAGTTGGCAATCAGCGTGAATACCACGCCATGATGCGCGAAATGGACAGCATGGAAAAGGTCAACCGTTCCCGCGAAGAAGAAAAAATGACCCTTCTTGAGGAACTGCAGTACCAGAACGACGCGCTGGCCGAAATCGACCTGACCTACACCGCCATCAAGGCCGAGCTTGAAGTCAAGCGCGATGGCCTTGAAGAAAAGCTGCAAAAGGGCAACGCCGCCCTTGAAGGTCTGAACGAAAAACGCACTTCAGCCAGCAAGAATATTCCCCAGCCCGTGTTCATGCGCTACGAATTCATCCGCAGGCGTCTTGAGCATCCCGTCATCGTTGCCGTGAAAGAAGGCATCTGCTCCGGTTGCCACATTGCCGTGCCGCCGCAGTCTTTCATTGAATTGCAGCGCGGCCAGCAGATTCTGAGCTGCCCCAACTGCCAGCGCCTCATTTTCTGGTGCGAGCACTTCTCTATTGAAGAAGCCCCGCAGTGCGCCCAGAAGCCGGTGACCCTTACCGACTAAAAATCACTTCCGGCGCGGTATGTTACGCAGACCGCGCCGGAAACAAGATCAACAAGTGGGAGTCGGACAGACCGACGCTGCGGGCCGCAAGGCCCGGGGAGGAAAGTCCGGGCTCCACAGGGCAGAACGCTGGGTAACACCCAGGAGGGGCGACCCTCGGACAGCGCCACAGAAAGCAAACCGCCCCGCCTCGCGGCGGGGTAAGGGTGAAACGGTGGGGTAAGAGCCCACCAGATGCCGCGGTGACGCGGCATGCTCGGCATACCCCGTTTGGAGCAAGACCAAATAGGGAAGGTGGTCGGCCCGACCATTGCCTTCCGGGTAGGTTGCTTGAGGGCGCGGGTAACCGCGCTCCTAGAGGAATGACGGTCTGGTGCGGGCAACCGCATGACAGAACCCGGCTTATCGTCCGACTCCCACTTGTTAACAAGGTATGTAATGTCAGAATGTTCCGGCACACCACCTGATGCGGCAAAGCCCTGGGCGCTCATACTGGCCGCCGGGCAGGGCACGCGTATGGCCCATGCCGCCGGCGGCACGGCCAAGCAGTTTTTGCCCTGGCGCGGCGCGCCGCTTTTCTGGCATGCGGCCCGCGCCATGAGCCGTAGCGCCTGTGTGGCCGGAATTGTCTTTGTGTTTCCTCCCGGTCAGAATACCGAAGCCGGCGAGCTTCTGGCCGACCTGAACAGGCGCGATTATCTTGGGCTGCCGTGGGTTACGGCCTGCGGCGGACCTTTGCGTCAGGATTCCGTGCGCCTTGGTCTGGCCGCCCTGCCCCTGCGCCCCGCCAGCGTGCTGGTGCACGATGCCGCCCGTCCCTTTCTTTCCCCGGCGCTTGTGCGCCGCGTTTGCGACGCGCTTGCAGAGGGCGCGGCTGGCGTTATCCCCGCCATATCAGTGACCGATACCATCAAGACGGTGGAAAATGGCCGCGTGACGGCCACACTGCCGCGCGACGGGCTTGCGGCTGTGCAGACACCGCAGGGTTTTCAGCTTGAAGCGCTGCTCTCGGCCCACGCCCACGCGGTTGAGGCGGGGCTTGCCGTAACCGACGATGCGTCGCTTCTGGAGGCGCTTGGCCTTGAAGTGCGTGTCATACAAGGCGAGGCTGCCAACGTGAAGATTACCCGCCCTGAAGATCTTGACCTGCTGCAAGACGAAAATCCCCTTCCTTCCATCCGCACCGGCATGGGCTATGATGTTCACCGCTACGGCGAGGGCCGTCCCATGCGCCTTGGCGGCGTGAGCATTCCCAGCGCGCCCGAAGTTCTGGCCCATTCTGACGGCGATGTGCTTCTGCATGCCCTGTCCGATGCCCTGCTCGGCTGCGCCTGCCTTGGCGACATTGGTCAGCATTTTTCAGACAAGGATCCCCGTTTTGACGGCATTTCATCCGCCATTCTGCTGCATCAGGTCCTGGACATGGTGCGCGAGGCGGGCTGTACGCCCTGTCACGTGGATATGACCATAGTGGCGCAGGTTCCCAAACTCGCGCCCTACCGGGAAGAAATCAGAAAGAACGTCGCTCGGCTTATGGGGTTGCCCGCATCATGCGTGAACTTCAAGGCTACCACAGAGGAACACCTGGGCTTTACCGGGCGTTCCGAAGGCATCAAGGCATATGCAGTTGTGACCGCGCGGGGGCGCTGATTAGCTCCGCCTCCCCTGCCATAACGATTCGACACCATAAGGAAGGACATGAACACAGAACTCAGCAGGCCCTGGTTTGCCCACTATGACTCCTTCGTTCCGCGCACCTCCGAGGTGTGGAACAAGCCGCTCTATGCCTTGCTGGATGAGGCCGCAGACAAATATCCCAATCGACTGGCCGTCATTTTCCAGAATACGCGCATCACCTACAAGCAGCTGCGCGAGCAGGCGGAGCGTTTTGCAGGGGGCTTGCGCCGCATCGGCGTAAAAACAGGGCACCGCGTTGCCCTGATGATGCCCAACATGCCGCAGACCGTGGTGGCCTTCTGGGGCATCATCAAGGCCGGGGGCGTGGTGGTCATGACCAACCCCCTGTATATGGAAAAGGAAATCATGGCCAACATGCAGGATTCGGGCGCAGAGCACATGGTGCTGCTCGATCTGCTCT
Organism: Desulfovibrio sp.; assembly: GCA_047602655.1. Taxonomy (GTDB): domain Bacteria; phylum Desulfobacterota; class Desulfovibrionia; order Desulfovibrionales; family Desulfovibrionaceae; genus Desulfovibrio. The sequence goes on along the minus strand of JASGGT010000016.1, from coordinate 11,829 downwards.
GGCCCCGCGTTTCTGCCCTGCGCGACCGCCTGCCCCTGAAGAACTTCATCGTTACGGGCGCTGCGGATGCGCTTTCCTTTCCGCTCAACTGGCTCTACCGCCTCAAAAAAAGCCGCAGCGTCAAGGAACCCGTGCCCTACGACGGCAAGAACGTTCATGAATGGAAGCACTTCTGCAAGGGCGCGGAGCGTTATTCCGCCCCCATTGCCGACCCGCTGCGCGACCCCATCATGCTGCAGTACACCGGCGGTACAACGGGCCTGCCCAAGGGCGTTACCCTGACGCACAGCAATGTGGGCACCAACTGCCGTCAGGTGCTGGACATCATCCACGTCAAGGCGGAAGACAAGCACACCTTTATTTCGCTGCTGCCCTTCTTTCACGTGTACGGCCTCACCACAGGCCTGATTATTCCCATCGCCCTGGCGGCCACCACACTGCCCCTGCCGCGCTATGTGCCGCAGGATGTGCTGCGCCTTATTGCCAAGTACAAGCCCACCGTCTTTCCCGGTGCGCCCTCGGTCTATATCTCGCTGCTGCAACAGAAAAATCTGGCAGATTTTGACCTGCGCAGCATCAAAATCTGCGTTTCAGGCTCAGCGCCGCTGCCGCGCGAGATATTCCGCAAGTTTCAGGAAACCACCGGTGCCGCTATTCTGGAGGGCTATGGCCTTACGGAAGCCTCGCCCATCACCCATTGCAACCCCCTTGGACAGGAAGGGCAGCGCCCCAATTCCATCGGCATGCCCGTGCCAGGCACCGATGCCCGCATTGTGGACATGGAAGGCGGCTCCCTCACCCTGCCCCCCGGCAAGATGGGCGAACTGATCGTGCAGGGCCCCCAGGTCATGCACGGCTACTGGCGCAGGCCTGACGAAAGCGCCAGCGCCCTGCGCAACGGCTGGCTGTATACAGGCGACCTTGCCACCATGGATGAAGACGGTTATTTTTATATTGTTGACCGTAAAAAAGACATGGTCATTGTGGGCGGCTACAATGTGTATCCCCGCGAAGTGGACGAAGTGTTGCTGGAACACCCCAAGGTGCTTGAAGCCGTCACTGTCGGCATTACCGACGAGATGCGCGGCGAGATCCTCAAGGCCTTTGTGGTGCGCCGCCCTGACGAAGAACTGACCAAGGCCGACGTCATCGCCTGGTGCCGCCAGAAACTGGCTGGCTACAAGGTGCCGCGCCTTGTGGAGTTCCGCGATGAACTGCCCAAGACCATTGTGGGCAAGGTGCTGCGCCGCGCTCTGCGCGAAGAAGAAGAGCAAAAGATGGCCAACAGAAAAAACCGGCGCGCTGCCGCAGCTGCCAGTGCCCCTGCCGCCAACGGCGAGGATGACCAAGTGGGCCATGCCTGATGCGGATCATTGCGCAAAGGGTTAAAGAAGCTTCTGTCAGTGTTGATGGCCGTCTGGTGGCGGCCATCAACACTGGCATCATGGCCCTCGTTGCCTTTGGGCAGGAAGATGGACCAGAATTTCGCTCCTCACCGGCTTTTACGGGCATGGCTCGCAAGCTTGTGGGGCTGCGCATCTTTCCCGGCACAGGAGAGAATGCCCATAAGTTCCACCTTTCATTGGACGAAATCGGTGGTCAGATATTATTTGTGCCGCAGTTTACCCTGTACGCCGATTGCCACAAGGGCCGCAGGCCTTCCTTTACTGATGCAGGCGACCCCGCCTGGGCCAAAGACATGTTTACGGATTTCGTTCAAATGGTTGACGAAACTTGCGCCGTCAGCGTATCGTCAGGCATCTTCGGAGCGGACATGGATGTGCGCCTGTGCAACTGGGGGCCTGTGACCATTTATCTGGACTCTGCCAACCTGTTTTCCCGTTGAAGCGACCTGTTGCCTTACGGAGGAAATACAGCCATGTTTGAGCTGAAGGCGGAATCGCACACCAACGTCACGGTATTGCGCTTTTCTGGCAATCTTCTGCTGCCCGATGTGGCCGAGTTCAGCAAACAGCTTGAAGCGCATCTGCTGGCGCCCAATATTCGCCAGGTTGTGCTTGATCTGAGCCACGTTGAAAAAGTGGATACTTCCGGGCTGGGAGTGCTGGTAAGCGCCAGCACCAAGGGCCGGGGGAGGGGGCGCAGGCTTGTTTTGCTGATGCCCGCGCCACACGTGGCCGAATTGCTGCGCAAAGCCGAGATCGAGGGATTTTTCCCTACATTCGAGAGCGAAGATGAACTGAAAGGCTATATTCCCGATACTGCTGAGTAACAATATCACGGGGTCTTGCCCTTCAGCCCGACGGATGGTGCATGGTGCAATACTATCTGAGGCATTACTTCAATCCCGATTTCGATTATCTCAACCTCAAACCGAGTGGAGATAATGGAAAGTCCGACGTATACAGTCTGGGCTACGTCCAGAATGTTATCGCCGGGCAGGTTCTGGCTGAGCTTGTGCCGCTTAAAGACGCCGGGCCCAAGGTTGACCAGCGCTTCATACTTGAAAATGACGCCTTCCCCATGGGCGGCAACACCCGCGTAGATCCACGTTATCCCAGCTATCTGCTTGCTGCCGCCAAGGGCTATGTTTTTTACCTTAACGGCAAAATTACCGTTAAGACCCTGCTCAACGTGCGTCAGGACGTGAGTTTTCAGACCGGCAACATCTTTTTTGTGGGCGATATGGCCGTGCACGGTTCCGTGCGCGCCGGTTTTTCGGTGCAGGGCAACAACGTGCGCATCATGGGCATGGTTGAGGGCGGCGTTGTGCGCGCCCGGCGCGACCTCATGATCGACGGGGGCGTGCGCGGCGGCGCAGGCAAGCACAGCAAGGTTGACGCTGGCGACAAGCTCATGACTCCCTTTCTGGAAAGCGTGGACGCCCGGGCGCGCGGCAACATGGTTATTGAAAAAACCTGCCTGTACAGCACGGTATACGCTGGCAGCAACATGGTTGTGCGCGACAAGCTCTACGGCGGCACTATCAATGCCTATGGCAGCGTTTACGTGGGCGGCCAGCTAGGCAACAAGGCGGCCCTGGCCACCAAGGTCTACCTGGGCTACGACCCCTTGAGCATTCGCCAGCTGGAAAAGATCGACAAAATTATCGCGCAGCTGTCGCAAACCATCACCCACCTCAATGCCATCGCCGGGCATTTGCCGCCCGAAACCAACGATGCGTCCCGCAAACTGCAAGCCCTGCGGCTACAGCGCAGGCAACTCATCAACAGGCGCGACGAGCTGTGGGGCAGGTTGGCTCAGGACGAAAACTACATGCAGAACTGCCGTCTGCTCTGCCAGGGCACCGTATACCCCGGAGTGGAAATCTCCGTCGGCCGCGCGTTTATGGTTGTTGAGCGCATATACCAGTGCACGCTGTTCCGCCTGGTGGACAACGAGATCATCGCGGAACCCATGCAGCCCTCCCAGATGAGCCCCAGATGATGACGCGGACTGAAGCGCCGCACTTTACGGCGGTGTATTCCGAGCATTCCGAACACAAGGGTCAGAGCGCGCAACAATCTGGGATACCAGACGATATTGAAGTCAGGCTGGGCGAGCGCGTTTTTCATATGCTGCGCCCCGGCGGCGCTGAGCGTGAAATCGCGGTTGTAACCGGGCAAATGCAGGAATTGCAGCGCGATTGCCTGCCGGTTCTGCTTGGCTGCGGCCTTGGACATGCATTGCGCCAGGTGTTGCAGTGCGTTGACGGGCCGGTGGCCGTGGTGGAAAAGGAAGCCGGGCTTCAGGCCATCACTGGCGTGCTGCAAAGCCTGCCGGCTGACCTGCGCGAGCGCATTACGCTCATCACCAGCCCGAACCATCAGGATGCCCTCACAGAGCTGACACACTGGCAGATGCTCCACGGCGGCCTGCGTCTGCTGCCTCTGGCCCTGCCCTTTTATCTGCGCCTTGACCGCGAATACTACGGTTCCCTGCAAAAAAATCTCCTCGCCAGCGCCAGGTTTGACTTCTGGAGCCGCGCCGCAGGGCCGCGTTTTGCCGATGCAAGCCCTCGCGTACTGCTGCTGACCAGCAAATACTTCCTCATGGGTGAAATCGAGGGCGCATGTCGCAAGCTTGGTATTGAATACAAGCTGGTTGTCATTGGTGATGAAGCCGTGGCCCGTGCGGATTTTGTGCAGCAGCTGCTGGAGGCCGTGGTGTCTTTCAGGCCAGACTGCTGCATTACGCTCAACCATATGGGCGTGGACGTCGAGGGAGTGCTCATGGACCTGCTGGCCCGGTTGCAGCTGCCCCTGGCCTCATGGTTTGTGGATAATCCGCACCTCATCATCCATCTGTACTCCCGCTGCGTCAGCCCCTGGACAACCCTGTTCACCTGGGATTCAGACAACATTTCGTCCCTGCACGCAGCGGGTTTTGAGCACGTGTTTTACCTGCCGCTGGGCACAGACCCGGACCGCTTTCACCCCGCCAAGGGAGCGTCCGCACCAGTCGCATGGAAGGCAGACGTCTCCTTTGTAGGCAATTCCATGGTCTATAAGGTTGGCGGCAGGCTGAAAAACGGGCATTTTCCCCGTCCGCTGCTGCTCTCCTTTTACGCTGTGGCCCAGGAATTCATGGACAGCCACCATCGCTCTGTGGCTGATTTTCTGCGCGACTGCCAGCCAGAGGCCTATGCGCACTATCAGGCCCTGCCGGACAACGAAGCCAAACTGGCCTATGAGACCGCCGTCACATGGCAGGCCACCCGTTTGTACCGCAACGGCTGCGTGCGGCGTCTGCTGCCCCTGCGCCCGCTTATTGTGGGTGATGCAGGCTGGCAAAAGGTGGAATTCCGCCATGAGCCGCTACAACCTCGTTATCTGGACGCCCTGAGCTACTATACAGAGCTGCCACTCTTTTACGGGCAATCCGCCATCAACTTCAACTGCACCAGCAAGCAAATGAAGGGCGCGGTCAACCAGCGGGTATTTGACGTGCCTGCCGCAGGCAGTTTTGTGCTTACCGACTGGCGCGAGCAGATGGAGCAGCTTTTTGAGCCGCACGAAATCGTCTGCTACCATGAGCCGGACGAAGCCCCGGAACTGGCGCGCCACTACCTCGCCCACCCAGCCGAGCGCCGCCGCATCACGCAGGCGGCACGGCAGCGCGTGCTTTCCTGCCACACATGGCAACACAGGCTGCAAACCATGCTGGACCGCATGCGCGAGGTCTACGGCACACCTGCGGCGCGTCAGGCCGTCCGGGGCTGATAATGGCTGCTGATCCGATTCTGGTGCTGCAACTGCACCGCATGGGTGACCTGATCCTCACCTTTCCGCTGCTTATCCGCCTGCGTCAGCTCTGGCCCCACAATCCTCTGTGGGTTGTGGCTGAACCGGCCTTTTTTCAGCAACTCATGCCGCTGGCGCCGGATGCCGTCTTTTTCCCACCTTCGCACTGCGCAGAGCTGGCCCGCCATACCTATGCGGCGGCGATCAACCTGAGCAGCGGCCCGGTGGCGGCCCAGCTTATGGCGCGGCTTGAATCCCCCCTCAAACTTGGGCCAGTGGGCGACAACGATGGATTACGCGTTCAGGGCTTCTGGCAGTTGTACCGCACGGCCCTGACGCAGAATAACCACGCCAATGCCTTTCATTGGGCCGACCTGCACCTGCTGGATCTTTCCCCCATTCCCGATTTAGCCGTTGTGGGGCATGCGCGCCCCAAGCCCGCAGGAACCCGCCGCGTTGGTCTGGTGCTTGGGGCCAGCGAGGCAGCGAAAAGGCCCGATGCGGCCTTTTGGGCACGGCTTGCCATGCGCCTTGCGGCGGCAGACCTGGCCCCGGTTTTTCTGGGCGGCAAGGCCGAACAGGAACTGGGCGATGAAGTGGCGCGCCGTTCGGGCCTTGCTCAGGCAAACCTGTGCGGCAGGCTTGCCCTGCGGGAAGTTGCGGCCCTCATGGGCACGCTTGATCTGTGTATAACGCCAGATACCGGCCCCATGCATCTTGCCGACTATCTTGGCGTGCCGGTGCTCAACCTCTCCATGGGGCCGGTGCACGCGCGAGAGACCGGGCCAAGCGCTCCAGGCCAGTGGGTACTGCGCGCCGCCATGAGCTGCGTGGGCTGTTGGCAGTGCAGACGCAGCCGCCTTTTTTGCAAGCAGGCCTTTATGCCTGCCTCAGTTGCCCAGCTTACGCTGCAAATTCATCAGGAGCTTGCCACCGGCAGGCCCGCCAGCGCCCCCTCGGTCAAGGGCCTTACCCTTTACCGAACCGGGCGTGACGCTCTTGGCCTGCACACCTTGAAACCTTGCTTTGAGCCGCACGGCAACTCCTGTCGCCCTCAGCTCGAAGACGTATGGCAGGCGGCCTTTCTTTTTCTGTATGACCCAGGCCAGCAAGCCCTGCTGCGCCAGCGGCTGACCCGCCTCCATGCGGAACACCCCTCACTTGCAGCGCGCCTTGCTGTGCGCCTTGCCCACCTTTGCGCCCTGTGCAGCGATCACCTGAAAAAGCGCACTCCCCTGCCCAATGATTTCTGGCGCGTCCAGCCCGGCATGATACGGCTGTTCACCGGGCATCTGCACATGTTTTTGCAAAATGAAGGCTTCAGCGAGCAGGGCTGGCACACAGCCGTGTACAGGCTTGCCGCCCTGGCCCCGCTTTTTGCCAATCCTGCCTCCTAGCCTGCTCCGGATTCGGCAAGTATTGCCCTCTTCTACAATTTATACCAACTTAACTATCTGAATTAATTACATCAACAACTTTGGAACGCTCCTTGTATAGCTTAGCGCGCAAGGAGTGAGCCATGCAGATTATTCCCACAAGCGTAAGCACAAACGAAACGCTTTGGAACGCCGCCAACAACAACCGCCCCAACGACGAGCGGACGTCTTCCTTTATGGACGCCCTCAACTCCAGTTTGAAGGCCGTTGAAAAGGCCGACGCATCTGCCGATGTTTTTGAGGGCATCTCAGAATCAAAGCCCAGCACTCCTTTTACGCCCACCGCCAGAGCCGCCGCGCAGGTGCAAAGCCCTTATTCGCGCAATACCAGCAACGGCATCACCTACACGCTGAACGAAGTCTGCTTTACCAAGCAGGAAGTGCAGGACATGCACAGCAAGCTCATCAAGGCTGGCGCTACGCCTGAAAGCCTTGCCAAGCTTGCGGCCCTGGCAGAAATGCCTGACGGCGCAACCCTCGCGCAGATAACAGCCAGCGTTAAGGGCGGCGGCGACATCCCCGTTCTCACTGATGAGGACAAGGCCAACATCACCTCGCTGCTCAAAAAGATCGACCCCACCGGCGTTCTGGACACCAATGTTCAGGCCATGATGTTGCAGGGCAACACGCAGCAGGCATTCAACACCATATCGACTTTTGTGAGCAAGCTTGACCCGGCGGGCACCCTTGAAGTGAGCCAGGGAGAAGCCATCTCGCTTGGTCGCGGCCTTGGGCTTGGCACTGCCAACCTGCAAACCCTGGCCAACAGCTTTGGCAACAACGCCTCCATCACCTGCCTGAACGAACAGTTCGGTACGCTCATGGCCCCGGTGACAGATTTTTCGCCACGCAGGCCGCTGCGCAAAAAACGCTTGATACTGCCCTCAAAACCACCTTGCAGCCCATTATCAGCAAGGCACGGGCGCGCACGGAAAAAGAAAAGCAGGCCAGTTCACTGCGCGACCGCACGGTGCAACAGAGCAAGACTCTCATAGACAAAACCGTTCAGAAAAAAAGCAGCAATATTCTTGGTGAGACCCTTGAAGCTGGTCAGAAGGCCGATCCTGGCGATATCAAGATCGCCGCGCAGAGCGAAGCCATCGGCAAGGATGCGACCGCCGCAAAGCATGAGGATGATCGCAGCACCACCGAAAACAAGGCCACAGTGACCCAGCGCATGCCCGCAGGAAAAACTGCCGACAGCACCGCAGCGCAGCAGTCAAACACGCAGGCGGCGCAGCAGTCCGGCTCGCAGGCAGTCTCTCGCTCAAGCGCGCAGGCAGAACCCCAGACAGGCACGCAGACGGGCACGCAAGCGTCCAAAAATACTGCGGGCAATCAGATTCATGCGCAGTCAGCCACGCAGCAGGCCGCCGCTCTGGACGACAAGGGCCAGAAGAATGCCGACAGCAATTCCGGTCAGAGCGAATCCGACAAGGATCAAAAGGGCAAATCTGCCTGGGGCGATCTGTTGGGCAAGGTGGACACGCAGTCCGCTGCAGTTACAGGGCGCGGGTCCACTCCCGCCTATGCGGCTGCGCAGGCCATGCAAGCGGCGCATGCAGCCCAGAATGCGACCGACGTGCAGGATGCCTCGGCCGTTGCGCCCATAGGCCGCCATGTGGCCCAGCAGGTTGAGCAGGGCATGCTTTCAGCCGCCAAGGGCGGCGGCACCCGGCTTGACCTGCAACTCAACCCGCAGGAGCTGGGTTCCATCACGGTTTCACTTTCGGTGCGCAACGGCGAAGTAAGCGCGGTGATCCGCTCTGAAAAGTCGGAGACAACCGACATGATAAACCGTCAGGTCGATGCAATCCGCATGAATCTTGAGCAGCAGGGCCTCAAGGTAGACAAGCTGGAAGTGCGGCAGGAAACGTCGCAGGAGCAGAACAGCGCATCCTGGCAGGATTTCAGCCAGCACAACTCCCGGCAGGAAGAAGATGCCCGCAGGGAAGAACTTTCCCGGCTGAAGAATCTTGCAACAGTCCGGAATTCCAGCTCAAACATGGATATTTCAACTTTGGAACAGCCTGTGCATTCTCTTGGCAACACGGCAAGATATACCACCAGCAACCTCAACGTGGTTGCCTGAACCGGGCCGTGAGGAGAATGAAGTATGGCCAGCAGTGTATCATCAGCAATCACCCAGGCTAACAACGAGTTCAATGCCGTTGTTGGTCAGCAGAAAGGCGGCGCGAACCTTGATAAAAACGCCTTTATGCTGCTTCTGGTGACGCAGTTCAAGTATCAGGATCCGCTGAACCCCATGGACGACAAGGAATTTGTTTCCCAGATGGCGCAGTTCTCCAGCCTTGAACAGCTCATCAACCTGAATACAAGCATGGGTTCGCTGACTGACGCGTCCAACAACCAGCAGATGATCAACGCCACGTCGTACATCGGCAAGGAAGTGACCGTTACCGGCAACAGTATCGGCAAGGTTACGGACGCGACCACAAAGACGACGTCCATCACCAAGTTCCGTTACGCGCCCAACGACGCCGTTGCCAGCGGCACCATCACGGTGCGTGATGCCGACAACAACGTCGTCTACACTGAAACTGTGGACCCCAAGGCTGCCGGAACCACGTACGACTTCACCTGGAGCGGCAAGAGCAGCGATGGAACCGTTGCCCCGGATGGCGTGTACACGGTCAATCTGGCCCTGCTCAATACCGCTGGCGAGGCTGTCATTGCCGACCAGGTTGTGGACGCCAGGGTCACCGGCGTGGTCAACAACAATGGCACTGTGTATCTGGGGCTTGATGGCGGTCAGTTGATGGAGCTTTCAAAGGTGCGGCAGGTTACCGTGCCAACATCCACCAGTACTGACACGTCTGGCAATTCAGGTTCATCTGGTTCGTAGGACAGTCAAACAGAAAAGATTACATCACGGGCAGGCAGTCACAGCTCCAGTCCGCGGAAAAAATATCCCCCTATCCCAAGACACGGAGGAAGATATGAGTCTCTCATCCAGCATGTGGGCAAGCGTTTCCGGCCTTATGGCGCACGGAAACAAAATGAACATCGTCGGAAACAACATCGCCAACGTCAGTACCCTGGCTTACAAGGGCCAGCGCGCGGACTTCAGCGACTATCTCTACACCGATGGCGGCAGCGTCAGCGGCACCACCCAGATTGGTCAGGGCGTCAGTACCTACGCGGTGCTCGGCGACTATTCGCAGGGTTCTTTTGAATCCACCAACTCGGTGACAGACCTTGCCATTGACGGCAACGGCTTTTTCCAGGTGCGCAAGCAGAACAGCGACCAGATGTACTACAGCCGCGCCGGCGACTTTTATTTCAACAACAACCGCGAACTGCAAAATCCTGAAGGCTATCTGCTGCAAGGCTGGAAGGTCGACAACAGCAAATCGCTGAGTTTTTACGGCGGCGCAACAAGCACTGGCTCCACAGCGACGACCAACTCTGCCTACAAGGGCACGGGCACGCCTGTGGACATCGTTCTGGACAGTTGGAATATTCCGCCCCAGCAGACGACCAACGTCAGCTTTACCATGGGCCTGACCAACAACGGCACCGGCGATAAAACCACCAGCAGCACCAGCCCCATGACCGCCCTTTTTGACCTGTGGGACGCCAGAAGCACGCCGCCGATGGCTGACACTGCCTATGCCACGCAGTCAAGCATCAAGGTGTATGACGAGGGCGGCTCCACACACGACCTCACGGTCTACTACGACCAGGTTGATGCCTCCAAGACGGACACCAACGGCAAAACCGTCTACAGCATCGAAGGCCTGCCCGCAGGCTACACCATGTATGAGTACATGGTGACCATTCCCCCGGCTGAAGACCAGCGCAGCTATGGTGGTCAGGGCTACAATTCTACCACCAACACCTGGGGAACAGAGCCCACCAAATTTTACAACGACCCTGTCATGGGCACCAACAAGCAGGCCGGCGTGCTCATGAGCGGCGTCATGATCTTTGACGCCAGCGGCAAGCTTGTAAACCAGACCGCATACTCGTATGGCGCGACAGAAACACCCGCTGCCAACAATCAGGTTGCGGTTGACCCCTCGCTCAAGAGTTCCTGGCAGCCCACCAAGACCTCCAGCAATGGCCTGCCGGTCTTTTCAGCCAACTTCACCGGTCAGCCGCTGGCCAACAGCGTCAGCGAAACCATGACCCAGGGCACCACCACTGTGAGCCAGGTGGAAAAGCAGATCACAGAGCTGGACTTTGGCCTCAAAGACGTTGGCAACCCGGCCTGGATTAACCCCATTGTCACCACGGTGCAAAAGAACAGCGCAGGCCAACCCATGGGCACTGTTGGCTGGCCAGTAGCCAATACGGTTGCTGCTCTGGGAATGGATTCATACGGTTACTACACCCTCGCAGATCCTACTACGACTCCTCCGACCAGTACGCGATACGGCACCATGGGCGCCAATGCTGTCTCCGCAGATAGTAATGGCTACTTCTGGACAAACTCCGCGGCTACAGGGGCAGCGCCCAAAAATGTGTACGGAACCCTCACCACAGGGTTTGGCAGCCTCCCCGTTGGCAATAATAACGGTGTGTACTATGTTGGCGCAGGCACAAGCCCCGGTGTTACCTACACCAATCTCACCAAGGATGAGACCACGGGCAATACCTACCCCAGCGGCTCCGACAGCTACGGCAACTATTACCAGGCCACAACATTTCCGCCAGGGAGTACAGATACCAAGTACTACGGCTATTTCCTGGACGGCGCCGTGAAGCGCCGGGTATACCATGACGGCACCAATTACGCCTATGATGATGCTGGCGGCACGAAGCACACGCTTTCAGGCACCAGTGACTTTGTGGTCAACGTAGCCAAGGCTATCACTCCGACGACCTACACATTGCCCGATGCAGGTACCCGGCCCGTACCAACCATGGTGACCGGCAACAACTCTCTGGCAAGCCTGACCACTGAATCCAAGCAGACCAGCGTGTCGCCCAGCACAGGTGTGCCGGTCTATAAAAACGTCATCAATTACGGCACAATGGTGCCCACCATGACCTCGGTGCAGCGTGAAGACTCGGCCAGCGTCAGCAATACCACAACCTACACCGTGCAGAACAGAACGCAGGACGGCTACTCCTCCGGCACACTGAGCAATGTAAAAATCGACAACAATGGCGTTGTCTACGGTGTGTATTCCAACAGCAAGACCCTGCCGCTGTATCAGATT
>JASGGT010000150.1:0-5720 GCA_047602655.1 Desulfovibrio sp. | reverse complement strand
CCGCCACCACGGCAAAACCACGGCCGGCCTCGCCAGCGCGCGCCGCCTCAATGGGGGCATTGAGCGCCAACAGATTGGTTTGATCGGCGATATCCGAAATAACGGCCATGATGGCCCCGATGCTTTGCGCCTGCTCGCCCAGGCTGTGCATGCTGTCGGTCATCTGCCCTGCTGCATTGCGGATACTCTGCACTGCAGCGCTGACTTCTTCCACCAGCCGTGCGCCGTCCTGCGCCTTAAGTTTGGCCTTTTCAGCATTTTCCGATGTGGCCGAGGCGCTTCTGGCGACCTCAAGGATTGTGGCGTTCATTTCTTCCACAGCATTGGCAGTGTCGCTCACACGGCCACTCTGCTCCCGCGCTCCCTGGCTGGAATGCGCGATCTGCTCTGAAAGCTGCTGCGAGGCGGTGGCGATATTTTCCGCCACTTGCGAAACCTCAGCGGCGGTCTGGGCAATGGCCGCATTCTGCGCCTCAATACGCGTTTTCTGACCGTAAATTTCCGTCAGATCCGTCCAGAACGTGATAGAACCCAGCATGCGGTTATCCAGATCATAAAAAGGCGTTGTCTGCACTGAAACTCGCAATTCCTTTCCAGACTGCGCAGCGTAATCAAACTCCTGATTCAGAGCCTTGCGTTCCTTGATGGCCCGGTCAGAAAGCGTTTCACGCGTGGCATCGCCTCGCGTAAACAGCCCGGAGCGCTGCCCCAGATAGGTATCCTTGGGGTCCGGCTTGCCCAGCAGGCTGCAAATCTGATCATTCAGCCATGTCACCTTAAAGTCGCTGTCCACAATATAGCATGGCGTTGGTATGCCGTTAAGCACGCCCTGCGCAAAGCCGAGGCGTTTTTTCAGTTCGTCCACCATGGTGCAGAGATGCCCGGCAAACCGTTTCATTTCTGCACGGTATTTGCCTGCGAGCACGGCCTTGAAGTCGCCCCGCGCCACGGATTCTGTAAAATCAGTAAGCTGTTGCAGGGGTGCGAACACAAGTTTGCGGTTAACAATGCGTATTACCAGAGTCAGCAGAATTACCGCGCCCACGCCCACCATGTACAGCACATACCTCTGGTTCGCCGCTGGCGCAGTAAGCTCGGAGTCATAGGCGCTCATGCACACAAGCCACCCTGTAGCCGGAATTTTGCCACAGACATGAACTTGTCCTCGCCTTTCCACTCGTAGCTGAAGGTGCCGCTGCCCTTTGCAAGCGCGTCCTGAATGAATTTTTCCTTGGAATAATCCTGAAGCAGCAGCTTTTTGTCCATGCTGTGGGATATGAAACGACCGCTCTGGTCGATGGTAAATCCGTATCCGCGCCGCCCCAGCCGGATAGGATCAATGGTTTTTTCCGTAAAGTCCGTCCAGCGGGGGCACACAGCCACAGCGCCGAGCAATGCACCGTCCTTGCCGCGCACGGCTTTGGCCGCCACATAGATCAGCACATCACCTGAAGTGGCTTTCATGACGCTTTCACTCAGCGCCATATCCTTGCCGCTGAAAATCTGGCGGGCATAATCCCGATCAGCCCTGTTGCCCCCTGTCAGGTCGCCCATATCAGAATTGACCCCGGCAACAATGCGCCCTTTGAGATCAAAAAGCAGAAAAGACCAGTACCCCGGCAAGGATTTGACGTAACTGGTCAATAATTCCTGCGCTTCCTGCGGCTGACCGGAAAATGCCTTCAGCACAGGCTCCTGCCGGGAAAGAATGGTAGCCACATCCACAGACTGCTGGATGTATATTTCGGCAGACCGGGCTACAATCTTGCTGGTTTCATTCAGGGCCTCGGTCTGTACTCCGGCGACCATGCGGTAGGACGAGGTGGACACATAGACGACAAGCACGGTAATAACGGCAACAACCGCTGCCGTTACAGACAATGTGCATATGGTATTGATGCTGATCTGGCGCATGGAAAACTCCGGGAGACAAAGGTGATCGAGATACCCTCAGCAGGAGGCCTGACTGCACGCGGAAAAACCTTTTCAGGTTTGATTCCTACCAATATTGTTTATTAACGGCAATACATACTAAAATATTAGGGTAGAAGATTACGCTGCCGATCGGGCCAAATCTCCCTGCCCCGGCCACAAACACGTTGACACCGCAAGATATTTACCAATAGATACCAGCTACAGAAACGCATCTTTAACTTTTGGCCCTCCCCCGGACAGCAATGGCCCAGGACTTTTACGTAATGCAGCACACAGAATACGACTCCGCCACACAAGCATCTCAAAAATCCGCCTCGTTGCGTCGCAACCGCATTGTTTTCACAGGCCTGCTCATCATAACCATAATGTCATGGTTCTGCGCCATGACACCTTGGGTCAGCGACGATTATGCCTTTTCGCGCATTTATCCTGGCTGCACAGGCCTGTGGGACATGCAGGTGCTCGAATACCACGAATGGAGTGGAAAATTTATCGGGCATTTCATGTCTCGGGTTCTGTTGCGCGGGCCAGCATGGCTGCACCCCCTGCTCACTCCCGCCATGTTCCTTCTGCTCGTTGTCAGCGGCTCGCTGCTGGCCTTGGGCGCACAGTGGCGTGAACGCCTGAGCGCATGGCACCTCGCCATTATGGCCGGGCTTGTGTGGATTGCACTACCCGCCTTTGGAACAGTTTTTTTCTGGCGCACCGGCACGGGGGATTACGGCTACAGCCTCGTGTGGGGCGTGCTTTTTTTGGTGCCGTACCGCATCTGGGCCGATAGGGCAGATTTCCGCTTGCCGGGCGGCCTGCTCTATGCGCTTGTGGGAGTTCTTGCGGGCTGGAGCAACGAAAATGTCGGCATGCTGGTTCTGCTTGCAGCCCTGGGCGTGACGCTGTTTCGCTGGTGCACATCCCGCAGAGTACCTGCATGGGCACTATCGGGCATTGCGGGCGCAGCCTTTGGCTGGGGCATGATGATGGCCGCGCCGGGCAATGCCGTGCGCCTCGCTGCCGTGGGCGGCGCGGAAAAAATCCCGCTGTTGTCCATGACTGCCTTTTTGCGTTTTCTGGAATTCTGGGGAACGCAACAGCTTGAAATGTTGCCCTATTTTATCGTTGCGCTGGCGCTTGCATGGATACTGCGCCGCCGGGGGCTTTTAAAGCCTGCCGCGTGGGTCCCTTCGGTGGTTTTCTTCCTCATGGCCCAGGCCAGTCTGGCGGCCTTTATTGGCAGCCCCTCAACCCCCTACCGGGCCATGAGCGCCACATTCTTTTTCACCGCGCTCTGCCCTTTTTCCCTGCTGGCAGCCCTGAACCCATCAAGCATCAAGGCCAAGGCCCTTTTTATCATATTCTGCACCCTGCTGCTCTCAAGCGTGCTGATAGAGGCGCGTGTTTTCCTTATGGCGCAGCCGGTCATTGCCACGCACAGCCAAAACACTCTGCGCAGCATAGACTACCCGGAAACAGACAAGTATTTTTTCCCCGGCTACGACATCCGCGAAATAAACCTTTTCGCCACCAGTTGGCGTGATCTTGTGCCGTGGAATGAGTCGGCGGCGCTGAACATCTTTGAAGCGCCCGGCGCTCGCGCACTCGTTGCATGCAACATTGCGTTTTTCGACAACCTGCCCCAGGGCGAAGTTCATGTGGCAACCAGGATACGCGCCGCCACCACTGCAAGCCTGCTGCAACAAGCGGCACGAGCCCTGTTTGAAAGCCCTGACGAAGGGATCATTTCAGCACAAACAGCGGCTTTGCGATATTTTCCAGCCTCCGCCGCTGTTACGGATGATGGCAAGGCCGCGGTGTTTATTCCCGGCATCAAATCTGTGGACGACATCGCCTATATCGCTGTAGAACAGCCAGGCGCGCCCCTTGTGTGGCGCAGAGCAAACGTGGCGCATCCGCAAAACTGATCGCACCCAACGTACTCTCCGCATGGAGGAATAAGCCTTGTCCCGCACCGCCCCATTGTTGGCACTGGTTGTACCCTGCTATAATGAAGAGGAAACCCTGCCCCGCACCCTTGATGCCCTGGCCGGTCTGCTGGCCGACCTCAAAAAACAGGGCCGCGTGCATGCGGACAGTTTTGCCCTCTACGTGAATGACGGCAGCCGTGACCACACATGGGAACTGCTTGAAGAACGGCACGCCACCGACCCCTTTTGCCGGGGCGCAAGCTTTGCCGCCAACGCAGGGCACCAGAACGCCGTATGGGCGGGCATGATAACGGCGCGCGACATGGGCGTGGACTGCATCATCAGCCTTGATGCCGATTTGCAGGACGACATTGCCGCCATCCCCGAAATGATCGACCGCTATATGGAAGGCAATGATATCGTCTACGGCGTGCGCAACGACCGCAGCACAGATACGGCTTTCAAACGGCGCACTGCCCACATGTTTTACGGATTCATGCGCTGGCTCAAGGTGCCCTTGATCCCCGACCATGCCGACTACCGCCTTGTGGCCCGTCCCGTGCTGGAAGCGCTGGACGAAATTCACGAGCATTCCCTTTTTCTGCGCGGGATTTTCCCGGCTCTCGGCTTTAAAAGCGCGCAGGTCTTCTACATGCGTCAGTGCCGCATGGCTGGCGAAAGCAAATATCCTTTCTGGAAGATGGTGTCTTTTGCCTGGAAGGGCATAACGGCGTGCAGCGTCGCGCCCCTGCGCATCGCTGGCCTCATGAGCATGCTCTGCATGCTGGCGGCGCTGGCATTCAGCGGTGTCTCCCTACTCAAATACGTTATGGGCGAAACCATTCAGGGTTGGACATCACTGATTATTGTAGTCTTGCTGCTGGGGTCTGTGCAGCTTTTCTGCATGGCGCTGGTGGGAGAATACCTCGCCAAAATATTTACAGAAGTGCGCCAGAGGCCCCGCTATATCATCGCCAGAAAACTGTAGGAAAGCCCTGACGCACTTTACGCAACAGATAGCGCTAGTACACGGCAATGCCGTGGCTGGGCAGCATGTCCTTGAGGACATGATATCGGTGGTATGCTGCGGCTTGATGAAACCTGTAGGCGTGCGTCGCTATTCCGTCGTATGACGAATTTCTATATACAAATCTCTTCTTATCATTTTCCCATTCTTCCGGATCGTAATCTGCGATTCCGTCAGTCAGGCCTGATGCCTTCCAATAGGATTCGCGTTCATCCAAGGTTCCCTCAAGCGTGAGTATTTTTTCAAGCTCCGTCCGCATTTCAGTAAAAGGTATCATACATTTTGCCTCATAGCGAGTGACGGCAAACTGCATGAAGTAGCCATGTATTTTTTCACAGTAATCCAGAAATGTTTCGTAGTTCTTTCTGCTACTATCCAAATCCCGGCTTGGACACTCAACCTCATAGGAAAAATCCCACGCTTGATAAGGTCTATCTGGCAAGTCTGATACAGGGCCATGTCCGAGTGCATCCGTAAATTGTTCTGCACCGCCTCCAATTATATAGTCCTTAATGACATCACATGCATGAGAAAACGTTGAAAATATGCCTTTTTTGAGAGCATACCGCTCCCCCAAAGAGTCTTGGTCTACCCTATTATAGGGGGAGCACATTCCAGAAAACCCGTAATGTGAAAATGTATCCGCATAAACGTGCGCAGATATTCCCAACAATTCCAGCCTGTAATCCTTTGTTAAAGCGACAGAAAGATTGTTTTTGAACATCTCGTTTGCAAGTTCTCCATCTTTAATACAAATGATTTTTTCCCGAAAAGTCGTCCCCTTTCCTCCTGGAAAAAAATGAAATGGGATCCAGACCTTGCGCTGGTCTGCAAAC
>JASGGT010000149.1:0-5754 GCA_047602655.1 Desulfovibrio sp. | reverse complement strand
GGCAAAGGATTGCACGCCGTCCTCGGCATTGGCGCTTGAGCGCAGGGCCACAACCACATCCGCTTTCTTGCCGAAGGCAGTGTCCCATTCCGCAAACAGGGCCTGCTCAACCTCTGCCGGGATGGGGGCTTCCTGTACGAGCTGCTCAATATTCTGGGAAATTTCTGCAATGAGCGCGGGCTTTTCCGGGTCAACGGATTTCAGCAGACGAAAAAGATTTTTGAACAGGCCCGGCGTGCGCAGTAAAAAGTAGCTGCAAGCCCGGATTGTGATGGAAAATCCGCGCGGCACAGGCATGTCGAGCATGTTGCGCAGTTCGCCGAGGTTGGCGTTTTTGCCGCCGACACTGTAGGCCATGCTGGCGTCAACCTCTGAGAGGGGCAGGGTAAACTGCGGTACATCTCCGCGCGTGTGCTGATCCAGCTCGTGTTCAATGCGCGCAGCAATGGAATGTACGGCGCTGCCCAGCGAGATGTCGCACTGGCCCGACATTTCGCTCAGGGTCGAGGCCATGCGCTCGCAGTGGAATATGGCCCGGCGGGCCTGCTTGCGCACTTCGCTGGTTTCCATGTGTTTGTCGCCGCGCAGCGTGGCGTCCAGCCCGGCCATTACCCCGGCCAGATCAGCATTGGCCTGGAGCAGGTCCTTGAAAGAAGCATAGCGCTTGTTGAAGGCATCCATGGCCGCCTCGCGATTGACCTTGGGGGTGATTCCAAACAGTTTTTTCAGCAGAGAGGCCATACGGATATCCTTGGTCGCTGATTTTGACATGCCCGGTTACCGGCCCAACGCGGTCACAACATACCTCTGCGCCGGGCCGCGCCCCTCCTTGCGCACAAAACCCATCTGCACCAGCAATTGCAGGTCGTACTGGGCGGTGCGCATGGAAATGTTCTTGCCCGCCAGTTCCTGATATTCCTGCCTGCTGATGCTGCCCGCAGACGCAATGGTCGGCCATACCTCAAGAACGCGGCGGTTGAGCTTGTCCGCGGAGCCGTTGCCGCGCAGCAGATCATCCAGCTGCACCGGATCATCGGCTTGCTGCCGGGGGGCGGGGCTGTCGGTTTCGTTGACTTGCGCGGGAGCATCCACCGGCTGTGGAACCGTTTCGGGGGTAGGCGTGGAGCAGAATCCCTGCTCGCAAGGATCATCCTGCGGCTTGCGCGATTCCTGCGCCGGAGCTGCCGCATTTTCGTTCTGGCCTGCCGGAATGGCCTCGTTTTGCGTCTGGGTAGACGCGCCAAGCTGAATATCTTCTGCAAGCAGGATGCCACCTTCGCAAAATGCCAGCGCCCGCGTGAGGGTATTTTTCAGTTCGCGTACATTGCCGGGCCAGTCGTAGTCCATCAGCTTGGCCATGGCCCCCTTGCTGACCTGCGGCATGGCTGCGATCATGCCGCTCAGGGCGCCAGCGGGCTGCGCCCCGCCCTCGGCTTTCAGCCTGGCCTTGGCCTTGAGAGCCTCCGAGAGGAAATAGACCGCCAGCGAGGGAATGTCCGTCTTGCGTTCCCGCAGCGGCGGCGTGTTGATGGTGATGACGGCCAGTCGGTAGTATAAATCCTCGCGGAAAGAACCTTTTTGTGAATCATCCAAGAGGGAAGCATTGGTGGCTGCAATGATGCGCGTGTCAAAAGGCACGTCTTCATCGCTGCCCAGTGGTCTGATTCGCCTGGTGGAGAGCGCCCGCAGCAGGGCCTGCTGGACCTTGGGGGCCGCATTGCCCACTTCGTCCAGCATAAGGGTGCCGCCCTGCGCCGTCAGAAAGGCCCCTTTTCGCGGCGCGCGCGCTTCGGTGAAAGCGCCTTTCACATGGCCGAAAAGCGTATCCATAAGCAGATTTTCATCCAGAGCGCCGCAATTGATGGTAATGAACGGCCCCGACGCCCGTGCGCTGAGCCTGTGGATGGCTTCGGAAACCAGCTCCTTGCCCGTGCCGGTTTCGCCCACAACCAGCACGTCGGCCATCACCTGCGATGCCTTGCGAACATTGTCGCACAGGGCAAGCATGGCGGGCGATGTGCCAATAAGACTGTTGACGGGCAGATCTTCCGGATGCGGCAGGTCTTCTACCGGCTCGCGCTGTTGTTGGGCATCATCCTCAGCGGCTCGCAGGCGGCGGGCCTCTGCGGTAACACGCAAGCGTTCAAGCAGGGTATTAATGCCAGTCTTGAGCCGTTCCAGTTCACGCGGCAGTTGGGGCATATCTATATTATTGTCGTCCCCTTCGGCGTTGCAGCGTTCAAGCTCCGCAGTCACGGCGTTGAGCGAACTGCCCGTCTGCCGCGCAAGCCACCAAAGGCTCAGACCTAAAAGCAGCATGCCGCCAACAAAGGCCCCCACATAGATGCCCATGAGCTGCCCGCCCGTGCGCGTGGTCGTAAAGCTGGTGTCCAATACCGCCAGACCACCCAGTATGATTGTTGCCTGCGAAACCGGGCTGAACGTCACAGGCACGTAACTCACCCGTTCCACCCGCATCTGGCTGCTGCTCCACAGGGAGCTGTTTTCAGAAAGGGGCAGCTGGCCTGACTTGCCCTCCTGCACATCGGATACCATGTTCCAGTAATTGATGTGCTCAGGACCGGGGCGGAATGCCGTGTTGAAGCCTGGTCTGCCAAAATCGCCTATAAAACCGGCGCGAACCGCATCCGTGCCCAAACTGCGCTGGGCCAGACCAGCATCAGGCACTTCGGACTGAAAGAGCATCCAGCCATCGCGTTCAAAAAAAAGCGTGCGCACGCGCACGTCGTTGCCGGATGTGGCAATGGGAGCATTGGGGGCGGAGTAGGCGGATACGATGTCCCGCAGTTCCCGCAAGTCCAGCGAAAGCATCAGGTAGCCCACAAACGCGCCGTCCGCATCATGAACCGGATTTGAAAACCGCAGCACGTGCAGGGTGATATTCTGGTTGCTGCCCTTAACCGGCACCATGGAATAGGTCACTTCCACGGGCTGGGCAACGCTGACGTGTCCGGTGCGGTGCTCTGAGGCAATGGAGTGGAAGGGGCCGGTGGGGCTGGCAAGGGCCTGCCGCATGGGAACATTGATGATATCGCCGCCCGTGTTGACCAGAAGATAGCGGTTGTCAGGGGCCAGCCCCTCAAAGGCCAGTTCCCGGTACCGCAGTCCACCGGCCTTGGCGCGGAATTTGAGCCGGTTGGCCATGTCTTTCTGATCCATGGAGCCAGCAGCAAGAATAAGAAGCTGATTGCGCGTTTCTTCTAGGGCCTGTTCCAGCGCAAGGCTCATTGCCTGCGACTGAAGCTGTGCATTGCGCGCAATTGCGCGATCAAGGATGGCCTCGATGCTGCTGCCCGTGGCAGTAAAAATAACCAGCAGTACAAGTGCCAGCAGGGGCAAACCCAGCATCAGCATGCGGCTTGCAAGGCTGCGATTCATAAAGAATGCCGTGAACTCCAGAGAGCTGCCCTGGGGAAGTGTTCTGTGTAAGCGCATGGTGCTCCCCTGTTTTGTGCAAAAAAGCGCAATCTTTGAACTGAGTATAAAAAAAATTGCCCTTCGTGACAAGATTTTTCGCGCAAAAATAGAAAAAAGGCGCAATTACAGGCAATAATTATGCAATGGCACAGGCTTTGCTAATACTTTCACATTCGAGGCAACGAGGCGGTGCCTGCCCCCGACGGGAGTCATCGCAAAATGGGTAAGTGGTTGAAGTGGAGACGTCACTTTTTGAAGTGGAGGAAGTTATGAAAAGGATGCAGAGGCTCTGGACATGGCTTACAGGTTGCGCGCTGCTGGTTGCGGCATTGCCCGGCGCGGCCCTGGCTGCTGGCGGCGGCAAGGTTGCCAACGTTGTAGTTGTCGCCGATACGCGCAAGCTTGACGGCATACTGTACTGGTGGGCTGAAATGTATAATGAAAGCCACTTCTTTTTTGCCATTCTGACTATGGCCATTATTCCGGTTACAGGCTGCATACTGGGTTGGCTGGCGGATGTCGTCATGACGCACATCGGCATTGACCTCAAGCACCGCGAATTGTCCGAAAAGTAGTCGGAAGGAGGCAAGTTATGGACTGGTTGTATATTTTGATGCCTATCTCCGGCGTGTTCATTTTCTGGCCGGGCCTTGTCATTCTTGGGTTGGGCGTTGGCATTATCGGCGGTTTCTTCGGCATGGGCGGCGCCTGGATGGTCACCCCCGGTCTGAATATTCTTGGTTTCCCCATGGCTTTCGCCATTGGTACCGACGTGGCGCAGATGGCGGGTAAATCGCTTATCTCCACCATGCGGCACGGCAAGTTCGGCAACGTTGACTACGGTTTGGGCCTGACCATGCTGGTTGGTACCATCGTGGGCGTGGAAGTTGGCGCGCAGATGGTCATGTGGCTGGAACGCCTTGGTTCCGTCGACAAGGTCGTGCGCTGGTTGTATGTTGTCCTGCTGGTGTTGCTGGCATGGCTTGTATTTCACGATATCGCCGCCCGCCGCAGGAAGGAACGCGAAGCCAAGGCCCAGAACAGGGAACTTGACCACGGTGCCACTGGCGTTGACTGGGCCACGCGCCTGCACGCCATCAAGATCCCGCCCGTGTTCCACTTCAAGCAGGCCAACATCACCTGCTCCGCATGGCTGCCTATTTTCGTCAGCTTCTTCACCGGCTGGCTGGCTGGTATCCTCGGCATCGGCGGCGGTCTTATCCGCATGCCCGCCCTGGTGTATCTTGTCGGCTGCCCCACCCATCTGGCGGTGGGTACGGACCTCTTTGAAGTCGCCATCTCCGGCCTCTACGGTACGGCTTCGTACGCATACAAGGGCCGCGTGGAACTGCTTGCCGCTCTCATCATGCTGTGCGGTGCGGCCATCGGCGCGCAGATCGGCGTTGTCGCCACCAAGTATGTAAAGGGTTACGGCATCCGCTTCGTGTTTGGCCTGGCCGTTATCGGCTGCCTCATCTCGGTTGTGTGCAAGCTGGTCGAAGCCGAATTCCCGGCATGGGGCTGGCTGCTTGGCCCGGCCGCTACAGTCGACGTACTTGGCTTCGTGTCGGCTATCTCCCTTTACATAACCGTCAAGATGGTACAGGGCGCCAAGGCGGAAATTGCCGCCAAGAAGAACCAGCCCGCGGCCAACTAGAAGGAGACCCGCCATGAAGATTCGTAACCTGATGCTTATGCTGGCGATGGCCTTCTCCGTTGCACTGCTCACCGGCTGCAACTTCGACGGAGGCGTGGAACAGGGACGCTGCGTGGCCTTTGATGCCACAGCCAAAACCCTCACCATCGTGGTGGACGTGACGCACGATCAGTTTAACCCGCACTACAGCGGCGGCACGCATACCTTCAAGCTGCCTGTAGAATCCAAGGACATGGGCCCGAGCCCCAGCGTGGGCGGCCGCCTGATGATCGACCTGGTCAAGAACACCGTGCTTATCTATGACCAGAAGACCAACAGCGTGCGCGAACTGGCCGTGCAGTTCACCGATGTGGAAAAGAACGTTGGCTCCGACCATCCCAAGGTCAAGGGCAAGACCTTCCCCATTATCGACAAGGATCAGCAGACCGTCACCGTGTACTCCGGTCGTCAGAAGTCTTTGATTACCTTCAAGATTCCTGCTGAAGCCCAGGATTACCCGGCCTATGTATGGACCGCTGGCGACGAAATGCGCATCGCTTACCGCAATGCCGACAAGGGCCAGGCCATGCGTATCATGAACGTGTCCAAGACCAACATCTTCAAGAAGTAAACCCCCAGGGTGCCTACCCCCACCCTGCGCGCCGGAGCGGTTCGCCCCG
>JASGGT010000148.1:0-5765 GCA_047602655.1 Desulfovibrio sp. | reverse complement strand
TTTCTGAATTTTCCAAGCTCTTTTTGCTTGGCGCGCTTGGCGCGGCCACCACTGACGCGTGCAGCGCCGTGTGGGCTGTGCTGATTGCCATTGGCAAGGGCAAGTTTGGCGATGTTTTTCGCAGCATGGCCTCCAAGCCCGGCGCCATCCTTATGGCAGCCGCAGTTATCGGCGGCCCCCTTGCCAGTACCTGCTACGTGCTTGGCCTGCAGAGCGCCGGTTCCATCATTGTGCCCATCAGCGCGCTTTGCCCGGCTATCGGCTCCATTCTGAGCCGGATTCTCTTCAAGCAGCCCCTGACCCCGCGCACCATGCTGGGGATTTTCATCTGCTTCATGGCCAGCGCCATGATCGGCAGCACGGGTCTTGCCGACAACGCGCCGCCGAACCTCTTTGTGGGTATCGCCTTTGGTTTTCTGGCCGCTTTTGGATGGGGGCTTGAAGGCTGCGTGGGCGGCTACGCCACTTCCATGATTGACCCAGAAATCGGCATCACCATCCGCCAGCTTACCTCGGCCCTGACCAACCTGCTTGTTCTTGTGCCCCTGTTTGCCTTTATTGGCGGCGATTCGGCCTTTGGGATGATCCGCACAGTCTTTACAGATGTTGACGCCATGCCCTGGTTTATCGTGGCTGGCTTTGGCGCGTATTTTGCCTTTATGCTCTGGTATAAGGGCAACGCCATGTGCGGCACGGCGCTCGGCATGTCGTGCAATGGCGCGTTCTCTTTCTGGGGACCTTTCTTCTGCTGGCTGGTGCTCGGTCTGTGGTTTGGCATCGATGGCTACGCCCTTGCCCCCATTGCCTGGCTGGCAGCAGTCGTGATGATCGTCGGCATCTTTATCATTGCCGTCAATCCGCTGGATTTTTTCAGAAAGAAGGGATAATTTACCATGAAAAAACCGCTTAACTTCGCCATTCTCAAGTATATGACAACAGTTAACGAGGCCTGCACAGAAGATGTGCTGTGCGCGCTTAAAGACGGATACAGTTCGTTTCGTGCTTTCAACAAGGCTGACGTGCTTAACGCCCTCCTGACCGCAGAAGCCAACGGCCTGCTGGAAGAATCGCGCTATGATCTGGATGATGAAGGCCAGGTGCGCATGTTCTTTCGTGCCCATGCCGAAGGCGCGGCGACCATAAACCGCTACATTTCCAACTAAGAATCCACTGCCGGGGAGGGGTGCGCCTCTCCCCGGCACAAGGGATGTGCCCGGCCCCGTTTTTGTGTCTGGCTGGTGGCGCAAATGCTCGATAGGATATTGTGAGGTTCGGGCAGGCGCATAATCATCCCTTTTTGCCCACCTTTCAAAAAATCCGGGCAACGCCATGACAAAACAAGGGTACACCATCAGCCAGATGAGCGAGATCTCCAAGATCTCCAAAAAGGCTCTGCGCTTTTATGACGACCTCGGCCTTATTTCTTCCAAGAGGCACGGGGGCAACAACTACCGCTACTACACGCAGGACGAACTGCTCGCCATCCCGCCGCTGAAATACTACAAGCAGATGGGGTTCAACCTCAGCGAGATCCGCGCCGCCTTTGAAGTGGGCAGCAATACCTCGCTTTCTGCACTGCGAAAAATATTCATGAGCAAGATCGAGTCGTTGCAGAACGATGA
Source organism: Desulfovibrio sp. (assembly GCA_047602655.1). Lineage (GTDB taxonomy): Bacteria > Desulfobacterota > Desulfovibrionia > Desulfovibrionales > Desulfovibrionaceae > Desulfovibrio. Next base: position 4,143 of record JASGGT010000148.1, on the reverse strand, counting down.
AAAGCTGTTGTTTCTGCGGCTTACTTCGGTGCGCGACTGGCTTGAACTGCTGCATGAAGCAGAAATTGTGCTGGAAAACTGCCAGCAGAGCGTTTCTGTGAAGTATATTCCGCCAGAACGCATGCTTTTTATGGACCAGACCTTTGTTTCTGATATCAAGTCTGCCATCATCAACCTGGATTTCACCAACTATGTTGAAGAGGTGGGCAATAATATCACCGGCCCTGTGATCATCAATTTTTCTTCCATGGAAAACAGGGGGCGGAACGAGGAACAGCCCGTCAAACTGCTGCAAAAAACAATATTTCCCTGCACGGAAGACAAGATTGTTGCGTATGGCGGGTGCTTGGCGGCAAGCTGCTACCACATCGGTTCGCACGAAACCATCGGCAGCACCTACCGCAAATTGCAGCGCTGGTGCGCCTCAAACAACTATGTTTGCGACAATGGCTCTTATGAGCGCTATATTACCGACTTCTGGACCACCAACAATGATTCCCTCTTTGTTACCGAGGTGCTGGTCAAAATAAGCCGTCGAGGGGGCGTCGTGCACACCCCAAAGTTCTTTTCTGACCCGGACGACGATCTCTAGGCAGCCCAGTATGCGGGCCGTTGCCGCGCCATCAGCTCGTGGCCCCTTCCGCTTGGGCCAGAGCACGCGCAAATCAGTGCCAATCGCACGCTTATTCCGGAATCTGTACAAATGACCTGTACAAAATGACCTTTAAAAAATAAGGGGTTACGGATTTATTCCGTAACCCCTTGATGTATTTGGTGGGCAGTACAGGACTTGAACCTGTGGCCCCCGCCTTGTAAGGGCGGTGCTCAACCAACTGAGCTAACTGCCCGAAACAGCGTAGCACTGGCAGCTATATGCCCTGTTATTCAGCGCATTGCAAGTGCAATTTTGCCCGCCATACGGGAGCAACCCCGGCCTTTGCGCCGGGGCTGTCAGACAGTCAGCCTGATAACGCGCTGTGACTACAGCTAGTTCATCTGGTTAAGATACGTCGCAATGTCCTTCACTTGAGCGGGGCTCAGGCTCTGCACTGTCTGCTGCATGCGGGCCGCTGCCCCTGTGGCATTGCTCAGGTTTTTGACCCTTTCCATGCCTGCCACCAGTGCATCTGCAGGTTTACCCTTCATTGCCGCAGGGGTGGCTGAATGACAGCCCGAGCACAGCTTGTTGTACATCTCCTGCCCTGTACCAGCGCTTTCCTGAGCCGCAACCGCAGTACCAGCCAGCAGCAGCCCCGCAGCCAAAAGAATTTTCAATGAGTTAGCAGAAAAGGTCATGGAACCCTCCTGTGGGTTACTCTGTTTGAAAAGCGAGTCTGACCGCACAGCAGCCAGGCTTTTGGTCACTTTCAGCATATGCTCCAAGGCCCGCACCTCACAAGGGGTATCACGTGGATGTTCCACCAAAAAATAATTACCGGGGCGGAGCATGGTGCCACGCCTGCGCCCAACATCACAAGGTTGCAGCCACCAGTTACATTGCCTTTTACTTGAACCCCAATTGGCGGCTCTTGAATATCTAGCTGAAAAAACAGTCATATTGCGAAAATGCAAGTCGTTCAACAAGTACATAATTGTACACGCTGAACGCTGAATCAATATTAACGCAATATTAACGTTTTTTGCGGCATGATTGTGCACAAAATACCAATGTTGACACGGCAACCTCACATCCATACAAGACTAAACTAATATTGTTATGCGGCAGATGCGGTTTGTAAACTGCAAATTGGCATTTTTCCCGGCAATCAGAATATCTTTCGGCAAAAACTGGAGGCGTGATGCAACGTCGAACATTCCTTTCTCTCTGCTGCGTAAGCGCGGCCTCGCTACTTCCGGGGCAGGCGCTTGCTGGGGCAGGCGAGAGTAAATCCCGATACGCCATGGTGATTGACTTGCGGCGCTGTATTGGCTGCCAGTCGTGCACAGTTACATGCGGAGCAGAAAATGCCGTGCCCCTGGGGAATTTTCGTACCACGGTCAGCGAGTATGCCATGATTGGAGTTCCTGCCGAAAACAGAGAACCCTCCGTGGCCGTTATTCCCCGCCTCTGCAATCATTGCGAAACCCCTCCGTGCGTGCCTGTATGCCCAGTGGGAGCCACATTCAAACGGGCTGACGGCATGGTGCTGATTGATGCCACAACCTGCATCGGCTGTGGATTCTGCGTGCAGGCCTGCCCGTATGACGCCCGGTTTTTGAACCGGGAAACGCACACGGCTGACAAGTGCACCTTTTGCGCCCACCGCACTGCCGCAGGGCTCTTGCCTGCATGTGTAGAAAATTGTGTGGGTGGCGCACGAATTTTTGGCGATCTGCGCGATCCTCAGAGTGCCGTCAGCAAGATGCTGGCAGCATACAAGGGCAGGATAGCCGTTTTGTATCCTGACAAGTCAACAGATCCGCATGTGTTTTATCTTGGGTTGGACAGGTGCTTTACCCGCTCGGATTCCATACCGCAGCCAATGCCTATCACACGGTTGGAGAGGACGTAGCATGCGAGAAATCATAGATCTTGTGCCGTTTGTAAATGCGCCGGAGTGGGGCGCCTGGGAGCCGCTGGCCCTGACCATGATCCTTGCAGGCGGCGTCAGCACCCTTGGTGCGGGAATTGCCGTTTTGCGCCGGGCAAAGCCATTTGTGGTATATGTTCTTGCCGTAGCTGCTCTCAGCTCATTGGCCTGCGGCCTTTTGGGCGTGTTTGTGCCGCTTGAACAGCCTTTGCGCGTGTGGGAATTCGCTGCCCATCCTTCCTTCAGCTCCTGGACTGCCTGGGGAGCCTACATTTTGCCCTTGTGCTTTCTGTGCACGCTGGTTCTGGTTTGGCAGAGCGGCAAAGAACAGCCGGTCAACCGCGGCGCTGCACTTGCGGCCGTGTGCCTTGGCTTTTTGGCCCTGGCCTACGCCACAGGCGAGGTACGGGCCTGTGTAGGGCGGGCGCTCTGGGCCGATTACTGGTCGTCATTGGTGTTGACGGCAGCGGGCATTATAGCCGCCAGCGGGCTTGGTCTGCTGATCTGGCTGCGGTTGCGGTTTGACGATTTTGAGCGTGGCGGCAAGCATGCAGTTCTTTTGCTGAAGGCCGGCGGCGTCTGCCTGATGCTGAACCTGCTGTGCGCGGTGTTGGCCCTGCTGGTGCGTGCTCCGCGTGGCTATGCCGCCTTTGTGGATATGTGGTGGCATGCGCCGGAGGCCATAATGGCACTGCTGGCCCTCTGCACCTTGCTGCTCGGCAGCGCCAGTTTGGCCCGCCTTGCGGCCAGAGGATCGTTCGCGCTCCTTTCCGCCATTTTGCTGTTGTGGAAGATTGTCCACATGGGCGAAATATTCGGGCGCAATGCTTCCTTGTATCCCGCGCGTGAAGCCTTTGCCGACCTGCTCTCGCTGGATGCGCTGGCCGCTTTTGGCGGCACCATTGGCCTGCTGGTTGTTCTGGCAACGGTTTTGCCAGTTGTGCTGCCTTCCTCTTCCAGGGCTTAAATTTAATTGAACGGATACGCCGATGGATACTAAAAAACGCAAGCTTATTGGCGCAGGCGCGGCGATTCTTGGCGCAAGCGCAGTGGCTGCCGCCACTGCCGGTGCGGGGAAAAAAATTCTTAACGGTATTGTGAGCGGTACCGCCGGTGAGCCGGTGCGCGACCCCATCAACAAGAATGCCCTGCCTCCGGAATTTACTGTGGCAGAAGACGGCACGCTGGCATTGGGCAAGGGCAGCCGCGTTGCTTTTAACCATTGCTGGGGCTGCTGCACCATGTGCGGCGTGCGTCTGCATATTGACGAAGCGCAGGACAAGGTAGTTCGTGTTGCGGGCAATCCGTACAACCCGCTTTCCGCATCGCACGCAGTGCCCATGAGCATGCCTGTGAGCGAGGCGCTGCGCGGGCTTTCTGCCAGAGGAGCGGGGGATGCCGAACCCACAGGGCACGAGCGCCGTTCTACCGTCTGCGGGCGCGGCGCTGCCATGATTGACGCCTCAGCGAGCCCTTTTCGCATTACCCATTGCCTCAAACGGGTGGGCAAGCGCGGCGAAGGCCGCTGGAAGACCATTCCTTTTGAACAGCTTGTTGAGGAAGTGGTTGAGGGCGGCAACCTGTTTGGGGAGGGCCATGTTGACGGGCTGCG
>JASGGT010000147.1:0-5841 GCA_047602655.1 Desulfovibrio sp. | reverse complement strand
AGTGCAAGAAACAGAAACCTGTTTGCTGTTCAGATTGAACCGCACTGTGCTAGGGGCCTCCTGCAAAAATTCGTGCTGCACAACCGCAGCCGCACCCAGGACGGGATGTCCGGCGAAATCCAGTTCTTCCTCGACCGTAAAGATGCGCGCGTCAAAAACAGCGTCACTGCGCCGCACAAGAAATATTGTTTCAAACTGCCTGAACTCCCGGGCGATCTGCTGCATGACAGCACGTTCAGGAATGGCCGGTGCAATAAAAACAGTCAGTCCGTTCCCGGTCATGGGTTCTTTGCAGAACACATCCGCGTGGTAATACAACATAGATGGTCTCCTTGCCGGATGGCAGACGGGACGAGCATGCGCGCCGATACCCCGCACGGAGCTGCGGCTTGGAACCTGTTGCTGCTTGGGGGGCAGGCTGATGCTATGCGAAAAAAACGACTGGCGACTAAATGCGCGCCACAGGGGCGTATTGCCCTTCAACCGCGCGCAGCAGATCATCCGGCTTGAGGCGCAGCTGAACGCCGCGCTGGCCTGCGCTTACAAAGATAGTTTCAAGCAGGATGGCGTTTTCGTCCACAAAAACCGGGTAGGCCTTTTTGCCCCCGAGGGGGGAGCAGCCGCCCCGCATATAGCCTGTAAGGGGCCGTACATCCTTGAGCGGAACCATTTCCACATGCTTGTTGCCGGACGCGGCGGCCAGCGCCTTGAGGTCAAGTTCCGCCGCAGCGGGGATGCAGGCCATGAGCACGCCTGTTTTGTCGCCCTTGGCTACCAGCGTTTTGAACACGCAGGCAGGGTCAACGCCCAGATTGTGCGCCATTGTCACGGCTGACAGGTCATTTTCGTCCACGTCAGCGGTGTGCAGTTCGTAGGGAATGCCCAGACCTTCAAGAATTCTGGCGGCATTGGTTTTGGAAAATTTTGCGGCGGACACGATTTTTCAGGATGCTCAGTGCAGCTTGAGCCATTTGGCGAGTTTTTTTCGCAGGATTGCCATGCTGAAGGGCTTGGCTATGTGGTCGTTCATGCCCGCATTGATGATTTCGGCGATATTGTCCGGCAGGGTGGCGGCGGTGAGGGCAATGATGGGCAGGGCTTTTTGCTCGTCATTTTCCGGCAGCATGTTCCGCAGTTCGCGCGTGGCGGTCAGGCCGTCCATGACGGGCATATTAACGTCCATCAGCACAATATCATACGGGGTTTCCATGGCCATGCGCAGGGCTTCCTTGCCGTTGGGCGCAACATCGCATTCAAAGCCCAGCTGGCGGAGCATGGCGCGCAGTACTTCCACGTTGATTTCGTTATCTTCCGCCACCAGAATGTTGCATTCTTCGGCCCCGTCCAGCGGCTCTGCCGTGGCAACGGCCTGTTCCTGCGGGCAATAGATATTGCGGGCAGGCGTGCAGGGAATGCTCAGGTGGAAGGTGGAACCTTTGCCCAGTTCGCTTTCGCACCATAGCGAGCCGTGCATGAGCTCCGCAATGCGCTTGCAGATGCTCAGCCCAAGGCCGGTGCCGCCGAAGCGGCGGCTGATGCTCGCATTGGCCTGGGTATAGGGATCAAAAAGGTGCTGCTGGTATTCACGGCTTATGCCCATGCCCGTATCGGTAATCCTGAAGTGCAGGCTGTCTTTGTCGCCAGAAAGCTCGCGGTCAATTCGCAGGGTTATGCGCCCCTCGGCCGTGAATTTGACGGCGTTGTTCATGAGGTTGAGCAAGACCTGCTTGAGACGCAGGCTGTCGCCCCAGAGTTTCAGCGGCACATCGTCGCCAAGCTTGCATTCATATTCAAGCCCCTTCTGCTCGATGGGAAAGCGCAGCGAGGTGTGGACGAATTCAAGCACGTCTTCCAGCGGATAGTTTGCGTCTTCCAGCACCATCTTGTTGGCTTCGATTTTGGAAAGATCCAGAATATCGTTGATGATGGCCAGCAGGTTTGTGGCGGAAGTGCGGATTTTTTGCAGATAGTTTTTCTGCTCGTCGCTGGGATTGGATTGCAGGGCCAGATGGGTAAGGCCGATGATGCCGTTCATGGGAGTGCGGATTTCATGGCTCATGTGCGCCAGAAATTCGCTTTTGGCCTGCGACGCCACCACGGCATCCTGCTTTTCGTGCTGGGTTTGCAGCAGATCAGTCACATCGCGTGAAATACTGAGGCGAACCGTTTTGTCGTTGTCCCACTTGATGGCCTTGTCCACCACCGTATAGGTGCGCCTGGTGGTCTTATTTTCGTAGGTCCACTGGTAGGGTTCGCTGGAAGCGGCAATAATGGCGTTGGTGCAAAAGGGGCAGGGCGTATCCCGGCCCATGAGCCTTTTGTAGCAGATGTTGGACAGTGTGCCGTCTTTTCGCGGATATGTTTCTTCAACACTGTTGTTGACGAAAAGAATCTTGTACGTATCCATGTCCACAATGCAGACAGGATCAGTGAAGGCGTCAAGAATATCGTGCAGTTGTCTGTGCTTGCGCTGTAATTGCCCGTAAAGACGAAAATGCGTCAGCGTAATGGCAAGGATGCTGCCCAAAAGATGGCAAAGGCTGGAATCCTCGATGGACCATTGGCCGCGATAGCGGTGCCGCAAAAGGCAGATGCCGCCAAAGAGCTGGCCATCGTGGGCGATGGGCACACAGATTGCCGATTTGATCCCACGGGAGAGAAACAGGGATTTTTGCGGGCCTTCAGGCATGGCCGAGGTATCGGCAACGCACAGGCTTTTGCCTTCTCCAAACACGCTCAGCACTGGCGACATGTCGTTGAGAGTTGCCGTCGGCATATCTGCCGTTGCACTGTGAATGCTCGACCGCCAGACTACAGGGGCAGACCACTGCTCATCGTCAAATTCTACAAGAGACACCTGCTCACAGTGCAAGGATTCGCCAATACTGGCCATGGCTGCTCTGAGAAAAGGCTCTTTGCTGACGTGCAGAAGGGCTGAACTTGATATTTCCAAGGCCAGCATCAGGGGATTGGCTAGATTGCTCTGATGCGGCTGATGTGCGTCTGACATGTTTTTTTCAACGGATGCTTTTGGTCTGAAAATTTAAAGAAAGCCTATACGCGAATACTGTGAATTGTGTCAAGAAATGGCAAAAGTTGCGAAAAGTTCATGGAACCTGCGCAGATAGGCAGCACAGGACTGCATGGGTTACCGCCACAGTCCGGCGAGGTGCAGCGCAAGGGCCTGTTCCTCCTTCTGATCCTGAGCGCGCATGCTCGCCAAAAATTCTTTGGCCTGGGCGCATAAAGATTCCAGCGTACCTTGGTTATCCACAACTGTGTTGCAGGCGGCCATTTTGCGGTCTTGCGTCCATTGCCAGCCTTCAATAGCTTCCAGCTTGTCTTGCGTCCAGCCGCGATTGGCTTCAATGCGCTGTGCGCGCAGGGGCATGGCGCAGCGGACTCCGACAACGTGCGGTTCTGGCGAAAAGCTGTTTTGCCAGCCTGTTTCAAAATACAGAGGCACCTCGGCTACGGCCAGCGGCGCGCCCAGCGATTCCTGCTTTATCCAGAATGTTTCCAGCGCCTTGTGCGTCAGGCTGTGCACCATATTTTCCACCTCGCGGCGCAGCGCGGGGTTGGCGCGCATGGCCTCAAGCAGTGCGGTTTTATCCACGGCGCCTGCCGGAGTAAGCAGGGCGCTGCCGCCGATCTGCCCGATCCATTGGGCAGCCTCTCCCCGTGGGGCGTACAGGGCGGCAACCGTTGCATCGGCGCTGAACACTGGCACGGCCATATCGGCCAGGCATTGGGAAAAGGCTGATTTGCCGCTGCCAGGATTGCCCGTCACCACCACCCGGCGCATGCGGCGGCAGCGCCCTGAAGCGCAGCCATGAGCATGTCGTCCGGCGGCGGGCAGGCAAAATTCATAAGATTACCTGTGGCCGGATGGATAAAACTGATGCGCCATGCGTGCAGCATCTGGCGCGGGGCGAGGGCCTGTATGGCTTTGGGCGCATAGAGTCTGTCGCCAAGCAGGGGATGCCCAAGGTGGGTCATGTGCACGCGTATCTGATGCGTACGCCCGGTATGGATGCGCACGGCAAGCAAGGAGAATCGCTTGTCCGGCGCTGTCCACAGGGTTTTCCATTCCGTATGGGCTGCGCGCCCGCCGCGCGATTCCGGCACAACAGCCATCTTGATCTTGGCTGTGGGGTGGCGGCCAATGGGTTCGCGGCATTCACCCGCTGCGGGCGGCCTGCCGCTCACGAGGGCCAGGTATTCCTTGTGAACTTCCCTCTGGGCAAAGGCCTCGCTGAGCACAAGACGATCCTGCTCTGTCAGGGCCACAAGCAGAATGCCGCTCGTGTCCTTGTCCAGCCGATGCACTATGCTGGGGCGCTGGCCTTCTATCCTGCCCAGTTGCGGGAACCGCCCCAGCAGGCGTTGCACCAGGGTCTGCTCCGGGCAGGAAGGGCAGGGGTGCACCGTGAGGCCCGCAGGCTTGTTGCACACAACCATGTGCTCGTCCTGCCAGAGCAACTCGAGGTGTCCTTCCTCCGCCTGCAAGGACGTGGAGGTCTCCGGCAGGCGCAGCGTGATGGTCTGCCCGGCCCGCATTTTAGCATTCACGCGGGTTTCCGGCAGGCCGTCCACCTGACAGTGCCCGGCCTGTACGGCTTTTTGCAACGCTGCCCGCGACATCTCGGAGGCAACCTGATGCAGCACGCGATCCAGCCGCTGGCCTGCATCTTCGGCTGTTGTTGTATGGCGCAGTTCTGTCACTGAAGGGTATCCGCCGGGGTGCTCAACGTGCGGAGCCTGTCGGCAAACGTTGTTGTACGGTAAAGGTTTTTCAGCTCGGCACCGGGGGTGATGGAGGTGACAACGGCCCTGCCGATAACAAAGCGGCCGTCGTTGTCGCTGCCCTCAACCGTGCGCACGCCCCATACATTGTGGAAAATGGCGGGGCGGCCATTATACTTGCCCACATACAGCATGATATGCCCGCGCATGCCCACAAGGCTGAGGAAGGGAACGCCGTTGCGCAGAATCTGCTCTTCTTTTTCCGCGGTGGTCATGCCTTCGAGCATGTTGACCGCGCCAGTGCGCGCTTGCGCCACGGAGTTGCGCGGCAGCCAGATGCCAAAGGGCGTGAACAGTTCGCGCGTGAGGGCAGAGCAATCCCTGTCGCCAAACATGCCGCCCCAGCCGTAGGGCTGGCCGATCATGAAATTGCCCACCTTGGCCACGTTGCCAGGGGTCATGCGCAGGGGCCACGGAACTGCGTCCGCCGTGGTAAGGGACACCGGGCTCAGCTGGGCCATGCCGTCCGCACCGCGTATGGGCACAAGCAGTTCAATTGCGGCCTGACCGCCGGAACCGCCGTCTGCGGGTGAGGAATATCCACCGCGCATGGGCAGCAGTGCGCCGATGTTGGCTAGTATGGAACCTGCTGGCGTGACAAGGTTTACACGGTCGCGCACAAGGGCGGCAAAGGTGCTGTTGCGGTACATGTATCTGAATTCGGCGCTGACCGGAGCAAGGTCTTCATCCGCCACCCAGCCGCCGGCCACGGGGCATTCCACATAGTGCCAGCGGCCGTCGCGGCTGGTATGGGCGATAAGCACCGGCGTGCCCACTGGCAGCAGGGAATACTGAAAATAATCAAAGGGATTGGACTTGGGATTTGGCGTGGGCTCGGAAAAACGCGCCTCATTGGTGGGCAGTTCGCGCAGGTTCGCGTTGCGCACGGTTATGGCTGCCTGGCTGCGCGAGGGGTAGGAACCCAGAGCCGCGTTGGCGCTCATGGCATCCCATTCCGGCTGCGTCCAGCGCACATCGCCAATTTTGTAGCCGCGCGCCTTGTTGAACAGCACCGCCACATCCGCAAGCGTGATG
>JASGGT010000146.1:0-5890 GCA_047602655.1 Desulfovibrio sp. | reverse complement strand
GGTGCCGTGTTCCAGCACCACCAGTTTTTCGCAAATCTTCATAACCAGACGCATGTCGTGCTCGATGAGCAGCACGGTAATGCCCCTGTCGCGGATGGCCCGGATGGTATGCACCAGGGCGGCGGTTTCCTGATCGTTCATGCCGCCTGCTGGTTCGTCCAGAATCACGAGGCGCGGGTCGGAGGCCAGGGCGCGGGCGATTTCAAGCAGGCGCTGATTGCCGTAAGAAAGGCCGCCTGCGGCCTCGGTATAGCGGTCTGCCAGGCCCACAAATTCCAGCTCTTCCATGCAGCGGGCAACGGCGGCTTTTTCTTCCTTGCGCTGACCCGAGGTGTGCAGCATGCACGATATCAGGCCTGATTTCATGCGGCAGTGCCGCCCTGCCAGCACGTTTTCCAGCACGGAAAGGCGGCCAAAGAGGCGGATGGTCTGGAACGTGCGGGCGATGCCCAGTTCAACCACCTTGTGCGGGCGCTGTCCGGCAATGGATTTGCCGTCAAAAAAGATGCGGCCCGATTCTGGCGTGTAGTTGCCGGTTATGCAGTTGAAAACGGTGGTCTTGCCAGCGCCGTTGGGCCCGATAAGGCCCACAATGCTGCCAGCGTCCACGTCAAAGGTAAGATCGTTCAGGGCTATCAGGCCGCCGAACATCTTGCTCATTTCTTCAAGGCGCAGCAGGGTCATGCGGGCCTCCCATCACTGGCCGCCGCTGGCGGCGCATCCACCTTGTAGCGTCGCTGTCTCGGGGGGAGCAGGCCCTGGGGCCGCCAGACCATCATGACCATCATTGCAAGGCCGAAGATAAGCATGCGCGCATTGGAAAATTCGCGCAGCACTTCGGGCAGGCCGATAAATAGAAAGGCGCTGATAAGCACGCCAAGCTGGCTGCCGCCGGAGAGTATGACCACCGCAAAGATGATCACGGATTCCATGAAGTTGAACGATTCCGGCGCAATGGTTGTCATTTTTGCGGCATAGAGCGTGCCAGCCATACCCGCCCAGAAAGCGCCCAGAACAAAGGCCGCCAGCTTGTAGTGGGTAACGTTGACCCCGCAGCCTTCCGCAGCAACGTCGTCTTCCTTGATGAAGTTCAGCGCGCGGCCAAAGCGGGAATGCCACAGGCCGTAGAACAGTAGCAGACTCACGCCTACCATGCCCCAGACCAGAAAATAGAACTGCATGCTTTTGACGATCTTGAAGCCAAAAAACATGGGACGACTGATGCCGAAAATGCCGTTGGCGCCGCCAGTGAGGCCGAAAACATCGTTGATAAGCGCAATGCGCACAATCTCCACAATGCCGATGGTCACGATCAGCAGATAGTCGCCGCGCAGGTGGATGATGGGGCGGGCCACAATGAGGGCAAACAGGGCCGCCGCTGCGCCGGAAATGGGCATAACCCAGAGCACAGGCCAGTGGCAGACCGTATTGAGAATGGCGGTGGTGTATGCGCCCACGGCAAAAAAGGCGGCGTGCCCCATATGGAATATGCCCGCCTGCCCCAGAATGACGTTGAGCGAAAGGGCCAGCAGGGCGTAGAGGCCAATGCTCACGCACACGTCAAGCCAGTAGGCGTTGCAAAAAAGCGGCAGGGCGCACAAAATGAGGCCCGCAGCCGCATACACGGCGAAATTGCACGGAAGTTTTTTCATAGTTTGTCCGCCGTGCGCTCGCCCAGAATGCCGGTGGGTCGGATAATCAGAATGAGAATGAGCACCAGAAAGGCGATGGCGTCCTTCCAGGCAATGGCTATGTAACCTGCGGCCAGGGCTTCGATAACGCCGAGCAAAAGCCCGCCCAGCATGGCGCCGGGGATGTTGCCGATGCCGCCCAGGATTGCGGCGGTAAAGGCCTTGAGGCCGTAAGACCAGCCCATGGTAAAGTCGATCTGCCCGTAATAGATGCCCACCATCAGACCCGCCGCGCCGCCAAGGCCGGGGCCGATAAGAAAGACCAGCGAGATGATGCGGTCAACGTTGATGCCCATAAGCTGGGCAGCGCCGGGATCGATGGCCACGGCGCGAATGGCCGCGCCAGTGCGGGTGCGCTGGATAAAGGCCCAGAGGCCGAGCATCAGCACAACGCTGGCCGCGATAACCAGCAGGCGCACGCCGGGTACTTCAAGGCCCAGCATCCTTACCGTAAAATCCGGGCGCAGATAGTCGGGGTACACGTAGAAGCGCGCGCCGTAGATCAGCATGACTGCGTTCTGGAAAAATATGGATGCGCCAAGGGCGGAAACCACGGCAGAGAGGCGACCGGCGTTGCGCAGGGGGCGGTATGCCGTGCGCTCAAGCAAAAAGCCGATAATCGCCACCAGCAGGGCCACCATGATAAAAACGGCCGCCACCGCCAGAAAAGGATTGAGCGCGCCCGCCATATTGCAGCTGACCAGCAGGGTAAGCCCCAGATAGGCGCCAATGGTAAACAGGTCGCCGTGGGCAAAATTGATGAGCTTGAGCACGCCGTACACCATGGTGTAGCCCAGGGCCACAAGCGCGTAGATGCCGCCCACGGCCAGGCCGTTCAAAAGCTGTTGGAGAAATTGTTCCATAATGTTCGGCGTTGGTACTCGGCATTTGGCGGGCGACCGGGATGCCGGTCGCCCGCCGTAATGAACGCGTCCTCGAGGGAATTGCGCTTTTCGCCGGGGTGTTTACGCCCCGGGCGTGTATCTGTGCAACATGGGCGCGGCTTGCGGCCGCACCGCATTACTTGGGCTGCAAAACGAAGTTGCCCGTGGCGTCAACCTTGTAGGTGCGGTAGAACTCGCCCACGCGGTCGCCCTTGGCGTCAAAACCAAGGTTGCCGGAAAGGCCGGGCATACCCTTGAGTTCCTTGAGCCACGCGGCCATGGCCTTGGGGGTGTCCTTGACGGCTTCAAGCGCGCCATCGATAACCTACAAGGCATCGCCAGCCAGCACGGCCCACACGGAAACAGGCACGGTATTGTACTTGGCCTTGAAGGCCTTGAGGAATTCCTTGGCTTCTGGCGTGTCCATGTCCTGGGGCAGCGGCGGGCTGATGAAGAAATAGCCCGTGGCGGCTTCGTTACCGGCGATCTTGACCAGATCCTGATGGTTGGCGGCATCGCCGCCCATCATGGGTACGTTCCAGCCCATTTCTCTCTTCTGCCGCAACAGCATGCCGGTTTCCGGATAGTAACCGGTAAAGAACACGAGGTCGGGATTGGCAGCCTTAAGCTTGGTCAGAATGGCGGTGTAGTCGCGCTCTCCGGGGGTAAGAGCATCGTAAAACACCACTTACGTACCGTCTTTTTCAAGCACTGCCTTGGTTTCTTCCGCCAGACCCTTGGCATACGAAGAATTGTCGTGCAGCAGGGCCACGGCCTTGTAGCCGCCCTTCTTGATGGCTTCAGCGGCGGATTTGCCCTGCGCGTCGTCACGCGGGCAGGTGCGGAAAAAGAGCTTCAGGCCTTTTTCCGTAAGGCGCACGCTGGTGGAGCCAGTGCCGATCTGCACCAGTTCCGCCTCGTCCAGAATGCTCTGGCTGGCCTCGGTCACGGCGGAGCCGTAAGTGCCGATAACGGCCACAACACCGGCGGAAGCGAGCTTCTGCGCGGCCAGAGCGGCAGTGCGCGGGTCACCGGCGTCGTCTTCGACAACCAGCTGGACCTTGCGTCCTTTGATGCCGCCCTTGGCATTCACATCGTCAACCAGCAGGGTAACGATGTTTTTCATATCCAGGCCTTCGGAAGCCCATTTGCCCGTAAGCGGGCACATAAGGCCAACCTTGATGTCACCAGCCAGCGCCGCAACAGGCACAAGCAGGGTAAGGGCCAGAGCCCCAAGCCAACGACCAAGTGCTTTCATGAACTACCCCCGTCAGGTATGCAAATATTGTGAGCAACGAACAAGCGTACCCTAAAAATGAAGAAAGAAAAAGCCCCCAGTATCGCCGGGCCGCGCATTGGCGCAGGGAGGCGAACCGGGAGCGGGCCGCGCCAGTCCCTTGCCGTCCCGCGCGCGCGTTTGTAAATGGCGGCAGGCGCATGCGGCAGATGTATACTGCAAAGCAATGCGAACCCGCACACGCCGTCATGACAACGTACATGTTTGTAACATGATGCTCACACGGCGGTTTCTGATTGGTCAAAAAACTCATATACTGTCAACTTTCGCGTAATCTGGTCAAATTTTATACATCACAAGGCGATAAAACTGCAAACAAAAGTAACACGCGCTCGACAGGCAGAAAATAGTGAGGTATCATAAAGCTGTAAAAACAGAGAACACCTTTATTTTCTTGAATGTTTTTCTGTTGCGGTTTTTGCGGTCAGAGGTCCGGCTGTTTCAGTTTCTCTGTGCCCTTTCCGCCGTTCCCTTCTGTAAGCATTGCCGCAACTTGGGCCGCCCAGCATAGTCTGGCGGTCAGGCGGCGATTGCGCCCTTCTTTCTTCCGCAGCAGTCGCCGTCGCGCTCCTATGTCAGCCAAGGAGGCCGTATGCGGTTCAGCTTTGACAAGGCAGCCTGCCAGAATACACGCAGGGCGCTGCACCGGGAGTGGCTGCTCGCAAACGAAAGGGGCGACTGCTCCGGCAGCAGCATTTTGTGTTGCAACACCCGCAAATATCACGGTCTGCTTGTGGTCAACACATCGCACGGCCGGCATGTGCTGCTCTCTGCCCTTGAGGAATCTGTGTACGGCGGCGGCAGGGAATTCTTTTTTTCCACCCGCCAGCACCCCGGCACGCTCTATCCCAACGGGCATGAGTATCTTGAAGCTTTTCAGCTCGACCAGTGGCCGCAGAGCACCTATCGGGTGGGCGAAGTAAGCCTGAACCGCGAAGTGCTGCTTGCACGGGATAAGAGCCTGTTGTTGCTGCGCTATGAACTGCGCGGGCCTGAGGATATCCCTCCGCTCACGTTGCGCATCAAGCCCTTGCTTGCCTACCGTAATATTCACGCGCTCACGCGGGCTAACCCGGCCCTGCGGGCCGATACAGTTGCCGTGCCCGGCGGTTTTTCCATCCGTCCGTATGAGAGCTTGCCACCCCTGTATATTCAGGCCGCCGGGGATTCCGGCAAGGCTTGCGCGAAGGCTGTAAATGTCGAGAGCGCGGCTTCCGGCGAAAAGTGTGGGCCCCACTCTGCAGCCAGCTTTCTGGCCGAGCCGGACTGGTGCCGCAATGTGGAATATTTTGAAGAGCGTGAGCGTGGTTTTGACGACAGTGAAGACCTCTTCATGCCCGGCACGCTTGAAATAGCCTTGCCGCCGTTGCCGCAGGGCGGTTACGTGTATGTGGCGGCTGGCACGGACGCCTGCGGCGAAAACCTGCGTGCCCTGTGGGAGGCGGAGAGCCGCGCCCGCACGGATGCGCACCTTGCGGGCGGCGGCCTTGCCGGGCAATTGGCGCAGGCTGGCGGTCAGTTCTGCATTACGACGCCTTCGGGCCGATCCACCGTTATTGCCGGGTATCCCTGGTTTGACGATTGGGGCCGCGACACGCTTATCAGCCTGCCGGGCCTGACCTTTTACGCCGGACGCGAGGAATTCGGCCTGCGCGTTCTGGCCGAGGTGGGGCGGCATATCCGCAACGGCCTTGTTCCCAACATGTTTTCAGAATCGGGCGAGCATGCCTACAATTCTGTGGACGCATCCCTGTGGTATGCCTTTGCCCTGCAACAGGTGCTGGCCGTTGTTCCCGATGGTCTGGCCTGGGCGCGGCAACACGCCTGGGACTCCCTGAAAGCTATCATCAAGGGCTATCGCAAGGGGCCGGGCATGGGCATCTTTGTGGATGGCGAGGGCCTGCTGCATGCGGGCGACGCCCACACCCAGCTTACCTGGATGGATGCCCAGGTGAACGGCTGCCCGGTCACTCCCCGACACGGTTGCCCCGTGGAAATCAATGCCCTCTGGTACAACA
>JASGGT010000145.1:0-5895 GCA_047602655.1 Desulfovibrio sp. | reverse complement strand
CTCACTTTGCTGGCTACGTTTCCCCCTGATCGCAACTACGAGAAAATGTACAGTTTTTGCTTGCGCGGATGGTATGGCGCAAGGATGCCCTATCTTTGGGGATGGTCACCTTATCTCTTGCCCATCAAGACATCCTGAAAAAATTCCAGCGTCCGCTGTTCCGCATCTGTGGCGGCTGATCGGTTAAAGCCATGGCCCGCGCCTGGGTAGATCACCATTTCAGCGGTTTGCCCGAGGCTGCGGGTCAGTTCCACCAGCTCCTTGCCACGTTCAATGGGCACAACGGTATCCGCATCGCCGTGCAGTTCCAGCAGGGGCGGCATGTGGGCAATGGGGTGCTTGCCGTCAGCCCTGCGCTGGGCGGGAATGCCGCCGTAATACACAACCAGCGCCGTGATTCTTGTATCCCTGCTGGCCACGGATGTTCCCAGGTATCCCCCCTGAGAGAATCCCACAATGCCAACAGGGCGCGTCTTGTGCCCCTGCGCAAGCACGTCTGTCACGACATCGCTGACCATCTGCGACCACGCGCCTATGCGTTTTGAAAAATTTGCACGCCGTGTTTCCACTGTTTTGGAAAACGCAACGTCCTGTTCATTGTAATAATTCAGCACGTAGGCATCAAAACCTGCGTGAGCGAGCTGCGCGGCGTTGCGTTCATAAAATGCCCGAAATTTATCCAGCCCCTGACTGCCGTGCAGCACAATGATAGCCGGGTGCGGCCCTTGCCCGGCGGCAATAAAGGCCTTAACTACAACCGGGCCTCGGGATGTTGTTTGCGTTGCCTCGTGAACCTGAATGTCACCCGCAAAGGCGCGGCCAAATCCCCCCAAAAATACAAACAGAAAACACCAGCAAAAGATTTTTGCGCTCCGCATACTCCCGCCCGTGGGTAATGAGTGAAATCCCGGCAATGTCTTCGGGTACTCGCTTTGTGCGGGCAATACAAGATCGCCCGCGCGTGTTGTGAGGATGGCCGTGCGCAGACCTGTCAGCGGCCCGTTGCGTCAGTTTCGCCACTGGGGTAATGATACGCCTCTGCGGGGCGTAGGTGCAGCGCGTTTTTGCGCACAGCGTTGACCCCTGTTTTGCAGAGCGCGCAACGTGCATCCGCAGGGCAGCCGCAACCCGGAGCTGTTTAGCCTGGGCAGAATCATATCACCGCGTTGGAGAATATTTTGGCATTTTTGAGCATGCAGGGTGTTACCCTGAACCTCGGCGGCAAGCCGCTGCTGGACTCGGCGGATTTTTCGGTTGAAGTGGGCGACAGGCTTTGCCTCGTGGGCCGCAACGGCGCGGGCAAATCATCGCTGCTGGCGCTGCTCGGCGGGCAGATGCAGCCCAATTCCGGCATGATTATCCACCCCGGCACGCTCATAGGCCAGATGCCGCAAGATGTGCCGGAACGCTGGCGCGGCACGGTGTTTTCTCTGGTGGCGGAGGTTCTGGGCGAGGAGGGCACTGCCCTCGCCGCAGCCCATGCGGGGACAGAGCACAGCCTTGAGCTGAGCAGCGGCTGGGAGCGTTACGGCGATGTGCTTGCCGTAATCAATCATCTGGGGCTGGATCCGGATGCGGATTTTACCTCGCTCTCGGGCGGCACCAAACGGCGCGTGGCCCTGGCGCGGGCGCTGATCTGCTCCGAAGACCTCATTCTGGACGAACCCACCAACCATCTGGATATCGCCACCATCACCTGGCTGGAAGAATTTTTGCTGCGCAAGGCCCGCACCCTGATTTTTGTCAGCCACGACAGGGCGTTTGCCAAGCGCCTTGCAACGCGCGTTGTGGAGATCGACCGGGGCAAGCTGCACAACTATTCCTGCGGGTTTGACCGCTACCCTGAGCGGCGCGAAGAACGCCTTGCCGCCGAGGAGCGCGCCTTTGCCCTGCAAGACAAAAAGCTGGCACAGGAGGAAGTGTGGATTCGGCAAGGCATCAAGGCCCGCCGCACACGCAACATGGGCCGGGTGCGCGCTCTTGTGGCTCTGAGGGCAGAGCGCGCCGAACGGCGCGACAGGCAGGGCAACGTGCGCATGGCCGCGCAGGAGGCCGGGCGCTCGGGCAAGCTGGTTATTGAAGCCGACAATATTTCAGTTGGCTACTCCGGTCAGCCGCCGCTTATCCGCAATTTTTCCACAATCATCCAGCGCGGCGACCGCGTGGGCCTGATCGGAGAAAACGGCACGGGCAAAACATCGCTTATCCGCGTGTTGCTGGGCGAGCAGCAGCCCACAGAAGGCGAGGTGCGCCTGGGCACCAATCTGGAAATAAGCTATTTCGATCAGCTGCGCGAAACGCTCGACCCGGAAGCCAGCGTCATGCACAGCGTTGCTGAGGGCAACGATGTGGTCACGGTGGGCGGCAGCACGCGCCATGTGGCTGGATATCTCCAGGATTTTCTTTTCACTCCCGACCGCCTGCGTTTGCCGGTCAAGGTGCTCTCCGGCGGCGAGCGCAACCGCCTGCTGCTGGCAAAGCTCTTTACCCGGCCATCCAACGTATTGGTGCTGGACGAACCTACCAACGATCTGGATGCGGAAACCCTCGACCTGCTGGAAGAGCTGATCGCCGATTATTCCGGCACCGTGCTTGTGGTCAGCCACGACCGCAGCTTTCTGGATAATCTTGTCACCAGCGTTATCGCGCTGGAAGGCGATGGCATGGCGCATGAGTATGTTGGCGCGTATACCGACTGGTTGCGCCAGCGTTCAACCCCTGCCCAGGAACGCAAGCCGGAAGAAAAAAATGCCCGCACCAACCAGCGCCCCGCATCGGACAAACCCCGCAGGCGCAGCTTTAAGGAGCAGCGGGAATTTGAACAGCTGGGCCAGGAGCTGGAAACCCTGCCGGAGCGCATGGATGCTCTGGAGCAGGAGCAGGAAACTCTTGAAGCGACCCTTGCCGATCCGGAGCTGTTCTCTCGCGATCCAGAGGCCTTTGCCAAAACCACAGACCGGCTGGCGGCGCTGGAAACCGAACAGACAGAGCTGTTGCAGCGCTGGGAATTTGCGGAGCAGCGCCTACAGGAGCTGGGCGAACTGGCAGGATAGGGCAGACCCCCTGCCCGGTCAGCCCGCATGTACGGTGTCATGCCGTGCATGCGGCTTCTGTCTTCTTTCGAGCAAAGCGGCCTCCCCCATCGTCGTGCACTCTTTCCAGAGTGCAGCTTCGCAGTCATGCGTTCACCATGTGAATGCCGCCTTCCCGTTTACAACTTCATATCGCACGAAATTTTACAGAATTACTCTGGCATTGAAGCATATTTGTTGTTGTAATGTGCATTTTAAATGCTCATTGTTTTGTTCAGTATGGCAGTGTTTATTTTTGCTTAATTTAAAAAAATTTATTTTTTCCACTAATAAAAAAACTAATACATCCGTTATGATTCAAACAATGTTGTTGTAAATGTCAATGTATCAGGCTGATAATTTATAGTTTTTTTATATTACTAGAAGAATGCTCAGAAATAAATGAGCTCTTCAATATTTGGCTGAAAGGTAGGTTGCTACCAGATTCAATTTTTGACAGTTGCATTTAAATTTTATAGTTATATACAAGATTTATTAATGTTTTGATTGAATTGTTTAGTCAGAATTTTTATCGGAACAGCTAGTTGCTTCCTGAATCGGCAATCGACTATAGCAGGGGATTTGTCATGGCTACGGCATCAGGATCAAGCCTCTCATTCCGGTTATTTTCTTCTGCTGTCGTGCTGATGTGCGGTGGCGCAGCATCTTTCACATACGGCGTTATTTCTAATGCATCATTCATAATACATGGCGCATTATTTTTGTTGGCGGCCACGGCTGGTCTTTTTTTAATATGGACGGTCTATCGGCAGCTGATACTTCCTTTGCGCAGCATACGTGATTATGCACAAGAGATCGCCAGTGGCCGCCCTGCTGCATGCCCCGCATGCGCCATGCCCAAAGAATACTCCGATCTGCGCGAAAGCATTTGCACGATGGTCGCCTCCCTGGATCAGGCTCTTAAAGATGCCCGGAAAAAAGGCGATGAAGCGCAACGGCTTGCGGCAGACAGCGAGCTTGCCTTGCAGGAAAGCCGCGCTGCGGAGGCTCAGGTGCGGCAATTGCTCAACGATATGCGCACTGCTTCGCAAAAAGCGGCCGCAGCATCATCAAGCATTTTCTCCGGTATCCGCGAGCTTGGTCAAAACATGGAAAATGTTGATCGCGATGTGGTGCTCCAGCGGGAGAGAATGCAGGAGGCTTCGCAAGCTATAGAGCAGATCAATTCCGCCATTCAGAGCATTGCGCTCAATACCGTTAAAGCTGCGGATGACGGCGCGTTGGCGCAACAGGGGGCCGTATCGGGCGCAAATGGGGTGCGCTCGGCGGTTCTTTCCATCGATCAGGTTAAAGAGCGTATTTTGCTGCTTAAGGAAACCATGGCCAACCTTGGACAACAGGCCGAGGGTATCGGGGCGGTGCTTGGAGTCATTTCCGATATCGCGGACCAGACAAACCTGTTGGCCCTGAACGCAGCCATTGAGGCCGCCAGGGCGGGCGAGGCTGGCCGTGGCTTCGCCGTGGTGGCCGATGAGGTGCGCAAGCTCGCGGAAAAGACAATGAAGGCCACCAGCGAGGTCGGCGAGTCACTGAGAAATATTCAGGCCAGGGCTCGCGAAAATGTTCAGGCTGTGGATGCAGCCGCGCAGGATATTGTTACAAGCGCCAGCGCCGCAGAGCAGGCCGCCGAAGATGTGGACAGGATTGCGGGATTTGTTCAGGAAGCCGCCAACGAAGTTTCTGCCATTGCAGCATCCAGTCAGGCGCAGACTACAGCGAGTGAAAACGTTCGCAGAGGTGCGGCTGAAGTCAACGCCATTGCAAAGGAAACGGCGGAGCACGTCAACAATTCCATTCGGGTGCTGGTGGAAATATCCGGGCAGGCGGAAGAACTGGACGCCATCGTCAGCGCCATGGGCCAGGGCAACCTTGGCGGCGTTGTTGATTCTGACCAGCTGATATGCTGGACAAACGACCTTTCTGTGGGGATTGCAAAAATTGACGAGCAGCACAAGGCGCTTGTGAACCTTATCAATGAGCTGAATTCCGCCATGCGGCAACGCCGGTCTGAAGAAGTGCTTGCAGGCGTTCTGGACAGGCTGAAGCAATACACGGTAAAGCATTTTGCTACGGAAGAAGAGCTTTTTGACCGCTATGGTTACACTGATGCGCCTGCACACAAAAAGGCGCACCGCGATCTGGTAGAAAAGGTTCTGGCCTTTGAGCAGGAGCTCAAAAGTGGTCGCGCCAAGGTCACCATGGAAATCATGCGTTTTTTGAAAGAGTGGCTCGTGGGCCATATTATGGGCACGGATAAACGCTATGGCCCATTTCTGAATGGCAAGGGCGTGCAGTGACTGTGATCTGAAAAGCAATCTCTGATATGTGCAGGAAGAGCCGGAGTATGTTTTGCCCCGGCTCTTTTTGTTTGCATGCTCGGGGCGCGTTGTGTGGTTATTGGCGAAAAATTTTTTCAGTTCAGGGCGTTAACGGCACGCTCTAAAGTTGATAAGTCATCGCAGCAAGATAATATAACGAAGAAATTGACATCGGAGTGCAAGCAATGCAGATATCGACTGCCGGAATCAACTGGTATTATACAATGGAAGGGCAGGGTGAGCCTCTTCTCTTTTTGCACGGCGGGCTGGATACTTGTGAGAATTACGAAACCCTGCTGGCGGAACTGGCAAAGGATTTTCGCGTCATCGCTGTTGACCGGCGCGGGCACGGCAGAACAGCGGACACAGACGCACCGTTTGAATATGGCCTGATGGCGGAAGAACTGATTTCTTTTACGCAGGCGCTTGACCTGCCGCCTTTTCACCTTGTTGGTTACAGCGATGGGGCAAACCTCGGCTTGCAT
>JASGGT010000144.1:0-5942 GCA_047602655.1 Desulfovibrio sp. | reverse complement strand
TAGAAAAGCCACGGGGCAGGCTTTGTCTGGATCTTCCAGCCTGTTTGCCCGGCGAAACAAAGCCTATGTTTGCTGGGTGGGAAAAAGCGACTCCGAATCCTGACAAACAAGGCTCAGGCGGCAGGCCTGCATGTCGCGCCCCAAAAGCAGTGTATGCGCGAGGTCAGCCAGAGGGACAGGATGCGCCTGCACCCATGAGCTCAGCTCCACCACCTTTTTTTCAAGAGCGGCAGTGGTTTTGGCAGAAAGGGTAATCAAGGTTGCGCCAGGGGCATCCGAAGCTGTGAGCTCCGGGCCTTCCTCCAAAATCAGATGGACATTGTTGCCGCCGATACCCAGTGAATTTACCGCTGCAAAACGGGTTTTGCCTGCCGCTACTGTCCAGGCTTCTGTTTTGCCGACAATTCTAAAAGGGGTAGCCTCCAGCGCCAGCCTCGGATTGGGCGCGTGAAAATCCAGCGAGGCGGGGATAACCTTGTGATGCAGCGCCAGCGCTGTCTTGATCAGGCTGGCAACGCCTGCGGCGGCGTTCAGATGCCCTATGCCAGTTTTTACTGACCCCAGGCGGCAATACTGGCGGGGAGCGCTTTGGGGAATTGCCCATGCCTGAGTAAGGGCCGCAACTTCCATGGGGTCGCCAATGGGCGTCCCTGTGCCGTGCCCCTCCACAAGGCCAATTTCCAGAGGGTCAACACCAGACATAGCCAGAGCATCGGCAATGACCGCCGCCTGACCAGACACGGACGGCGCGTAAAATCCCGTTTTGTCCGAGCCATCGTTGCCAATGGCATAGCCGGAAATGACGGCATAAATGATATCCCTGTCGCGCAACGCGTCATCCAGGCGTTTGAGCACGACAACACCAACCCCTTCCCCTTCATTCACTCCACTGGCATCATCGCTGTAGGCGCGGACATGCCCATCGCATGAAAGCGGGCCTTCCGGCTCATAGCTGTAGCCGGGGCTCACCCCGGCCTTCAGCCCCGCACCGCCCGCCAAAGCCACATCGCACTGCCCGGCGAGAAGAGCCTGACAAGCCATCGCCGCAGCCGCAAGGGACGATGAGCAGGCGCTTTGCACCGTCATTGCTGGACCTTTCAGGTTCAGCTTATACGCAACACGCGCAGCCAGATAATCCTTGTCGCTGGCTGCAAGCATATCCACCAGATCAAGGGGCTTGGCGTCCAGAATCCTGTCTGCAAACCGCAATGCGTAGCCGTTGAAATTGCAACTTCCAAACACACCAACAAACTGACCGCTGGCTTTGGGGGCAATGCCCGCATGCTCCAGAGCCGCATACGCGCATTCAAGAAAAATTCGGTGCTGCGGGTCCAGCATTCTTGCTTCGCGCGCGGGAACATCAAAAAAATCGCCATCAAACATATCTTTGTTTTCAAGCGCAAAGCCGTAGTGAACCAAACCATCGTCAGCATCGGCCAACATCTTCCCACCGGAAATTCCGGCTTGCAGATTTTCCCAGAAAGCATCCAGGTTTTCCGCACCAGGAAAGCGCCCAGCCATGCCAACTATTGCTATTTTTAAAGAATTTTCTGTCATGTTACCTCCTGGGGCGGACGCGGGACGCCATGGCGCGGAGCTTTTCAACGCGGCCTTGAGTGTGCCCGGATTCTGTGGAACAGAGCACTTCGGCATCAATGAGGTGCTTCGCCTGACTGGCTATGGTTGTGTACTGAAAAACAGAAAGAACAGGCACAGGCCGCTGCAATACCGCCGTGAGCCTGGTGGACAGCTGCATGGCAAGAAATGAAGTCCCGCCTGCATCAAAAAAGGATACCGATACGCCCGGCCGCGCTCCATTGAGCACGGATGCCCACGCATCCGCTATCTGCTGCTCGGCCTTTGTTTCAGGAACAGACGCCTCTCTGGCGCGGGGCTTGCTCAGGGAGGTCTTTGCCCGGGCAGTCAAGGCGCGCCGGTCAACCTTGCCGTTGGCAGTGAGCGGGAATGTTGATTCCAGACAAATTTCCGCTGGCAGCCAGGAATAAGGCAATCGACCTTTCAGGGCCAGGCCGATACGCTGGGCGTCCAACTTGTGATCTCCGTCCGGCTGGGCAAAAGCCACGATTTTTATACTCTGCGAGTGCTCGGCCACAACGGCAACGGCCTGCCGCACACCGGGCATCTCTGCAATGGCTGATTCAATTTCACCAAGCTCAATGCGCATGCCGTTGATTTTGACCTGCGTGTCATCGCGGCCCATAAATTCAATATCGCCATCAGGCAGCATTCTTCCCCAGTCGCCGGTTCGGTAGAGCCGCTCGCCAGTCTGAGGGTGAGAAAAAAACGATTGTTCCGTCAGTTCCGGCCTGTGCAGATATTCCTGCGCGAGCCCCACTCCCGCGATGTATATTTCGCCGGGTACCCACAGGGGGCATGGCCTCATGGATGCATCCAGAACGTAGAGCATCTGACCGGAAAGCGGTTTTCCATAAGGAACTGTCTTCTGCCCCGGCAAAAGCGCATCCACAACTTTTTCAACTGACCAGATTGCGGCTTCTGTCGCTCCGCCCATGCTGACCAGACGCGGTTCTTGCGGCAAGGCAAGGATGCTGGCGGCCAATTCTACTGGCAGCCAGTCTCCACTGAGCATAAAGAGGCGCAAATGCTTCAGGCCTCCTCCTGTGGCTTTGGCTGAATCCAGCAGCAATTGCGCCAGCGCTGGCACAGAGTTCCACACAGTAACCTGCGTATGCTCCACCAGCCTTACCCACTCCAGAGGTTCGGCAAAATCCGCGTCCTGTGGCAAAACCAAAGCCGCGCCAGCCGCCAGAGTGCCGAAGATATCGTAGACGGAAAGATCAAAGTTGAGTTGTGAGATGCCAAACACCCTGTCATTTGGGCCCACGGCATTCCTGGAATTGACATCTAAAATCGTATTCAGCGCGGATTGATGCGAAACTGCCACGCCCTTGGGTTTGCCCGTGGACCCAGAAGTAAAAATCACATAGGCCGTGGCTTCCGGATCGACATCCACCGAGGCGTCAGCCGCAACAGTCTGTCCGCTGGATTGCTTCTTGCCAGCTCCAGTTGCCCTTGTACCCCCCGTGTCATTTCCGGAAAAATCCGCAAGCAGCAGAGGTGTGTTTTCGACAGAAATTTCTGCAAGCTGGCAGTCTGCGTCAGCCAGAAATCCTTGTTTTTTCCCATCGCACAGGGCAAGACGAACGCCGCCTTCCGCAAGGATGGTCAAAATACGGCTTTGCGGGTCGTTGACGTTCATGGGCAAGTATGCCGCCCCAGCGCGCAGCACCGCCAGTACGGCCACCACCTGAAGCCATCCCTTGGGAAGGGCAATGCCAACCAGTTCCCCCTTGTTGAGCAGCGGCTCCGAGGTCAGCCGACGGGCCAGATCCCCGCTGAGCCTATCCAGTTCGCCGTAAGAGAGCGTCTTCTCGGGTGTAATGAGGGCGGTTGCCGCAGGGCAGGACGCGGCGCGCTTCAAAAAAGGCCCTGTCAGGCTCTGCCGGGCAGGCGGCAACAAGGCCAGAGATGCTGGCTGGATACGCGGCTGCCGCACGGTCTGAGCAGACATCCCCCACACCCCGCCGTCCGACAGGGCATGGGCCAGAGCTACAAACTTCTCAAACATGCTTTCAATAAGGTCGGGAGGGAAAAGACCTTGGGGATAATCCCAAACCAGCGAAAGTCCATCGCGATATTCCACAACCTGCGCGTCTATCCATGTCTGCGGAGCCTGATTGCAGGCAAAAATCAGCTCTCCGAAGCGTGAAGCCGCATCCAGATAGCTGCCGCCTGCAATGCCCGTGGCGCAGGTCAACACAACGGGAAGTGGGTTTTCGTTGGGTGTAGCGTGAGCGCGGGCGATGATTGCATTGACCTCGGCCCCGCTGATATCCGCATGCGACAGCGCCTGACAAATATCCTCATGGGCGGCGCGGCATAGCGCAAGAAAAGTCTGCCCCGCACCAGCGCGCACCGTCACCGGCAGCATTGAGGTAAAATCACCCAACACGCCGTCATAGGCTGCTCTTTCCCCTGCCCGGTCAAACAGGGTCAGGTTCAGCGTCATGTGAGGCGAACGGCTGAACCGCGAAAGAGTTTCACCAAGAATGGCAGCGAACATTCCCGCAGCTGTCACCCCAGCCCTTGCCGCGTGACTTTTGAGGCTTTGCCATGCATCGGCCTGCATGTGCGACGCAAGCCGACCTATGACGGGCGGCGTGAGTTCTCTTGGCTGATGGGCAAACGGCAACTGGGGCGCTAGGGGCAACTGCGCCGCGCGCGCCTGCCACCACTCCCGGTGCCTCTTTGCAGACGCCAGTTCTTTGCTGGCCTCAGCTTGCGCTACATATTGTGAGAACTGTCTGTTACTGATGCAGGCTTTTTTCTGCTGCCCAGTGTAAAGACCGTGCAGCTCGTTCAGCCACAAAGCCAGAGAGGCCACATCAAGCAGCAGGATATCAAAGCTGATATGGAGATATGCGCAAGGCGCGTTGTCCGTTCCGCTCACGCATATGTTAAACAGCGGCCACGTTTCCGCTGGCAGCACTTCCGCCCGCATCTCCTCCCTGCACTCTGCCGTGGCATGCGTGCCGCAACGGCTGTGTATACGGTACCAGGGAACCTCTGGCAGCACCTTTTGCTGCCCATCTGGCGTCAGCACTGTCCGCAGCATGGGATGGGCCAGTATTGTCTGGTTGAGGGCTTTTTCCAGACGCGGCAGATCAAATTTTCCCTTTGGCTCATGAATTTCCAGATAGCCGTGCGCGGCAATTCCCCCCAGGGGAAAAACCGTTTGACGCCCCAGCCAGTAAGCCCGCTGCATATCCGTGAGCGCAAAGGGCTGCCCGTCGATGATGCGTTCCGGCTCCTGCTCCACAGAGCATCTTCTGCCCTGCTCCACCAACCGAACCCAGCTTCCCAAGGTTGCATCTTTCAGCATATCCGCAAGCTTGA
The DNA here is from genome assembly GCA_047602655.1 of Desulfovibrio sp. Classification (GTDB taxonomy): domain Bacteria; phylum Desulfobacterota; class Desulfovibrionia; order Desulfovibrionales; family Desulfovibrionaceae; genus Desulfovibrio. The sequence continues at coordinate 1,004 of JASGGT010000144.1, read as the reverse complement.
CGCTAACGCCAGCTTTTTTGAGCATAACAGGCAGGCGCATCATCATGAGCGAACTCATGCCAAGCTCTATGAGGGAATCTTCGTCTCCTATCAATTCCGGGGAGCAATCAAGAACTTCCGCAATCCAGCGGCGCAAGCCGAGGCGCGATAGTATCGGAGCTTCAGCATTCATGTTCTGCTCCTTTAGCTTCTGCAATATGTTGCTGATATTGCATCAGAAGCTGCTCGCGCAAGCTGCGACGGTTATTTTTGCCCACCGCAGTGCAGGGAAACGAAGGAACAAATACAAACTGATCGGGGATCTTGAAGGTCGTCAGACCGTTCTGTTGTAAAAAAAGACGTAGCGAGCGTGCGTTCAAACCGTCGTCATCGTGCTCGTGCACATGGATAAAAGCGCATATACGCTCGCCCAGATGCTCGTCCGGAATGCCCACAAGCACGGCATCACGCACTCCCTGGCAGGTTACGAGTACATTTTCCACTTCTTCGGGAGTTATTTTTTCTCCGCAACGCTGGATTTGATCCTTTTCCCGCCCTTCAAGCACCATGCACCCGTCAGGCCTACGCCGCGCAAGGTCCCCAGTGCGAAAAAATCCATCAGTGGTAAACGATTCCGCATCGACATCTGGCCGTTTGTAATAGGCATGGATGGTGTATGGCCCGCGAATCTGCAAACCACCGACGGTATTGTCCGACACCTCCTTGCCTGCGGCGTCAACGATACGAAACTCGTCCGCCGGGCACACGGGTTTTCCCTGTGTGCTGCAAACCGTTTCTTCATCCATATCCATGCGGGTCATGCTCACCAGTCCTTCAGACATGCCGAAAACATTCTGAAAGCGGCAGCCGAATACTCTTATGGTGCGCCGTGCAAGTTCTTCACTCACGCGCGCCCCACCAACCTGGATGCTCTGTAAACTGGGAAAATCCCCCTCACGATCCAGCAGTTCCGCCATATCGCACCAGAGAATCGCCGCAGGCGGCACAAGGGCGGTGCTGGTGAC
>JASGGT010000143.1:0-5975 GCA_047602655.1 Desulfovibrio sp. | reverse complement strand
GAGATTCCTGATCGTCGTGCCCGAACAGTCTGCTCAGGCGCGACCAGATGGTACTGTGACCTTCCGTGCCGCCGTCCAAAATAACCTCCTAGGTTGGCGTACTCACTACGCGCCGCGCGCGTTTGCCTGCGGTGCAACCGCCACGGCAGAATTTTCCTGCTAAAGTATTTTTACGTTGTGATGCCCGCTCATCGGCAGAGCATCTTCATTCGTGCGGCAGCCGTTGCATGCAACGATCTGCGCCTTGCAAATATCCCGGAGCGGATTTTTTCAGTATCCGCGTGGAATGGATCATTTTTACTGTCAGAATGCCCTAGCCAGTCAGCTTGCGCTGCTGGATATCCATTTGCATCACCCACTGGGTAATGGGCGAAACACCGCTTTTAGGGGTGCTGTGGAACCAGTTGATGTCGGCCTTGCCCTGTTCCAGAACCGCCCAGTTGCTGAATTCTGTTCCCAGAACCAGAGCAGGCGTTGGTTCTTTCTGCATGCGGATATTGAGCACGTCGCAGGTGCACCAGAATGTGACCACGCGGTCTTCCTTGCTCATCTGATAGATGATGAGACAAAGTAACTGGGAACCTTTGTCGAGGTCAACTGGCTTGTCTTCCAGCGATTCAGCGGGAAAGCGCAGGGCCATGCCCGTGGCGGAAATATCCGCCACCTGCACAAGCTCGTTTTCCATGCCGGATTTATAATGCAGCAGGGGTCTGCCAATTTCTGCCGTGTTGCGGGGCATGGGTTTGGCGGGGTCCATCTCCCACACGCCGATAACGCGCACCAGATCCTTGGGCGGTTTAACGCGGATGAAATGGCGCTTTTGCCCTGCGTCTATATCCTTGGGCATGGCAAGAAGGAGGCGCGATTTGTCGTACGCGCCCTTTACCTGAACAATCTGGGTCTGGAATTTAAAAAAGGAAGGGCCTTCGGGCAGGGTGGCGCGAAAAAATACTTCCACCGGGGTGCCTTCAAGCTCGCGCGATACGTAGGAAAGAACTTCCATCTCAAGCTGGGTGGAAAGTATCCTGGCCAGTGTGCCGGCCATGCCCTTGCTGTTGTGGAGTTCCTCAACGTTAAGGTCGAATATTTCGTTCTGTTCCTGCGCAGTTTCAAGCATGCGGCGGATGATCTCCGCACGCTTTGCCGCGTGGCGCATGCTCTGCAACCGGCCTTTGACCGAGACGAGCGTGGCGCAAAGCGCCGCAAGCAGAATGCCGACAACAATAAGAAGTTGGGTGCCCGTCATAGATCCACCGGTGTCAACAGTTGTGTGGCGTCATCCCTTACTGCGGGGATGCAGCAGCGCCATTGTGGGATTTTTCAGGGCGCAGCAATCCAAGTTTGTGGAGGTGAACCTCCAGGCATGCAACCGCCGCAGGGGTTACGCCGGATATTCGTCCGGCCTGCCCAAGGCTGCAAGGGCGCACCCTGTCCAGTTTTTCTACCACTTCATGGGATAACCCGGCTACTTTGGCATAATCGAGTTGCGGGGGCAAGGCCGTTGCCTCAAGTCTGGCCGAGCGGGCTATAAGCTCGCGCTGCCGCGCCAGATAGCCCTCGTACTTGATTTCTGTCTGCACGCTCTCACAAGCCCCGGTTCCGGCGGCAGCTCTGGCAGCGGCCAGATCAGCCCCGGTTTCGGCCAGCGCTTCGTGTTGGGTCGCGGTCAGCATGGCTTCAAGCGAGTCCAGGTCAACATCCGGGCGTTTCAGGGCTTCTGCCAGAGTTTTGCCCACAGGCAACTGGGCCTCAGGCGCATCCTCGGGCAACTTGTGGCCGGGTATGCGTTTTTTGCCCAGATATTCCCTGAAACGTTCGGCGGCTTCCTGTTTTATGCAAAACGCGCGCCACTGATCATCTCCCACAAGGCCAAGTTCACGGCCAATCCGGGTCAGCCGGGTGTCGGCATTGTCTTCGCGCAGCAGCAACCTGTGCTCCGCGCGGGAGGTGAACATGCGGTAGGGTTCCTGAGTGCCGAGAGTTACAAGGTCATCAACAAGAACAGCCATATAAGCCTGGTCACGCCCCGGTGCAAAGGGGGCAAGACCGCGCATGACGCACGAGATGTTCAGTGCGGCCCACAGGCCTTGTGCTGCGGCTTCTTCGTAGCCGGATGTGCCGTTGATCTGCCCTGCAAGCCATAATCCCGGCACGGCCTTGGTTTCAAGGGTGGGGCGCAGCTGGATGGGGTTGGCGTAGTCATATTCAATGGCGTAGCCGGGGCGCAGCACTACGGCGTTTTCCAGCCCCTTGAGGGCGTGAACCATGTCGAGCTGCACATCAAGGGGCAGGCTCGTAGGAATGCCGTTTGCGTATACCTCTGCGCTGTTGAGGCCCTCCGGCTCCAGAAAAATCTGGTGCCGTTCACGATGCGGAAAACGGGCTACCTTGTCTTCAATGGAGGGGCAGTAACGCGCGCCAGTACCCTTGATGACGCCCGTGAACATGGGCGAACGGTCAAAGCCGCTGCGAATGATTTCGTGCGCGCGTTCGTTTGTCCACGTCACATGGCACGATACCTGTTCCAGGGCCGGGCCGGGGCCGTGAAAGCTGAAGCCCGGAGGCGGCGTGTCGCCCGGTTGTTCTTCCAGCTGTGAATAGTCGATGGATGATTTGAGGATGCGTGGCGTGGTGCCTGTTTTCAGTCGGCCAAGGGTCAGGCCGAGGCTGCGCAGGCTGTCTGAGAGGCCCAGCGCCGGGGCGTCGCCCAGGCGGCCGCCGGGCAGATTGGTAAGGCCCATGTGGATGCGCCCGTCCAGAAATGTGCCCGTGGTCAGCAGCACATGACGCGCCGCAAAGGGCAGCCCTTGTGCTGTGCGTACGCCAGTAACGCGCCCGTCATCGGTGGTCACGTCCACCACGGAATCCTGCCAGATGCGCAGGCCGGGGGTGTTGTAGAGCGTTTTTTTGAGCACGCGCTGATAGGCCTCGCGGTCAATCTGGGCGCGCGTGGCCCGCACAGCAGGCCCCTTGCTCATGTTCAGCACGCGGAACTGTATGCCCGCGGCATCGGCCCACAGGCCCATCATGCCGCCAAGGGCGTCAATTTCGCGCACCATGTGCCCCTTGGCCAGGCCGCCGATGGCGGGGTTGCACGAAAGGTAGCCCAGCCGGTCAAGGTTGCCGCTGATGAGCAGCACGGAATGCCCCATGCGGGCAAGGGCCACGGCGGCTTCGCTGCCGGCGTGGCCGCCCCCGGCGACAATGCAGTCAAATATGGAATCAGACATGGGCGGCGTTCATGAGAATGTGGGCGAACACCTGCGAATCCTTGATGGTGGCAGTGATGGATGAACGTTCGTCCGGTTGGTGGCAGGTATTTTCAAGGCAGCCCCACACGGCGGCGGGCAGGCCCTTTTGCCGCAAAAATGCAGCCACGGTGGCTCCGCCTATGCCCACGGCCTGCGCCTGAACGCCGTAAATGCGGGCGATGGCGGCCTTGAGCGCTGTAACAACGGTGCCGGTTTGCGGTATGGCCGTGGCGTCCTGCCGCTGCACCACGCTCACCTGTATCTGCACGGTATGCTTTTCCGCCACTTCGGCGGCCACTTCGCGCATTTTTGCAAGCACGCTGTCCATATCCACATGGGGCAGGAGGCGGCAGTCAATGTAAAAAACATCATTGCCGGGAACGGTGTTGATGTTCGGCACATTGGCTTCGTGCTTGCCCGGCACAAAGGTGGAATAGGGCGGGTCAAACAGGGGATTGGCATCGGCAAAGGCAGCGCGCAGGGCGTTGTGGCACGAAAGGGCCATGTCCGCCCCTGCCAGAAAGGCGTTGCGTCCCTTTTGCGGCGTGGAGCCGTGGCACTGGATGCCCGTGGTCTGCACCTTGAGCCAGAGCTGGCTTTTCTCGGCAATCTCGATCACATCGCCCTTGGAGGAACCAGCATCCGGTACGATGTAGAGATCATCGGGATTAAAAAAGTGCGGAGCTGTGTTGAGAAGATGCTCCAGGCCGTAGAGACTGCCGGTTTCTTCATCAGCCATGAAAACAAGACCCAGCGAAAGCTCGGGGGTGATGCCCTGGGAGAGCACTTCTTCCGCCAGCAACAGCATGCTGACGATGGCCTGCTGGTTGTCTTCCACGCCCCGGCCATACAGAAAATCGCCCTCGCGGCGCACCTGCCAGGGATTGCTGGTCCATGCTGTGAGGTCGCCCGGAGGCACCACATCCGTATGCCCGAAAAGCCAGAGGGTGCGGCTGCTTTTGCCGGGAATGCGGGCCACAAGGTTGGGACGCTGACCATCGGTAACGCGCGGGTCCGGCGCGTCAACGCGTGAAAGGGCGGTTACGCCGCAGGCCTTGAGCCAGTTGGTAATGCAGCGCACCTTTTCCATTTCGCCCTGGCCGCCGTTGTCCGGGCCAAGGGCCTGACATGCAGTAAGCACGGCCTGAAGCTCCGCAACGCGGTCTTCGCGGCCAGCCAGCCCGCGCAACAAGGTGTCGAGTGTCTTGAACATGGGGTTTCCCGTATGGCGTTACAACGCGCAAGAGGCTGCTCACGCAGCCCCTTGAAAAACTCTTCAGTCCCGGCATGACCGTTGTTGTACGGGGCTGTTGCAATAAAATAGCAAGCAGACCGCCAGCGGCATGTCGGAACCGATGTAAACCTGGTTGGCCTAGCGGCCACCCTTGGCGGCGCGCTTGGACGCCTTCAAAGGGTTGACCTTGGCGGCAGCGGCAACAGAGGCCTTCACGTGCGTGGCAAAGTTGCAACGGCCAGCAGTCCACTTTTTGGCAGGGACAGGGTAGCTGGAGCAGAACTGTTCGCCTTCAAATTCGCGCACGCGGTCACAGCCAGAACACTGTTCAACCACCGGGGAAAGAACAAAACCGTTGACCACCACGCCTTCAGCGGTTTTGGTGGCTTTTTCCAGAGGGGTCATAGCAAAACCTCCATGCGCAGCAGCGCCGTATTGCTAAAATAACGGCGGAATGGCCGCCGCGTTGGAATGGAAAAATATAGTTGAAAGCAATTTTCTGTCAAGCAAAAGAAGTGGAAAAGTTTCCGGCCAGGCTACGGCTCGGGGAACATCCTGATATTGCGCGCAATTGCAGGCTCACGGGCGAGGCACGGGGGCTAGCCGCCCAGATATGCCTCGCGCACGCTGGCATTGGCAAGGAGGTTTTCGGCCCGGTCTTCCATGACCACGCTGCCCACTTCAAGCACATAGCCGCGTGTGGCCAGCTTCAGCGCCGCACGGGCGTTCTGTTCCACCAGCAGCACTGTTACGCCTTTCTTGTTGATGGCCCGCACGGTTTCAAAGATGGAGCGTACCAGCAGCGGAGCAAGGCCCAGAGATGGTTCATCCAGCAGCAGGAGGCGCGGCTCGGCCATGAGGGCACGCCCTATGGCAAGCATCTGCTGCTCGCCGCCGGAGAGTGTGCCCGCGAGCTGATCCTTGCGTTCATGCAAACGCGGAAAAAGATCAAAAATCCATTCCAGCGTGCGCTCGCGCCGTGCCTTGTCCTCGATGCAGAATGCCCCGAGGCGCAGATTTTCCAGAACGCTCATGATGCCGAAAACGCGTCGTCCTTCGGGCGACTGGGCAATGCCGAGGCCCACGACCTTGTGGCTCGGCAGGCGCAGCAGATTTTGCCCTTCAAAAAGGATTTCGCCTTCAAAAGGGCGCACCAGCCCGCTGATGGACAGCAAGGTGGTGCTTTTGCCCGCACCGTTGGCCCCGAGAATGGTGACGATTTCGCCTTCGTCCACCCTCAGGTCGATGCCGTGCAGTACTTCAACACTGCCGTAGCGCACGCGCACATTAGACAATTGCAACAGGGACATGGCTTACCACTTTTCGTCGTCTGCGCCCAGATAGGCCTCAATGACGGCGGGATCCTGCCGCACGTCTTCGGGCTTGCCCTGGGCAATCATGGTGCCGTGTTCCAGCACCACCAGTTTTTCGCAAATCTTCATAACCAGACGCATTACCGTGCTGCTCATCGAGCACGACATGCGTCTGGT
>JASGGT010000142.1:0-5999 GCA_047602655.1 Desulfovibrio sp. | reverse complement strand
CCGGCAAGGCCCGCGAGCGAGGACAGCGCGATCAGGCTGCCGCAGAGCTTGAACAACAGCAGGCCTCCCTGTTGCGCCTTGAGCGCGGCTACCGCGTGGAAGAAATCGCTCAGGCACGTGCGGCGGTGAGCGGCTCTGCCGCTCTGGCAGAAAACGCACAGATCAATCTGAACCGCGTGGCGGCCATGCGCGTTTCCAACGCCATCTCTCAAAAAGATCTGGACAATGCCCGCGCCCAGTACAGCGAGGCCAGCGCCAAGCTGCGTTCCAATCAGGATCAGCTGGACATGCTGCTCTCCGGCTACCGGGAAGAGGAAGTGCTGGCGCAAAAGGCGGCTGTGGCCGCTGCCGCCGCTGCCCTCAATCATGCGGAAATCCAGTTGCGCGACGCTGTGCTTGCCGCGCCGCAAAAAGGCATTGTGCTCACCCGCGCCCGCGAGGCGGGGGCCATAGTGCAGGCCGGGCAGACCGTGTACACCCTCACCCTTACCGATCCCCACTGGCTGCGGGCATACGTGGACGAACCCAATCTGGGGCGCGTCAAACCCGGCATGCCAGTGAAGATTCTGGTGGACGCGGCGCCGGGCAAGAGCTTCTCCGGCACGGTGGGCTTTATCTCGCCCACGGCGGAATTTACCCCCAAGACAGTTGAAACGCGCGAGGTGCGTACTGCGCTGGTCTATCGGTTGCGTGTACAGGCGCAGGATCCGGAAAACGTCATGCGACAGGGCATGCCCGTGACCATCATCCTGCAGGACACGCCCGCGCCATGAGCGAAAGCATCGCCGATCAGGCCGTCTGTCTGGAGGGGCTGGTCATGCGCTTCGGCAAGGGGCGCGAGGCCGTCACCGCTCTGGACGGCGTGAACGCCGTCATCCCCGCCGGGCGCATTACCGGGCTGGTGGGGCCTGACGCGGCGGGCAAAACCACGCTCATGCGTATCATGGCTGGCCTCATGCCGCCAAGCGAGGGGCGCGCGAATCTCTTTGGGCAAAGCCCCACAGAGCTTATGCGCAGCCAGCCCAACAGCATCGGCTACATGCCGCAGCGCTTTGGTCTGTATGAGGATATTTCCGTCATGGCCAACATGCGTCTGCATGCCAGCCTGCGCGGGCTTGAAGGGGCGGAGCGCGACCGCGTGTTTGAAAAGCTGCTGGGATTCACCAGCCTTGCCCCCTTTACCGAGCGCCTTGCGGGCAGATTGTCTGGCGGCATGAAGCAGAAACTGGGCATTGCCTGCGCCCTGCTGGGGTCGCCGCGTCTGCTGCTGCTTGACGAGCCCGGCGTGGGCGTTGACCCGCAGTCGCGCCGCGAACTCTGGCGCATGGTGCAGGATTTGAGTCAGGACGGCATGACGGTCGTATGGTCCACCGCCTATCTGGACGAGGCCGAGCGCTGCCCCGGCGTGATTATGCTGGACAGCGGACGTGTGCTCTTTGCCGGACCGCCGGAGGAACTCACCGCGCGGGCCGAAGGGCGCGTTTTTCTGCTGCGGGCTGATGCGGGGACGCATAAAAAGGAGCTGGCCCTCTGGACCATGCGCCCCGGCATTGAGGACGCCCTTATCCAGGGCAGCCGCATCCGGCTGGTGCTGGCGGCGAATGCCCCAGACGATCTGCGCCGCGAGGTACTGGCCCGCGGCGGCGAGGCCGTGCCCCCACGGCTGGAAGACGCTTACATGAGCGCCGTGGGCGGCATCAACCAGAGTCCTTCGCCCTACGGCAAACTGAATGTGGCCCACAACGGCGGCAACCATTCTGACGCTCAGGGCAGCGATGGCGGCATCATTGTTCTGGAACCGGAGAGCGCGGCAGGAGCGTCCCCCCTGGCAGGGGCTGCGTCAGATGTTGTTTCGTCTGTCGCCCCAACTGATTCCGGCCCGGTTTTTTCCATCTCGGCCCGCAGCCTCACCAAAAGGTTTGGCGCATTTGTGGCAGCGCGCGATATTTCCTTTGATGTGCGGCCCGGCGAGATTTTTGGCCTGCTCGGGCCCAACGGTGCGGGCAAGTCCACCACATTCCGCATGCTCTGCGGGCTTTCGCGTCCCACATCCGGCAGTTGCGCCGTGGATGGGGTAGACCTGCTGCGCGCGGGCAGCGAGGCCCGCTCGCGCCTGGGCTACATGGCGCAGAAGTTTTCTCTGTATCCGGATATCCCCGTGCGCGAAAACATCACTATTTTTGCGGAGCTGTATGGTCTGTCCAGGGAGCGGCGCAACGCCCTTTTGCCCGAACTGGCCGAGGCGCTGGAATTGCAGCCCTACCTGCGCAGTCGCACAGGCTCATTGCCGCTGGGGCAAAAGCAAAGGCTGGCCCTGCTGTGCGCCACCCTGCACGAACCGCCAGTGCTGTTTCTTGACGAGCCGACCTCTGGCGTGGATGCACGCACCCGCCGGGATTTCTGGAAGCACATTTCTGCCATGACCACAGCCGGGGCCGCTGTGCTGGTGACGACCCACTTCATGGAAGAAGCCGAATACTGCGACCGCATCGCGCTGATCTATCGCGGAGCAATGATCAGTATGGGAACGCCGGACGAACTCAAGGCATCCTGTACAGATGTGGAAGACCCCACTCTGGAAGAAGCCTTTATCGCCAGCATTGAAAAATACGACAGGGAGCATCCGCAGTAGCGGCCTTGCGCGAGTTTTGTGCAATCCGCCGTTGCCGGGATATACAACGAAAAATCAGGCCCTTATGCTACGCAATATCTGGTTACGACAGCTGCTTGCCCTCGTGGGCAAGGAATTTCAGCAGATCGTGCGCGATCCCTCGTCCTATCTTGTGGCCGGGGTTTTGCCGTTCATTTTTCTGCTGCTCTTTGGCTACGGCATCACGCTGGATGCGGGCGTGCTGCGGCTGGGCGTGCTGAATCAGAGCGGCGGGCGGCATTCGCTGAGCCTCGCGGCGGATTTTGCCCATTCCCCGTGGTTTGCCACGCGGCCTGTGGGCACTATGGCCGATGCAGGGCGCATGATGCGCGATTCTGTGGTGCAGGGCATTCTGGTGATCCAGCAGGATTTTGACGAGCAGCTTGAGCGGGGCAGCGCCGGGGCCGTGCAGGTGCTTGTGGACGGCTCAGAACCCAATACCGCACAGTATATTCAGAACTACAGCCAGGGGCTGATTATGTCCTGGCAGCGTACGGCCTTGCCGGATGGCGTTGCAGCAGCGCTGCCCATCAATATTCAGCCGCGCTTCTGGTACAATCCTGCCGCCAAGAGCGTGCAGTTTCTTGTGCCGGGGGCTATCACGGTAATTATGACCCTGATAGGCACCTTGCTGACCTCCCTGGTATTTGCGCGCGAGTGGGAGCGCGGCACCATGGAGGCCATGTTCGCCACGCCCGTGAGCCGCATGCAACTGCTGCTGGGCAAGCTGATTCCATATTTCTGCATGGGCATGTTCAGCATGGCCCTGTGCGCTGTGGCGGCGGTGACACTCTTTGCCGTGCCTTTTCGCGGCTCCCTGTGGGTGCTTGTGCTGTTGTCGTCCGTATTCATGCTGAGCGCGCTGGGGCAGGGGCTGCTGATTTCCGTAACCCTGCGCGGGCAACTGGTGGCGGCTGAAGCTGGATTGTTCTCCGGCTTTTTGCCCGCATTGCTGCTCTCGGGCTTCGTGTTTGACATCAACAGCATGCCGCCCGTGCTTCAGGCCCTGACGCGGCTTTTGCCCGCCAGCTACTTCAATACCTGTTTGCGTACCATCTTCCTGACCGGGGACGTGTGGGGCGTGTTTGGCCCAAGCCTGCTGTTCATGGGCCTGCTGGCCTCGGTCTTGCTGGGGCTGGTGTACCGCAATCTTGTCAAAAGGCTGGATGCGTGATGGCAAGAATAACGCTGCCCCGTCTGAACCTGCGCCGCATGGCCACCATCGTGCGCAAGGAACTTCTGGTGCTGCTGTGCAACAAGGTTTCGCGCATGCTCATCATCGTGCCGCCGCTCATGCAGATTGTGGTGTTTGGCTGGGCGGCCACCATGGAGGTGCGCAATGTGGACGTGGCCGTGCTCAACCACGACAGCGGCAACTGGAGCCGCGAGATCGTGCGCAGGCTTCAGGGCTCGCCCACCTTCCGCAGCGTGACATTTCTGGATGGCGAAGCGGATATTCGCCCCACCATCGAGCGGCAAAAAGCCCTGTTTGTCATGGTGTTCGATGATGAATTTTCCCGCAGGGCAGATGCGGGCATGCCAGCGCAGATGCAGGTGATACTTGACGGCAGGCGCTCCAATGCGGCGCAGATCGCCTCCTATTATCTTGAAACCATTGTGCGCGGCATTGGGGAATCCACGCCACGGGGGCAAATGGCGCTCGGCGCTGCAACTGGCGCAGCAGGCAATACGCCCAGGCTGGACGTGCGCGTGCGCTGCTGGTTCAACCCCAATCTGGAATTTCAGTGGTTCTTTTTGCCCAATCTTATAGGCATGCTGAGTTTTATGCTGGGGCTGGTGGTGACGGGCCTTTCCGTAGCGCGGGAGCGCGAGGTGGGCACCTTTGACCAGTTGCTGGTTTCGCCTGCCACGCCTACGGAGATCGCCCTTGCCAAGCTGGTGCCGGGTTGTCTGGTGGGGCTGGTGCACGGCACAATTTTTCTGCTCATATCTGTCTTCGGTTTCGGGGTGCCCTTTACCGGTTCGCTGGTGCTGCTCTATATGGCAATGCTGGTTTTTGCCATGGCTTCGGGTGGAGTGGGGCTGATGGTGTCATCGCTTTCAGCCACGCAGCAGCAGGCCTTTCTGGGGGCCTTTACCGTAGGGGTGCCGTGCATTCTTATTTCCGGCGCGGTCACGCCCGTCATCAACATGCCGCCTTTTTTGCAATACGCCAGTCAGTTGAACCCCATGCGGCATTTCACCACCATTGTGCAGGGTGTTTTTCTCAAAGACATAACCGTGGCTGCGGCAGCGGTAAGCCTTGGCAAGATCGCCTGCATCAGCGCGGTGGCTGTAAGCGTTGCCGTGTGGATGTTCAAGCGCAAAGCCTGAGCGGGCAGTCTGAGCGCCCCTCATGGGCGGATGAATCAGGCTGGCCGTCGTCACTGACCGCTGGCGTGAAGCGTTGGGGAATCAGGCGATAGGTCAGGCTTCCGGCAGTTTTTTGGCGGAAGATGATTGCGGCGAGCGCGCAGGCAGCGGGGCTGGCTTTTTGGTTGGGGCAACGGCGTTGCGCGGCATGCGGTGGGCCCTGCCCACGATAAGGGCAATAACCACAATGGAATAGAGGTAGCCTGTAAAGCCCACCAGCACCGTGGCGTTTTTGGCGATCCAGGTTTTTGGCGTGATGTCGCCATAACCGATGGTGAGAATGGTCACGTAGCTGAAGTAGAACAGATCGTTGACCGCCTGGTCGCCAGCGCCCAGACCTTTGAAAGAACCCGGCTGATGGAATTCAATGGCCAGAAACAGAAAATAGCCGCAATAGCCAATAAGCAGCAAACCGCACACCGCAGCGTAGACGATCTTGGTCGTAAACATCTGCGCGTGGGATATCTGTCGGAATACCTCAAACATGATGCTGCCGAAAAAACACAGATAGAGCAGCAGCATTTCCTCTTTCATGGTCTTGATAAAAAACAGATCCATGGCCCGACCCACGAGCAGAAGCGCGCCGAAGAACAGGACCAGCCGCAGGATGCGGGGTTTGAATTCAAAAAGTACAAGAGCAGCAAGCAGCTGGATAGGCAGATATATTGCCTGCGCCGTGCCCCGGTAGATGTTTTCTGGAAATATGATGTTCAGGATGAACACGCACCACAGAGAGAGCATGAGCAGTTCAAAACGATTTTCGTAAAGCCGGGCGCGCAGTGCTCGTAGTTTCAGCATACTATCCTCATTGCGCGCATACTACAGGTATGAATCTTCCCCGGCAAGGGGGCGCGCGCCCTTATCGCGCAGATATCCCCCGACCCTGCATCCGCAGCATGGCGTGTGGACAGCCGGGAAGGAGAGCCGTACACTCCGGCATCCTTGTATGTAATGGAGACTGACATGCCTCAGAAAT
>JASGGT010000141.1:0-6058 GCA_047602655.1 Desulfovibrio sp. | reverse complement strand
CACCAGCGCACCTACCAGGGCCTCAAGGGCATCGCGGGTTTCATCGTCCACCGGGCTGAGCCTCTTGAGGGTCTTGGCCAGTTCTTCCTGCCCCATGCGCTCGCCGCGCTGGATGAGGTCAACAATGGTGGGCTGCACGTCAAGGCTTGAAAGCCAGCGGGAGAACAGCAGCACTTCCTCGTCGACGATATCCGCGGCCTTGGCGGCTTCATCGCGGCGGGTGGCGAGGTTTTCTTCCACCACTTCCTTGAGGTCGTCAATGTCGTACAGATAGACGTTGTCGAGGCCGTTGACGTCCGGGTCGATGTCGCGCGGCACGGCAATGTCGATAAAGAACATGGGTCTGTTTTTGCGGGCCTTGAGAACGGCGCGGATGTCGCGCGCGCGGATGATGGGTTCCTGCGATCCGGTGGAGGTGATGATGATGTCCACCTCTGTCAGGTGCTCTGCCATGTCTTCAAAGGGGATGGCCCGGCCCTTGAACTGCTTTGCCAGCTCCTGCCCTCGTTCGAGGGTGCGGTTGGCAACCAGAATTTCATCAATGCCCGACTGCAAAAGGTGCATGGCGGCAAGCTCGGCCATTTCGCCCGCGCCCACCAGCATTGCCTTGTGGGTCTTCATGTCGCCAAAAATGCGTTTGGCAAGCTCCACGGCGGCATAGCTGATGGAAACCGCGCTGGAGGCCACCGCAGTTTCTGTGCGCACCCTCTTGGCTACGGAAAAAGCTTTGTGCACCAGCCTGTTAAGTATAACGCCCGTGGCGTGGCACTTGACCGCCTTGCGGTAGGCGGTTTTGAGCTGGCCCAGAATCTGCGGTTCGCCCAGCACCATGGAATCAAGGCTGGACGCCACAGAAAACAGATGGCGCACCGCCTCCAGATTTTTGTGCACGTAGACGTAGGGCTTGAGTTCTTCGGGCTTTGCGCCGCGCGCAACGGCCCAGTTTTCAAGCACCTGTCCGGCCACGTCGCCGTTGCCGGCGGCCAGCAGCTCCACGCGGTTGCAGGTGGAAAGGATCACGCTTTCGCTCACCGCGCCCACGCAAGGCACGGCCCAATGCTCTTCATCGCAGTGGTTGACCAAGGCAAAGCGCTCGCGCACGTCCACGCTGGCAGTGCGATGATTCAGGCCGACAAGAAAGATATCACAGTCCATGATGATAGCCCGGTCAGCGCCGGATGAATGCGTGGTGTGTTTCCATGAAGGTATTCACCACAATGATTGAAAAGAGGCAGAGAATAAATACAAAAACAGCCAGTTGCGCAGGCTTGCGGCCCTTCCAGCCCTTGGTGAGGCGGTTGTGGAAAAGCACGGAGTAGAACAGCCAGATCACAATGCTGATAACTTCCTTGGGGTCGCCCGTCACCGTGCCGCCAAATACCGGCTTGGCCCAGATAAGCCCGGAAACGATGCCCAGAGTGTACATGGGGAAGCCGATCATGGTCGTGATGGCGTTGATTTTATCGAGCATGGAGAGGGCGGGCATGTCGAGCCAGAAGCCCTTCATGGTCAGCTTGCTCTTGATGCGTCCTTCCATAAAGAGAAACAGCGCCCCGGCGGCAAAGGCCAGAGCCAGCAGGGCAAGGCTCAAAAAGAGCGCGCCGATGTGCAGGGCGTAAAACGAGGTGTTGAGCGAGGGCGGTACCTGCACCACTGAGGCCAGATAAGGGGCCGACATGGCAAAGAGCATAAGCCCGAGCGGCGTGGCGAACACCAGTGGAATTTCCTGCCGCAGCTTGGCCCAGGCGGCAATGCCGCAGAGCACCACAAACCAGGCCATGAGCTGAAAGTACGCGCCAGCGCTCAGGCCGCCGGGCAGGGCCTTGTGAAAGCCCAGAAAGAGCATGAGCGTCTGGCAGGCAAAGCCCGCCAGCGCCACGCTACAGCCTATCTTGCGCCACAGGGCGCTGCGTGCGGCAACACCCGCAAGCCCTGCAACACTGGCCGAGCCATAGAGCAGCAGGGTTACGGCGGTGGAAAATTCAGGGGAGATCATGGAGCAACTCCGCTATATTGGCGTGCAGTGCGGGCGGAAGCGCCGCCTGCAAATAACGCGTACAGTTTTCATGGTCGTGTTCTTCCAGCCACTGTTGCAGGGGGGACTCTGCCAGCTTGCGGAACAATCCGGTATTCTGCCCTGTATCGTGCCCCAAGGCAAGAACCAGAGGCCGCAACCGCCCCATAAGGGTAGCCATGCGCGAGCGCGGTTCAAGCCAGCGTTCAAGCTCGCCCTTCCAGCGGCGGGCCAGAGCGGGGCTTGCGCCGCCGGTGGAAAGCGCCGCCGCAAGCGGTGTGCTGCGGGCCACGGCAGGCACCTGAAAGCAGCCTTCATCCGGATTGCTCGCGCTGTTGCACAAAACACCCGCTGCGGCGCACAGGGCGGCAATGCGGCTGTTTTCCGCAGCACTGCCCGTGGCGACAAATACCAGCCCGCAACCATTGAGGTCGGCAGCCTCGCAGGCGCGACGCTCAAAGCGAACTCTCGGGTCGCGCAGCAGTTCCGCCGCTTCCGGCGCTGATTCCGGCGCGGGCCCGGCAGGGTCGAGCACCAGCACGGATGCCGGATTGCAGGCCAGCAGGCCGGAAAGTTTGCGTTGTCCCACCTGACCAAGGCCCACCACCAGGCAACGGATGCCTGAAAGCGAGATGAATATGGGGTAGAGAGGGGTGGGGGGCTGTTGTGCGCGCATGTGTGATCCAGATGGTGAAAGAAGCTTGAAGGCGAGCATACAGCAGCGCGAAATATTTTGCAAAGGGCCAGCGTGCCATCGTATTTGCGCAGCTTCAATTGTTGTGCAGCGCAGTTGCGCCCCACATTGCTTGCCTAGGTGGGCAGATTGCCTTAGATTGTGGGCAATTGGCAGTTTTACGCATGTTTCGGCCATTAACTGGCTACTGCCATCAATAACTATACGGAACGACATGCCCAAATTTCTGGTCATACAGGCGGCGCGTTTTGGCGATCTGGTGCAGACCAAACGCCTTTTGCTGAGTCTGGCAGGGCGCGGCGAGGTGCATCTGGCGCTGGATGCCGGACTTGCGCCACTGGCGCGCCTGCTGTTTCCCTTTGCCGAACTGCACGAACTTGCGGTTCACGGCAAGCCGGAGGCTCAGACGCTGGCGCGCAATGCCGCTGTACTGGCCCGCTGGCGCGATATGCATTTTGACGCCGTGGTCAACTGCAATTTTTCCGGCGCTACTGCGGCCATGTGTCGTGTTTTTGATCCTGCCATCGTACACGGTTACCGCCCGGAAGCGGGGGGCGTCACTCGCTCACCCTGGGCGCGGCTTGGGTTCCGCCTCAGTGAGCGGCGCGCGCTGGCAACGCTGAATCTTGTGGATTTTTGGGCGCATTTTGCCGATCAGCCCATTGCGCCGCACAGGGTCAATCCTGCGGCTGCGCCGGGCGGTCAGGGCCTTGGCGTGGTGCTGGCAGGGCGGGAATCCCGCCGTTCGCTGCCTGTTCCTGTGCTGGCCGAGGTGGTGCGCACGGCCTTTGGGGCGTTGGGCGGCCCGCGCATCCTGTTGCTGGGTTCAAAGGCGGAACAGCCCGCCGCGCGCCAACTGCTGCGGCATCTGCCCGGCAAGATGCTCGACAGGGTTGAGGATTGCAGCGGCAAGACCGACTGGCCCACCCTTGTGGACGCAGTTTCCGGGTGGATGCGCTGATTACGCCCGATACGGGCATCATGCACCTTGGCGCGCATCTTGGTGCGCCTGTGCTTGGTTTTTTTCTTTCTTCGGCCTGGCTGCACGAAACCGGGCCATACGGCGAGGGCCATCATGTGTGGCAGACGGCGCGCGCCTGTGGGCCGTGCCTTGAAACCGCCCCTTGCCCCTACGATGTGGCCTGTGGTCAGCCCCTGGCGCAGGTGGAGCTTTTGCGCTCCATCGCAGCCGTGCTTGGCCGCGTAAAAGCGGGCGCGTCCCCAGTCTCCGTACAGGCGGAATCGTGGCCGCCACTGCCAGTGGATTTGCAGCTGTGGCGCACCGGTTTGGATGCTTTAGGCACGCGGCCTCACCTGCTTGCGGGCAGTGACCCGCATGCGCGGGAGCGCAGCTATGTGCGCGATTTTCTGGCTGCGCGCCTGCATCTGCCCATGCCGGGCGACAGATCCGCTCCTGCCCGCAAGCCCCGAATCTCGACGAATGGCTTTATAACGATGCGGACTGGATGTTGCCGCCAGGGAGATACTGCTGATGCCCGCCGCTCCTCTGCGAATTCTTGTGGTGCTGCCCATGTACGGCGGCTCTCTGCCCATTGGCCGCTACTGCGCCGGCGCGCTCGGCGCCCTTGGGCACAGCGTGCGCGTTTTTGAAGCCCGTTGCTGCACCCGGCCTTTACCGGGCTGCGCGGCCTTGGGCTGGCCCCGGCGCAGACGGCCCAGCTGGAGATCTTTTTTGCAGGTGGTTTCGCAGGCCGTGTGGGCGCAGGTGCAGGCTCAGGAGCCGCATCTGGTACTGGCCCTGGCGCAGGCTCCCATCGGGCGCAGCCTGTTGCAGCGTTTGCGCAGGTCGGGCGTGCGCACGGCCATGTGGTTTGTGGAAGACCACGAGGTTTTTGATTACTGGAAGGCCTACGCACCACTGTATGATGTTTTTGCCGTTATCCAGAAAGAGCCATTTTTATCCATGCTCTCGGGCATCGGGCAGGGCAATGCCCTGTATCTGCCGCTGGCGGCCCAGCCGGATTTCCACAAGCCTCTGGAACTGACCGAGCAGGAAAAGCGCGAATACGGGGCCGATATCGGCTTTCTTGGCGCGGGTTATCCCAACCGGCGGCTGGCTTTCCGGCAGCTGGTGGGGCGTGATTTTAAGATCTGGGGGTCGGACTGGGACGGCGAGAGCCTGCTTGCGCCCCACGTGCAGCGCGGCGGGGCGCGCATTGATGCGGATGAGAGCGTCAAAATCTACAATGCCACGCGCGTCAATCTGAATCTGCACTCGAGCCTCGGCACTGCGGAGCTTGTGAGCAAGGGCGATTTTGTCAATCCGCGCACTTTTGAGCTGGCGTGCATGGGGGCCTTTCAGCTTGTGGACAGGCGGGCGCTCATGCCCGAGCTGTTTACGCAGGATGAACTGGCAACCTTTGGCACGCTGGAAGAATTTTACGCGGGCATTGAGCATTTTCTGGCCCATCCGGGCGAACGCCATGCCTTTGCTGCCCGCGCAAGGAGGCGGGTGTTGCGCGACCATACCTACGAACAGCGTATGGCCGCCCTGCTTGGCTTTGTGGAGCAGCGCCTGGGCCCCTGGCCGCTGGAGCTGGAGGCCTCCGGCGGCATGCCGCCCGATGTGGAGGCCGCGCTCTCGCCGGAGATTCGCAGGGATATGGCGGCGGTGGTGCAGGGGCTAGGCCTTGGCCCCAATGCCGGATTTGACGATGTCATCAACGCCTTGCGCGCCCGTAGCGGCGTGCTGACGGAAACAGAGGCTGCCCTGCTGTTTCTGGATGAATGGCGCAGGCAATACCGCAAAAAATAATCTTCCGATGATTGCTGAAAAATCCTTTGAGCTTCACGCCCGGTTTTTTCAGCAGCATGCAGACACGAAAAACCCCGCCGTAGAGGCGGGGTTTTTACGTCATATCTCTTTTGAAATGTTGCCGTTATTGCACAATATCGGTCATGGACGGGGGCAGGGTGATTTCCGTCATGTTGAGGTAGAAGGGCAACATGATGGCAACCGCCAGCACCAGCGCGGCCAGCAGGGTGATCTTGTGACGCATGGGGGTTGCGCTCCTGGCCACGAATGTCCAGAGCAGGGCCGGAGCAAGCCAGAGCAGCAGCTCTGCGCTTTCCATAATGGCGTCAGTGGCGGTAAAGGTGTCGTTCTGCCAGGCGTTCTGAACGTCAAATACTGAGGATGCCAGCAAAATAACCCAGAAAACAGCCCAGGCATTGCGCGCCCATGTGGCGCACCAGGGGAGCATGGTATTATAGTGGTCGCGGCCAAAGTCGTCATATTTGCGGCGCAGCACAAGCCAGAAAGCGCCCATGCCGCCAGCCACGGCCAACATCAGGGGCAGCGACCAGAAAAGGGCGCACCAGAAGGGTGT
>JASGGT010000015.1:0-29453 GCA_047602655.1 Desulfovibrio sp. | reverse complement strand
AGCCTCCACTCCTCGCCGGTCGCATCGCGGATGAGGTCGAAGCAGTGCCGCAGCAAGCTCGAAAGCGGCACCCCTGTGCCTGTGCTGATCAATGACGCTCCCAAGCTCACCGGCAAGCTCAAAACATACGATGGGTATAAATCCATACGTTAGTGGCCGGAGAATTGGACACTTTGCAGAGAGGCCCTACGTCTTGATTCATTAGCTTAGCGGTTAGCTTGCGGGGAAGCCACGCGTGGTTCACACTCCAGCGAGCAACGCACGACAAAACAAAAGGCCGCCTCCATTCTGGGGCGGCCTTTGACATGCAATAAGGCAAAAGTAAGCGGGCTTACTTCTTCAGCACTTCCACCGTGGCAAGAGCGATCTGGAGCTCTTCGTTGGTGGGGATGATGATTACGGGGATCTTGCTGTCCGGCGTGGTGATGATGCGCGCGCCGGGCTTGCGGGTGCTGTTTTCTTCCTTGTTCAGCTTGATGCCGAAGGCTTCAAGGCCTTCGCAGACCATGGCGCGGACGATGTCGTCGTTTTCGCCGATGCCAGCGGTGAACACCAGGGCGTCCACATTGCCTTCAAGCAGGAAGAAGTAGGAGCCAAGGGTCTTTTTGATGCTGCGCACGAGCAGCTTGAGGGCCAGCTCGGCGCGTTCGTTGCCCTTGTCCACCTGGGCATGCACGTCGCGCATGTCGGTGTAGCCGCACAGGCCCAGCAGGCCGGACTTCTTGTTCATCAGGGTGTCGGCTTCGGAAGGGGTGAGACCCTTCTTTTCCATGACAAAGGGCACGATGGCCGGATCAATGGTGCCGCAGCGAGTGCCCATCACAAGGCCTTCCAGCGGGGTGAGGCCCATGCTGGTGTCAAAGCACTTGCCGTTTTTCACGCAGCTCATGGAAGAGCCGTTGCCGAGGTGCATGGTGATGGAACGCAGCTCGGAAAGGGGCTTGCCAAGGAATTCGGCAGTGGCGTTGGCGATGTACTTGTGCGAGGTGCCGTGGAAGCCGTAGCGGCGGATACGCAGTTCTTCGTACAGCTCGTAGGGCAGAGCGTACATGAAGGCTTCCTTGGGCATGCCCATGCCGAATTCGGTGTCGAACACGGCCACGTTGGGAACGCCGGGGAAGAGCTTTTCAGCCACTTCAATACCCATAAGATTGGCGGGGTTGTGCAAGGGGCCAAGCACGGCGCATTCTTCCACAATCTGCTTCACGCGTTCATTCACCAGCACGGGATCGCTCACGGCTTCGCCGCCGTGCAGCACGCGGTGGCCGATGGCGTAAATTTCGCTCTTGTCCTTGATAACGCCCTTGTCGGCATCGGTCAGCAGAGCGATGACCAGTTCCATGGCTTCCACATGGGTGGGGAAGAAGGCCTCGCGAACCAGCTTTTCTTCTTTGTCCGTATCGGGGGCGATCTTGTGGGTGAGGCGTCCGCCTTCCTGGCCGATGCGTTCGGCAAGACCGGAGCAGAGCACGCTGCGCGTGTCCATTTCCAGCAACTGATACTTGCAGGACGAAGAACCCGCGTTAATCACCAGAATTTTCATAACTCTTCCTTTTCTTGAACTTGTTTATTCTGATCGCGGGCCGGCAGTTTGCGGCGCATGCCTTGCGTCAGTAATGTTTTTGCGGCGGCAGGCTTTATGCGGCGGTTTGCCGTGTATGACAAACCGCCGAAAGCTCATGTCAGCCGGGGCAGATTTTTACCTACTTCTGCGCGGCCTTTTCGGCAGCGGCCTGCACCGCCGTGATGGCCACGGTGTTGACGATGTCGGGCACGGTGCAACCGCGCGAGAGATCGTTGACAGGCTTGTTCAGGCCCTGGAGCACGGGGCCGATGGCCACCGCGCCAGCAGCGCGCTGCACGGCCTTGTAGGTATTGTTGCCGGTGTTGAGGTCGGGGAAGATGAACACCGTGGCCTTACCGGCAACCTTGCTGTCGGGCATCTTGGTTTTGGCAACTGAGGGGTCGATGGCCGCGTCGTACTGCAAGGGGCCTTCCAGTGCGAGATCGGGGGCCATTTCCTGTGCGATCTTGGTGGCTTCCACCACAACGTCCACGTCCGCACCCTTGCCGGAAGTACCGGTGGAGTAGGAAAGCATGGCAACGCGCGGCTCGATGCCAAACACTTTGGCCGTGTGGGCCGAGGCAATGGCGATTTCAGCCAGCTGCTGCGCGGAGGGGTTGGGGTTCACGGCGCAGTCGCCAAAGGCCAGCACGCGATCCTTGAGGCACATGAGGAAGACCGAGGAAACCACGGTGAATCCGGGCTTGGTCTTCACAAATTCAAAGGCCGGGCGGATGGTGTGCGCCGTGGTGTTGACCGAGCCGGAAACCATGCCGTCCGCATCGTCCTTTTGACCATCATGGTGGCAAAGTAGGTGGCGTCGGTCATGGTGTCGCGCGCCTGTTCAGGCGTGATGCCCTTCTTTTTGCGCAGTTCGTAGTAGGTATTGGCGTAGTCGTCAAACAGCTCGGATTTCACCGGGTCGATGAGGCGGGCCTTGGCAATGTCCAGGCCAAAAGCGCTGGCCTTGGAGCGGATTTCTTCCACATCGCCCAGCAGGATGATTTCGGCCACATCGCGGCGCAGAAGGATATCCGTGGCGCGCAGGATGCGCTCTTCGGTGCCTTCGGCCAGCACGATACGCATCTTGTTGGCCTTGGCGCGCTGGATCAGCTCGAATTCAAACATCATGGGCGTGATGCGGCTGCTACGCTCGCCGCCGATGCGGTTTTCGATTTCCTTGCCGTTGACGTACTGTTCAAAGAGGCCCAGCACGCTGTTGATCTTGCGCAGATCGCCCGGTTCGATGGGGGCGATGATGCTTTGCAGGGCCATAAAGGCCTTGTAGGTATGGTGCGGCGTCAGCAGGATGGGCAGGGGCGAACCTGTCCAGCCTTCAATGAATTTGCATACGTTTTCGGAGGGACGGATGCCTCCGGTCAGCAGCACGCCCGCAATGTCGGGCGTGGAAGACGACAGGCGCGAGGCAATGGCGGCCAGGAGCACGTCGGCGCGGTCGCCGGGGGTGACGATGAGCTGGTCTTTGGCAATGTAGTTGAGCACATTGTCCACATGCATGGCGGCGATGAGGTAGTCGCCCACCAGCGCGTCCAGGCGTTTTTCGCCAAACAGTACTTCCGCGTCCAGACCCTTTTTCACGTCAGCCATGGTGGGCTGGCCGATGGTGGGATCATTGGGAACGGAGAAAATCAGGGCTGGGCTGTCCTGCGTGCTGAAGTGGGCGCGCAGTTCGTCCAGTTCAGTCTGCGTAAGGCTGCGGCGGTTCACAATGGTGGCAACCACGTCCAGCGCATAGGGTTCGAGGCTGTCCATGGTGATCTGGAGCGAATCACGAATGTCTTCGGCGCTCACATTGTAGCCGCTGGTGACCAGGAGAACCGGGCAGCCAAGGTTGGCCGCGATTTCGGCATTGAGCTCAAATTCGAAAACCGGGTCTTTGGCAAGAAAGTCGGTGCCCACGCACACAACGAAATCATAGGTTTCCAGCAGCTTTTTGTACTTCTGGATGATGTTTTCGATGAGCAGATTACGCGAACCCTGATTGATGATCTGGCGAGCTTCGCGCTGGGTGTAGGCGAAGGTGTCGGCATAGTCCATCTTGAGCTTGAAGTATTCAAGCATCAGATGGATGTCGGGGTCGCGGTCGTCCCATAGAGGTTCGTTGATGATGGGACGGAAAAAGGCCACCTTGCGCATGCTGCGGGTGAGCAGCTGCATGGCCCCAAGGGCAATGGCGCTCTTGCCCGTCATGGGCCCGGTGGCGGTGATGTATAGACCGTTGTGCATAGTGCCTCCCCTGCTGTGCCGGCAGGCTGGCGGTATTAAAGCGAAAAGGGCGCGAGGGCTTTCCCCGCGCCCAGGCCTTTAACCTTTGATCCCAAGCGTACGACATAGTCCGCGCCCGCAGCAGCGGGCTGCCCCCCGGAGAGGAGCCAGATGCTGGCGGGCGCGGGTAGTCATAACGTCAGGCCTCTACTTTTCAGCGTTGGCTTCAGGGTAGGGCAGATCAGCCAACTGCTTGAGCAAGGCGTAGCGTTCGGCATAGGCTTCCGCCAGATCCGCGCGCAGTTTCTTGGAGACTTCGGGAGCCATCTTTTCCAGAGAAGCAAAGCGGGTTTCGCCGCCCAGGAATTCCTGGATGTCGGCGGAAGGAGCCTTGCTGTCAAGCTGGAAGGGATTTTTCTTTTCCTGGCCAGTTCGGGGTTGTAGCGATACAGGGGCCAGTAGCCGGAAAGCACGGCCATCTTGGCTTCTTCCTGGCTCTTGCCCATGCCCTTGCGCAGGCCCTGGTTGATGCAGGGAGCGTAAGCGATGATGAGCGAAGGTCCCTTGTAGGCTTCGGCTTCGCGGAAGGCCTTGAGCACCTGCTGCTCGTCCGCGCCCATGGACACGGAGGCGACGTACACGTAGCCGTAGGTCATGGCCATGCGGCCAAGGTCTTTCTTGCCGGTGCCTCGCCGGCGCGAACTGCGCCACAGCGCCAAGCGGGGTGGCCTTGGAGGACTGACCGCCGGTATTGGAGTACACTTCGGTATCCATGAGCAGCACGTTGATGTCGTCGCCGCTGGCGAGGACGTGGTCAAGGCCGCCGTAACCGATGTCGTAGCCCCAGCCGTTGCCGCCGAAGACCCACACGCTCTTCTTGGTGAAGAGGTCGTCCATGTGCCACAGTTCATGGGCCAGGGGGCTGTCAAAGCCTTCCAGGTTGCCCATGATCATTTCGCCGAACTTGCGGGAGCCTTCAGCGTCGTCCTTGTTGTCAAGCCAGCCCTGCAGGGCTTCCTTGAGTTCGGAGAGGCGGCTTCGTCCTTCAGGGCTTCCTGAATCTTCATGGCCAGCAGGCCACGGCGCTGTTCGTAGGCAATGCCCATGCCGCAGCCGTATTCGGCGGCGTCTTCAAACAGGGAGTTGCCCCAGGCCGGGCCAAAGCCGTCCTTGTTGGTGCAGTAAGGCGTGGTGGGCGAAGAAGCGCCCCAGATGGAGGAGCAGCCCGTGGCGTCGGCCACGATCATGCGTTCGCCGAACATCTGGGTGAGCACCTTGACGTAGGGCGTTTCACCGCAACCGGCGCAGGCGCCGGAGAACTCGTGCGGGGCTGCTGCAGCTGCGAACCCTTGACGGTGTCGCGGGCCATGAGCTCGTCCTTGAGCGTGATGTTGGCTTCGGCGAAGGCCAGATTTTCCTTCTGGGTGGGCATCTGGGTGTCGAGGGGCTTCATGACGAGAGCCTTGACCTTGGCGGGGCACACTTCGGCGCAGGAGCCGCAGCCCAGGCAGTCTTCGGTGTACACCTGGATGCGGAACTTCAGGCCCTTGAGCTCCTTGCCGATGGCGTCCTTGGTAACAAAGGAAGCGGGCGCCCGCCCAGTCCCTCTTCGGTGGCGAGCACCGGGCGGATGGCGGCGTGGGGGCACGAAAGGAGCACTGGCGGTTTCAACCTGCCATTCGGGCACGTCGATGGCGCAGCCGCGCTTTTCGCAGGCGGCGGTGCCGAGGGGCATGAAGCCGGCCGGATCCATGGCGGACACGGGCAGCTTGTCGCCCTGCTGGGCAAGAATGGGACGCACAACGGCGCGGATGTAATCATCGTCGTCGCAGTGGCAGGCTTCGGCGCCTTCGGTGGCGGTGGCCCAGGAAGCGGGGTATTTCACTTCTTCCAGAGCGTCCATGCCCTTGTCCACGGCGGCGATGTTCACGTCGACGATCTTGTCGCCCTTGCTGCCGTAGGTCTTCTTGATGGATTCCTTGAGCAGGCCCACGGCCTTTTCAAAGTCGAGCACGTTGGCAAGCTTGAAGAAGGCGGTCTGCATGATCATGTTGATGCGGCCGCCGAGGCCCACTTCCTGGGCGACCTTGACGGCGTCCACGTTGTAGAATTTCAGCTTTTTGCGGGCGATGACGCGCTTCATGGCGGCGGACGGTGCTTTTCCATGTCGGCCAGCGACCAGTTGAAGTTCAGCACAAAGGTGCCGCCGTCCTTGACGCCCTCAGACGTCGTACTGGGTCACGTAGGCGGCCTTGTGACAGGCGATGTAGTCGGCCTTGGTGATCAGGTAGGAAGAGGTGATCTGCTCCTTGCCGAAGCGCAGGTGCGACACGGTGAGCTGCCGGACTTCTTGGAGTCGTAGGCAGAGGTGGTGATCGGTGTTGTCGCCGATGATCTTGATGGCCTGCTTGTTGGCGCCCACGGTGCCGTCGGCGCCGAGGCCGAAGAACTTGCACTGCACGGTGCCGGCGGGAACGGTGTCGATTTCCTCTTCCACGTCAAGGGAGAGGTTGGTGACGTCGTCGTTGATGCCCACGGTGAAGTGGTTCTTGGGCCGAAGGGCCATCATGTTGTCGTACACGGCCTTGGCCATGCCGGGGGTGAAGTCCTTGGAACCCAGGCCGTAACGGCCGCCCACCAGGGTGGGGGCTTCCCCCTTTTCGAGGAAGGCGGTGCAGCGTCCTGGTACAGGGTTCGCCAAGAGCGCCGCTTTCCTTGGTGCGGTCAAGCACGGTGATGCAGGTCACGCTGGAAGGCAGGGCGCGCAGCAGATGCTCGGTGGAGAAGGGGCGGAACAGGTGCACCTTCACGAGGCCCACGCGCTGGCCCTGTGCGTTGAGGTACTTCACGGTTTCTTCGATAACTTCACAGGAAGAACCCATGGAAACGATCACGCGGTCGGCTTCGGGGTGGCCCACGTAGTCAAAGAGGCGGTACTTGCGGCCAGTGATGGACTCGACCTTCTTCATGTTCTCAAGCACGATGCCGGGCACGGCGTCGTAGTAGAGATTGGAAGCTTCGCGGTTCTGGAAGTAAATGTCGGGGTTCTGGGCGGTGCCGCGAATGTGCGGATGCTCGGGGTTCATGGCGGTGGCGCGGAATTCGGCCACCTTTTCCCAGTTCACCAGGGGGCGGATGTCTTCGTAGTCAATGGTTTCGATCTTCTGCACTTCGTGGGAGGTGCGGAAACCGTCAAAGAAGTGGCAGAAGGGCAGGCTGGAATCGATGGCGGAAAGGTGCGCAACGAGGGCCAGGTCCATGCATTCCTGCACGGAGGAGGAAGCCAGGAAGCAGAAGCCAGTCTGACGGGCGGCCATCACGTCCTGGTGGTCGCCAAAGATGGACAGGGCATGGGAAGCCAGGGCACGAGCCGAAACATGGAAAACGCCGGGAAGCAGTTCGCCGGCGATTTTGTACATGTTGGGGATCATGAGCAGCAGACCCTGGGAAGCCGTGTAGGTGGAGGTGAGCGGCGCCGGCGGAAAGCATGCCGTGCACAGCGCCAGCGGCGCCGGCTTCGGACTGCATTTCGCGCACATTCACGATCTGGCCGAGCAGGTTTTTGGTGCCCTTGGCAGCCAGCTGATCCATGACTTCGCCCATGACGGACGAGGGGGTGATGGGGTAAATGGCTGCCGTTTCCGACAGAGCGTAGGCAATGTGCGCGGTGGCGTTGTTGCCGTCCATAGTTTTCATATGAGCCATCTGTTCCTCCTTGGCGCCCATGGGCGCGCAATGTTTTTACAAAATCAGCGTGGGTCGGATCGGCCCCTGAGATAAGGCCCCGCACTGGGCGGGGACGGGCAACGGCTATTGCCGTGAAGTGAACACAAAATGGAGGCTGGGAGTGGAATCGTGGTAGAAAAACCCTACCCAATCCGCCTTTTCGCGTCCACCAAAAAAGCTTGGTATCACTTGTTTTGGAGCCTTGCTGCACACCCTCGTCTGCCCCGACGGAATGCGCGTTTTTGCGCTTACCATAAAATTGTTTGTTTGAACAGTTTAATAGAGGGCGCAACAAAAAAAAATGTGACAGACGCAACATGCGGAAAATAGTGATGAATTGTGAAATATGCCGTAGCAGTTTGGGGTATGCCAGAAAGGAAAACCTATGATGACGGCACGTTGGAATATGCAGAGCAAATGAAAAAAATGTTACAAATGTTTGAGGGCAGGAAGTCTGCGGCTTGCCCCTGATTCAATGTTACAGATTTTGGGCCCTTGCGGGCTTAACCCTTGATGCGCCTCCGGCGCAAATCAGCCCCGCGGGCTGTGCGCTGAGCTGATCGGGACAGAATCGCGGATGGAGAAATCCTGTGTCGATCGAAACGGGGGAGGAACCCTATTGCAAGGTTCCTCCCCCCAAAGAGTTCAGCGGCGTTCTTTCCTGGCGGGCATGTTACAGCGAAAGGCCCATCTTGATGGCCGCCTGCATGCCGCCTGTGGAATTGACCACGTTGGTCACGCCATTGCGGGCCAGCACCAGCAGGCTGTCATAGGCGCGCAGTCCTGTGTTGCAGATAATGGCAACAGGGCGGTCCTTGGGCACCTCGCTGACCCGGGCGGCGATTTCTTCCAGCGGCATGGCGTGCCAGTCGGGGTACTTTTCCTGCACTGCCTTGCCAGCCGCAGCCGGGCGGGCATCAATAAAGAACACGTGGTTTTCGCTGCGTTTTTTCCACAAGTCCATGAACTGGTCGGCGGTTACGGGGGTGAAGCGTCCGGAAAGGGCGTTGTCGGCCACGTTGGCAACCACGTTGACCACGTCCATAGCCGAGGCAAAGGGCGGGGCGTATGCGATTTCAAGGTTGGAAATGTCTTCTACCGTGGGCTTGGAGTACTGCAGGGCCGCGGCCACCGCATCAATGCGGGCCTTGAGCGAATCCGGGTCGGCGCAGGCCCCCTGAATACCCAGCACACGGCTGGTGGCCTTGTCCACCACGAGTTCAAGGCTCATCATGGCTTTTTCTGGGTAGAAGTGGGCGTGGTCGAGCTGCTCCACGCTGACGCTCATGGCGTCAAAGCCTTCCTTGCGGGCGCGGTCGACCGTAAGGCCCACGCCGCAGAACGAAAGGTCAAAGAGCTTGACTGCCCAGGTGCCCACAAAACCGGGAAATTTGGCGTTGCCGCCAGCAAGGTTGGTGCCGATGGTACGTCCCTGGCGGTTGGCCATGCTGCCCAGGGGCAGGTAGCCGATTTTGCCGGTGATGATGTTCTTGATGGCCACGCAGTCGCCGCCCGCATAGATGGAGGGGTCGGTGGTGCGCATGTGTTCGTCCACCACAACCGCTCCAAAGGGGGCCACTTCAAGCCCGGCATCCTTGGCAAGCTGGCCGTTGGGGATGAAGCCAGCGGCAAAGATCACAAGTTGGGCGGAAATTTCGCGTTTGTCCGTGACCACCTTGGTGACAGTGCCGTTTTCGCCTTCAAGACGCAGCACTTTTTCAGAGGTGAACACGTCAACCTTGTGGGTCAGGCAGTCGTTGGCGGCCATGAGAGAAAGAGGCTGGGAAAGCACGCCGGGCAGAATCTGATCCATCATTTCCACAACGCTGACTTTCACGCCCCACATGTCGGCCAGGGCCACGGCAGCCTCAAGGCCTATAAAGCCGCCGCCCACAATGACCGCCTCGCTCACCTTGCCCTCCTGGCAAGCTGCGCGGATAGAACCTGCGGCCTCAAGGCGGGTCAGGGAAAGCACGTTTTTCAGATCCTTGCCTTCGATGGGGGGCACGCGCGGGCTTGCGCCGGTAGCCAGCACCAGCTTGTCGTAAGGCAGTTTTTCTTCCTTGCCGGAAACAACGTCCTTGACGAGCAGGGTTTTGGCAGCACGGTCAATGGCCAGGGCGCGCGTCTGTGTGCGCACGGTGATGCCCTTCATGTCGCGGAAAAATTCTGTGTCGCGCACTGTATGATAGGGTGTGGAGCGCAGATCGTCGAGATTCTGTATTTCACCGGACACGTAGTAGGGGATGCCGCAACCGCCGTAGGAAATGAAGACGTTTTCGTCCACAAGCATCACTTCCGCATCGGGCATGAGGCGCTTGCAGCGGCAAGCCGCCTTGGGCCCCAGGGCAACACCACCAACTACCAGAATTTTTTCAGACATATCCGGGCTCCTTAGTGAATAGTTATGAGCAAACGAGCATTACTGAGATATATGAGCATTCAAGGCAAGAATGCAAGGGCTATTCCTGTTTCCAGAAACATCCCCTAGCGTCCGCGAAAACGGCGCTGGTCGCCCACGCGCACGGTTATGCGCTCATTATCCATATATTCCAGCAAGGCGATCAGATACTTGCGCGAAAGCCCCAGAAGTTCTTTCAGGCCGCCCACATCGAGATTGTCATGGGTGGTGAACCAGCCGCGCACACGTTCAAGAATGTCGGCCAGGGCCTGGCCGTTGTAATAGAGGCCATCCTTGATCTTGACCAGTTCGCCTGTCTCGCAGAGCAGGCGCAGCACCGGGGCGGCCTCCTTGGGCGTGACGCCAAGTTCCTCGAGCACGTCCTTGGCGTTGGGCGGGGTCAGCCCCGCGCTGGCATGCGCATCCAGCAGCTTTTGGCGCAGCCCTGCCTGATCGGCGGCCAGGCTCACCGTATGCGATTGCAGGCGCAGCCCCTCGCCTTCAGTGACCAGATCTCCCTGTTTGAGGGCCTGATCCAGCACCTTCTGCACAAGCTTGGGGGGCAGGTTGCGGCTCCAGCCTGTGCACAGGGCCCCTCGTGTGAATCCGGGTTTGAGAGGTTCGCGGCGGTGCAGGTCTGCCCCGCGTTCAAGGCTGGCGGCCAGCAGTTTTTCAAAGGGAATTTTGCCAATCCAGCAGCGGTTTTCCTTGTCCCAGCAAATAGCGTCGCCACGGGTGGACAGCAGTTGCAGCGCCGCCTCCACGGCTGACCGGGCAAGGCCCGTCAGGGCGCGCAGCCGCGCTTCGTCAGCGCCTTCAATACCGCGCAGGGTCAGCGCCCCGCGCACCAGGGCTGCCCTGGCTTCATCGCGCGCCTTGGCTTCGGCCTTGCCGCCGCCAGCGGCTTCTGCCGCATCGCGAAGTTCGGGCAGCTCCTGCAAAAGCCGCAGCTTGTCGGCCAGTTCGGGGTCTTTGGCGCGCAGTTCTGGCGGCAGAGGGCTGACCAGCAGCCCGCCGGCGACCGTGCGCAGGGGCGAATAGGCTCGCAGCACGCAGTGGTCGCCAAATACGCCCACCATTGGTTCCTTGAAGCGCAGTTCAGCCAGCGCGGTCTCGCCGGGGGCCAGCTTGTCCCTGTCGCGAAAGACCACCCGCGCCGCGCATTCGCGCGTGCCGTGGTGGAAATGGATTTCCACCCTTTGCCGCATGGCTCTGGGGGCGGAAGAAAGGCAGGTGAGCCTGACCAGCCAGCGGTTGGAGGGAAACAGTTCTCCGGGACGGGCCAGTACAAAGCCGCGCTCGATCTCTTCCACATCCAGCCCCTGCACGTTGACGGCGCAGCGCTGGCCCGGCTGCACCGAATCGGCGGCCTTGCCATGACGTTGCAGCCCCCGCGCGCGGGTGGGCAGATCGGGCGGCATCGACAGCGCAGTTCGTCGCCAAGGTTGCATACGCCCGAAATGACAGTGCCCGTCACAACCGTGCCATGCCCCTTCATGCTGAAAACGCGGTCCACCGGCAGGCGAAAAATATCGCTGCGCCGCTGGGCAGGCAGCTCTGCGGCCATACGCGCAAGGTGGTCGCGCAGCGTGTCCACGCCATCGCCTGTGGTTGCAGAAACGGGAAAGATGGGCGCATCTTCAAGAAAGGTGCCTTGCAGAAATCCGCGCACTTCTTCCTGCACCATTTCAAGCCAGTCGGCATCCACCATGTCTGTCTTGGTGAGGGCCACAAGCCCGGTGCGTATGCCCAGCAGGGAGCATATTTCAAGATGCTCCCTGGTCTGCGGCATGATGCCTTCGTCCGCTGCAATGACCAGCATGACAAAATCCACGCCTGCCGCGCCAGCCACCATGTTTTTGACAAAACGCTCGTGCCCCGGCACATCCACGATGCCCAGCCGTTCACCGCCGGGGAGATCAACCCAGGCGAAGCCAAGCTCAATGGTGATCCCCCGGCGTTTTTCTTCTTGCAGCCGATCGCAGTCGATACCTGTAAGCGCCCGTACCAGCGAAGTTTTGCCGTGATCTATATGCCCTGCCGTGCCCAGCACTACTGCCATAAAAGCTCCTTGATGGTCTTGGGCCGAGTTTACACTCCGGCAGGCTCCTTTGCAAACAGTGCCAGCCCTGAAACATAAGGGACTCCTTCATGCAAAGGAGTCCCAGAGCAGTTACCTCATTTCATTCGTAACCTGCTATAAAAATGACAAAAGTGGATAGAGGCGTCTAGGGTCTGTTTCTAACTAAAAGATTTTGCGCCGAGGACAAGGAAAACAGTGTTTTTTACGACAGGAGTGGACTCGCTTTTGCCGTTGCTTCAGGCGTTGTGACGCAGGAAACTACGCCTGAAGACAGCATGTGTAACGGCGCAGTCCGTTCCATGCAATCGCTGTCGCCATCCGTAAGGCCTTCGGCCAACGGCTGCCGCGCGACGAAGGAAGCTACGGATGCTTCAAGCGTTGTGACGCAGGCTTAAAGCGTTGTGACGCAGGAAACTACGCTTGAAGACAGCACATGTAACGACACAGTTTCATCGTTGCAATCGCTGTCGCCATCCGTACGCCCTGCGGGCAACGGCTGCCGCGAAACTACGCTTGAAGACAGCACGCGTAACGGCATAGTTCGTTCCATGCAACCGCTGTCGCCATCCGTAAGGCCTTCGGCCAACGGCTGCCGCAAAGACAGCAGCGCTTTCTGTCCATGACTGGAGTAAAAAATGCTGGATGACGCAGTGATCGACCAAAAGAACTATTTAGAAATAGCCCCTAGCCCTGCTCCCTGGCCTTGATGAGGGCCATGGCCCTGTGGGCCAGCTGGGTCACTTCCGGCTTGGAAATCTGGTCGTCCGCGCCCACGCTCACGCCCTTGTGGCGCAGTTTTTCAGTAATGAGCGATGAGAAGAGCAGCACCGGCAGGTTTTTGAGCATGGAGTCTTCCTTGATGCGCAAGGTAAGATTGAGACCGTCCATGACCGGCATTTCGATGTCGGAAACCACCACGTGCACATAGTCGGTGATGGGGCGGTTGCTTTCTTCTGCGCTCTTTTTGAAATCCAGCAGACGTTCCCAGGCCGCGCGACCGTTGGAAACAACCTCAACGGTAAAGCCCGCCTTTTCCAGCAGATCGCGCTGCATTTCGCGGATAAGGGCGGAGTCGTCGGCCACAAGGGCGCGGTAGCCTTCATTCGTCCAGTCTTCCCCCAGATCGTCAAGCCGCAGGCCCAGTTTGGGATTGAGGTTGGCAACCACCTTTTCGAGGTCGAGGAGAAAGATGATGCGGTCTTCAAGTTTGACCACGCCGATGACCGTATTGTTGGATACGGCGGCAACGTATTTGTTCGGCGGCTCAACCTGCTCCCAGCTGATGCGGTGAATACGGTTGACGCCGGAAACCATGAAGGCCGTGGTGACGTTGTTGAATTCCGTCACAATGGTTTTGGGCTGCTCTTCTTCCGCAGGGTGGGTTTTGCCCAGCCACATGGCCAGATCCACCAGCGGAATGATGCGCGAACGCAGGTTGAAAGCACCCAGCACGCTCGGGTGTTGCACTTCGGGCAGCGCCGTCACCTTGGGCATGCGGATAATTTCAAGCACCTTGGCCACGTTGACGCCGTAGTAGCCGCGATAGGGCTTGGCGGGAACGGGTTCGCCATTTTCGTCCAACTGCGGCGCATCGGCAGAAGGAGGGGTGAATTCTTCAAGATAGAATTCAACCACTTCCAGCTCGTTGGTGCCGGCTTCCAGCAGAATATTGGTCTGGGCCATGCTGCCTCCAGAAAAGTACCGCTTCAGGAGCAAACGGGATTAAAGCGACTGCAGCCACAAATGAGCCGCGTCAATGAGACTTTTCGGCGTAGATGCGCCAGCCGTTAGACCTGCACGATTTTTTTGCGAAAAATTTTCTGCCGCCAGCTCCTCGACACGCTCCACAAGGTAGGTGTCGATGCCGTTCAGAGCGGCCACATCAGCCAGTCTGCGGGTATTTCCGCTCTGCC
This sequence comes from Desulfovibrio sp., assembly GCA_047602655.1. Taxonomy (GTDB): domain Bacteria; phylum Desulfobacterota; class Desulfovibrionia; order Desulfovibrionales; family Desulfovibrionaceae; genus Desulfovibrio. Next base: position 15,540 of record JASGGT010000015.1, on the reverse strand, counting down.
TGCCGCCTATGATTACCATGACATCCACACAGGAAGCAATGTTGCGGGCTTCCTCCTGCCGCTCGCGGGTGGCGTCGCAAATGGTGGAAAGCACCGCAAGGTCAGCAATGCGCGAGCGCAAATCTTCCACAATTTCCTGAAATATCTGCCGATCCTGAGTTGTCTGCGAGGCCAGCACATAGGCCATGTTTTCGGCAAGATGCAAGGAATCAAGTTCTGCCGCCGTGCCGAAAACGTGGGCCGGGCCGCAGGCGTACGAGACAAGCCCGCGCACCTCGGGATGATCCGCCTCGCCAAAAAGCAGCAGGGTTGCGCCGTCAGCGGTGGCCCGCCCGATGGAAAGCTGGGCCTTTTTTACCTTGGGGCAGGTGGCGTCCACAATGTCGGCCCCGCTTTGCTTGACCTGCTCCTCAACCTGCCGCGTGATGCCGTGCGCGCGGATAACCGCCACATCGCCGGGGTGCAGCTGGGATGCTTCCTTGACGCAGACCACGCCGCGCGACTCATACTCCGCCAGAACCTGCGGATTGTGGATGATAGGGCCAAGGGTGCAGATGCGGGTCGTCTCGGGGGTGCCCCCCTTGCGCTCCAGCGCAGTGTTAAGCTTTTGCAGGGCCAGGCTCACGCCCATGCAAAAGCCCGCTGTCTTGGCGCGGTAAACATCCATCATGATTCTCCTTCGGGGGCGGCGCTTTCAGGCGTGGAGCCGCGACTGCACGACGCCTCGCCTGGCCTCAACCCATCAACAAAAATTTTATCTGTATGCAATACTGTATTGCAGAGGTGCAGCAAGCGGAACCGCATGCGCCTGTATTTCTTGCTAGGCGGGGCTTCCCAGAAAAATATCCAGTAACCTGTCAAGCTCCTCCCAATCATTACAGCGGCAAAGCTCCTGACGCAAGGCCCGTGCGCCGGGGAGGGTGCGCACGTAGCGTGGCACCACGGAGCGCATTTTCCACAGGGCGGCCTTGCCGGGGCAGTGGGCGCGGGCAAGCTCCAGATGCCGGGAAATCATGGCACGCAAGCGGGGGGCATCTGCCTGAACCGGGGCGTTCCCGGCCAGCAGGGCTGCGTGGTCGGCAAAGATGGCGGGGTTGTGCATGGCCCCCCGGGCGTACATGACGCCGCTGGCTCCGGTGCTTTTAAGGCAGTTTACGCCGTCTTCCGCGCTAAAGAGATCGCCGCTGGCAAGCAGGGGGATCGTCAGGCGCTGGGCCAGCATGGCAATGGCCTCCCACTGCGCGGCGCCGCCAAAACCCTGACGGGCAGTGCGTGGGTGCAGGGTCAGCCAGCCAGCGCCCGCATCCTCGAGGCGCAAGGCCAGATCGGGCAGCACCGGACGGGCATCGTCCAGCCCCAGACGCAGCTTGAAGCCCACGCGTCCACGGCCTGCGGCCTCGATCATGGCGCGGGCCACGGCAAGCACATTTTCCGTATCGCCCAGCATGGCCGCGCCCGCACTCTGGCGCAAAACCTTGGAGACCGAACAGCCCATGTTCAGGTCAAACCAGCCAAAGCCGGACTGACGCAACAGGTCCACCGCACGCCCCAGAAAGGAGGCCTCCGCGCCGAAAAGCTGCACCACCAGCGGCTGGTCTTCGGGCAGGGTCATGAGCAGTTCGTTAGTGCCGGGGCTTTCATAAACAAGGCCCTTGGCGCTGACCATTTCGGTAACGCATACGGCCGCGCCGTATTCGCGGCAGAGCAGGCGAAAGGGCAGATCGCTGTATCCGGCCAGCGGGGCCAGCCAGGGATGCTCGGGGCCAAAGGGCAGGGAATCCGGGTTTGCGGGGCATGTAGGCAGTTGAAAAACCTTGGTCACGGGCGCTCCTTGGTCACGCGCGGCGGTTCTGCGGAATCTTCCGCAGGGGAGGTTTGTTCGGCGGGCAGCACGTTGCCTTGAGGGTCCAGCGCCACGCGGGCAGACTGCGCCATATAATCCGGGCCGGGGCTGGCGTGGGCAGGCGCGGTTGTCTGCACTGCCTGCTCTGGCTGCGCCTCGGTTACATCTGCGTCTACGGTCGCGCACTGGGCATCGCTGCAGGCAAAACGGTTCAGCATGGCTGCAGCCAGCCGCAGGCCTTCGCCCGTGGTGTCGGCCACAAAGCCGTTGCTGAGATACTCCAGAAGGCCTGTGCGCCGCAAGATGGTGCGCACCGAGGGGCTGCCCACCACAAGAATGACCGGCAGGCTACGGGCATAACAGCGTTCGATAAATTGCGAAAGCGCATGAGCCCCCGACGCGTCAATCCAGAACACGCGCGAAAGGTGCAGCACCACAAGTCGGGTTGGCTCGTTGTCCTCGGCGTACAGCAGGCGCTCAAGCTCGTGGATGGCCCCGAAAAACAGCGTGCCTTCAATCATGTACACGGTGATGCCCTGCGGCAGTTCGGCGGGGCCTTCGCGCAGCAGCGGGTCGCCCTTGTGGAGCCTGTTCACTCGCGGATGGGCGGTTTTGTAAATAAAGAGAGTGAGGGAAAGCATCACGCCAATGAAGATGGCCTTTTCAAGATCAAACAGCAGTGTGGACAAAAAAGTGATGAGCAGTACGGCCCTGTCCACGCTGGTGGCCACAACGCACAGGCGGATGGCGTCAATGTCTATCATCTTGAAGGAAATGAGCAGCAGTATGCCGCTCAGGGCGGGCAGCGGCAGCCAGCTTATGAGGGGGGCCAGCACAAACAGCAGGGGCAGGGCGAGAATGCCCGAAAACACCGTGCCCATGCGCGTTCTGCCGCCGGATGTGACCACAAGGGCGCTGCGGGTAAAGGAACCGCAGCCGGGAATACCCGAGGTAAGGCCCGCGGCGATATTGCCGAGGCCCTGACCGATAAGCTCCTGACTGCCGTCAAACGCGTCACCCTTGATGTTAGCCAGTTGTTTGCCAATGGCCAGTGATTCCACTGTTCCCAGCAGGGCAATGGCCAGCGCGGGCATGAACAGGTCTCGTACTGCATCCAGATCAAAGGAGGGCGGCAGGGAGAAGGGAGGCACAACGCTTGGGATGGCCCCAACCAGCCGGTACGCCCCTTTCGTCCACATTAAACAGGGCGGCAAGGAGAGTAATCACGCCGAGCGCGGCCAGTGATGCGGGAAAGCGCGGCGACAGGCGCTTGAAGAATACGGTCAGGACAATGGTGGCAACGGCAATGCCGAGGCTCCAGTAATTGATAAAGGGCAGGCCGTGCAGCGCGCCGAACATCTGGTTGAAAAAGCCCGAGGGCTTGGGGCCGGTCAGGCCCATAGCCATATAGAGTTGCCCTGCGGCAATGAGCAGCGCAGCTCCTGTGGAAAAGGCCACCATGACCGAGTGTGAAATGAAATTGACCAGGTCGCCCAGCCGCGCCAGCCCCATGCCCAGCTGAATAAGACCGCACAGGAGCGCCATGCCGAAAATATAGGCCATGCGCGATTCTTCGGGCATGGTGCTGATCAGTTCACCGCCCACGCTGATGGTGGCGAGGGTGGAGAAAATAATCATGGAAATGGCATTGGTGGGGCCAGCTGCCATAAAGCGGGATGATCCCCACAGGGCGGCCAGCACCACAGGCAGCATGCAGGCGTAGATGCCGTATTGCGGGTGAACCCCGGCAATAATGGCATAGGCCATGGCCTGAGGCACAGCCATAGGCGTCACGGTAAGGGCCGCCGTCATGTCCGCCTTGAAGTCCTGGGCGGAATAATTCCTGATGGTCTCAAGAAAGGGAAAAAGCCGGGCGGCTCGCATGACTAATCCTCGCGGGTTACATCGTCCTCAAGGCGCAGCACATCGTGCCCGAGGGCGTAGTGCATCAGGCGTGGCCGGTCTGCGGATTTTTTGAGCGAATTGATAATGCGCGTCATGCGGCGCGTACCTTCCAGCACGCCGCCCAGATGACCAGCCAGTTCGGTGAGGTCGTTGCGGGCGAGCGCGCGTTCCAGCTCCATGCCCAGCATGCGCCCGCGCGAATTTTCAGGAAATTCGGCCAGCAGCTCGCGCGCAAGGCGCAGACTGCGCGCCTGGTTGGCGTCCAGGTCTTCCACCAGTTCGCCGCAATATTCCGCCTGATTGCGCATGACGTTCAGGGCGTTGTTGCCGTAGTGGGCCATGGCTCCAGCGGCTTTTTCCAGCGTGTCGCGGGCAACGGCCACACGTCGGCCCACGGTGAGCGAAACAATGCTGGCACATTTTGAAAGAAAACGTTCGTCAAAGCTTTCAAAGCCATACTCACGTTTGGTATACAACATCACGAGGCCAAAGGGAGGCTTGTTGCTGCGCTCCCGCAGCACAAAGGCCAGACGCGAACGGTAGCCTTCCTTGTAGATGATGCAGTCAAACGATTCGCCGCCCATGGCCAGGGCCTGAAGGTTGTTGGACACCACATAGCGGGTGTGCCCTTCAAGGATGGCGCGCATCACGGGGTGTTCGCGCAGGCCTTCCTCCAGCATGGGAGCCACGATGGGGATACTGCCGCCGTCCACCTGATTGGCCGAGCGCGCCACCCATTCGCCATTGGCATTGCGCAGCCGGCACACGTACATATCAGCGTACAGGGCGTGGACAAGAATTTCAGCGCTTTGGCGCAGCACTTCCCCTGGAGGGGCCATGCGGTCGGCAATGGCAAGCAGGTCGTTGGAAACGCGCAGCAGCATTTCGGTATCGTTCTGCATGGCCGATATGGAGGTGAGCAGCATGAGCAGGCAACGCCAGCTGCGCATGGGTACCCCGCGCAGGCAGGGATGATAGCCGGTGTTGAGAGAGCGCTTGGCGGCGGGCAGCAGGGCAATGGCTGCGGCGCGCATTTCGGGCGGCGCATATTTGAGGAGTCGCTTGATTTCTTCGCGAATGTATTCTGGCGAATGCTGGGACACGGTTTGCTCCATTTCCCCGGGGTGCCTGTGTTGACTGGCAGCATGGGGAACCGGCGCGGCTATGCGCGTATTAAGACGTTGTTGCCCGGGCTGAACCGCCTGATTCCCAGAGAAATGACCGCCTTGGGCGCTCTTTTGAGGCCCGTGCGGCGGCTCTCGCGCGCATGGCGTGCAAGCCTTTTTTCACAGAAATAAGTATAGGTGGGAAAAAAGGTCTGGTCAACGGTAGCTCATAAAAGGGGCCGTCTGTTCTGAATTAAAGTGCACATTTTGTAAAGTGGTTTGTCGGTGGCCTGTGGAGAATTGGCAAAGGAATTGCAAGAAGTGTTGCGGAAGATTCTCGGCTGTCGGATTTCCGACGCTATATCCTGCCTGTGGGCAGGGTGCATGAGATCAGCCCTACAACCGTCTGACGGCGGCAGGCTCAAGCCGTGCCGACGCCCACGGGGATGCCCATGAAACAACGTAACACACTATTGCTCATATCGCTCGGCCTTGCCGCCGCCTTGCTGGTGCTCGGCCTGCTGGCCGGTTTTGTGCCGCAGAGCGAGGGGCCGGAACTGCGCCGCCGCGCCAGCGGCATGGTGGCTCGCCTGCGTCCCGAAGACATGCCCGTTCCCATTCAGGCGCAAGGTGACGGCATCCGGCAGTGGGCCGTGCGCGGAGCGGTGGAACCGCATTCCGAACAGACATCCGGTGGCAGTCCGCTGACGCGCCAGGCTGTTGATGCCAGCCCATCTGGCCGCGCGGCATCCGGTGCGGAAAAAATTCAGGGCACATCCTCTGCCACGAACCCTGCTACAGGTCAGGCCTTGGGCCAGGATATGGTCAGGCGCATTGTCTCTTTTGGGGCGGGCGGCGTCATTCTTGATACTGGCGAACCGTCCCTGGCCTTTTCCGGCGACGCACAGGGCGATTTTGCCCCGCTGCTGGCGCTGGACGGTGTTTCCATTCCGCTTCTGGTCAGCAACCAGCCCCGCGATTACGGCGACGCCCTTGATGCGGCGGGCCGCCCATTGCGATGGGTGACGCCTTCGGCAATGTTGGCTGGCTATTCGCCCCGCGTGGTGCGCAGGGCAGCCATTGAAGTGCTGCGTCACGGTACGGTGTTTGATAACTTTGTGGGCGATATTGATGATAACGACATGGAAAAACTACAGGCCAGAGCCCGCCGTTATCAAAATCTGGTGGAGAATTTTTCGCGCCGCTACAATTTGAGCACCGAGCTTGTGTACGCCATCATCCACAGCGAAAGCGACTTTTCGCCAACCCTCGTCAGCAACAAATCCGCCATGGGCCTCATGCAGGTCGTGCCCGATACAGCCAACGACGAGGTGCACAAGTACCTTTACGGGCGCATGGGCGATGTGGGTTTTGAAGACCTGCGCGTGCCGGAAACCAACATCCGCTACGGCACCACCTATCTGCACATTCTGTTCACCCGCTATTTTTCCGGGGTGCACAACCCTCTGGCAAGGGAATATTGCGCAATTGCCGCCTACAATATGGGGCCGAACCGTTTTCTGCGGCTCTATGGTAAAACCATGGAAGAGGCCGTGGACAACATAAACGCCATGACCGTCGACGCCTTTTACAGGGATCTTGCCACGCGTCTGCCTGCCCGTGAAACACGGTTCTATGTTGCCCGGGTGCAGAGAATGAAGGCCCAGTATGCCTCGTTGCGCTGATATGGATTTGCCTTGCACGAGGGGGCGCGCAACGCGCCGCCCAAGAGGGAATTTCAGCGAAAAATGGTTGTGGTGCCTATAAAAACAACGTACATGTTCTTCAACGCCGAGCCCCAACTCTATGCCCGGCATTTATTAGAGGAGTGGTCACAACCATGCGAATCCGTTTTTTTATGCCGCTGGCTCTGCTGCTGAGCTTCATGCTTTTTGCCTGCCAACAGGGCGACAATAATGCCCAGCCCAAGGTGGCGGTGGTGGATATGGCGCGCGTGATGCGCGATAGCGAACCTGGCAAGGCCGGCGTGAAGTTCCTTGAAAGCCTTCAGGGCGACATGCAGACCAAGCTTAACGACATCCAGCAGCGCCTGGAAGCCAACCCCAAGGACGCTGAAGCTCAGAAAGAACTTCAGGCCGTCTACATGTCTGCCCAGCAGCGCATGCAGGTGGAACAGCAGAATGTTGTAAACCTGCTGTATGATGCCATTCAGCGCGTGATCAATACCTATCGCACTGAAAAGGGCTATTCAGTCATCATCAGCACCGAAGCTGTCGCCGCTTTTGATTCCAAGAGCGATGTGACCAACGAAGTGCTGGACCTTGTGAACAAGCAGAAGCTTGATTTCAAGGCTGTGACGCCCGAAGCTGAAAAGGCTCCGGAAGCCGCCCCCGCCCCCAAGGCCGAAACGCCCAAGGACGACAAGGCTGCCAAGGCCAAGAAGTAAGACTGATTCTTTCGGCTGTATTTAGCAGCTGAATGTTTGGTAAAGCCCTTCGTCATTGACGGAGGGCTTTTTTATGGCCTGTTTGCGGGTCTTGCTGCGGCTGAGCTGAAAAGCTGGCGTGTCGGACCTCTGGCAAAAGGTTGGCAATTGTTTGAAACAGGGGATATGATTTTTATAATATTCTGTAATTATACATCTTAAAAACTGTTTGAACGAACAAACAGTTTTTACTGGACAAGGTGGACAAGCCGCGCCATAGTTTCGCCGTCGCCAGCCGGACATACCGGTGGGTGAAAAACGCATCCGAATGGAAAGGTTGATTATGCTTCAAGCGCTGTTTGCCGTCATGCCCGTATTTCTGATTATTGGCGCGGGCGTTCTTTTGCGCAGTCGCGATGTATTGCCCGAAAACGCAGGCCCTGTTCTTGGCATCTACGTGCTCAAGCTGGCTTTGCCTCTGCTGATTCTGCACCTGCTGGCCGGGGCCAGTCTGGCTGATCTTGGGCACTGGGCTTTTTGGGGTGGCATCCTTGGCTCCCAGCTCGTGGTGTATTGCATCGGCTACGCGGGCGACAGAATTTTTTGTCGGCGCGGCGTGGGGCCGGGCGTCATTGCCGGGCTTTCCTGTTCTGCCTGCAATGCCGCCTTTGTGGGCCTGCCCATCGTGTCTAACCTGTTCCCAGGCAATGCCACAGCCATGCTCATTGCTGGCCTGTGTACCCTCACGCCCAACGTGGTCATGATCATCGGGCCGTCCCGTCTGGACGCGCTGGCCGGGTCATTGGCCTGGGACGGCGGCAATCCACTGAAATTTGTGGGCAAGCTCCTGAAGGTTTTCATCCTCGGCAACCCCATTCTGCTTTCGACCCTGGCTGGCATAGCGCTTTCCGCCTCCGGGCTTGGTCTGTGGGCCCCCATTGACCGCGCCGTGAGCCTTGTGGGCTACACTGCGGCCCCCTGTATGCTGCTGGCTTTGGGCCTTGATTTGCGGCAAAAACTGGTGGTGGCTACGCGGCAGGCGCACGGGCACGCCATTGTGCGGCAAGCATGGTTTATTCTCTGCAAGCTGGTGCTGCACCCGCTGTTGTGCTGGGCCATGCTGGCGGCCCTGGGTGTTTCGGGCCTGTGGCTCGTGATCAGCGTGATTGTCAGCGCCACGGCCACAGCTCTGGTGGTGACGGTCATTGCCGAGGTGTACAGCGCCGTGCCGGAAGAAGCGGCCCTTACGGCGGTGGTCGCCAATGGGCTGAGCATTTTTACCCTGACAGGTTTTGTATGGGGTTTTCAGGTCTTGGGCATGGTTTAAGCCGGGCCACGAATTTTGAGGAACGAAATAGCGGGCCTTGTTCTCCGGCGGTGATCCGGGGAGCAAGGCCCGCTTTTTTATGGTTGAGCGGATGGTAGGTGAAAGCTGGCCTGCCAAAAGCCCGCAATCAGGCAAAGTTGGCTGCGTGGTAGCTGCTGCGCACCAGCGGGCCGGAAAACACATGGCGCAAGCCCAGCGCTTTACCGTACGCGGCGTACTCGTCAAACTGCTCCGGCGTCACATAGCGGTCAAGCTTGTGGTGCTGACTTGTGGGCGGCAGGTACTGGCCGATGGTCACAATGGAGCAGCCCACCGTGTGCAGGTCCCTGATCACCTCAAGCACCTGCGCGTCTGTTTCGCCCAGCCCCACCATGAGGCCACTTTTGGCTGTCATGCCGCAGTCGTTCACGCGGCGCAGCAGTTCCAGGCTTTGCTCGTAGTCGGCCTGGGGGCGCACCTGGGCATAGAGCGCGGGGTGGGTTTCCACATTGTGGTTGATGATATGGGGCTTGGCGTCCATGACCGTGCGCAGGGCATCGGCGTTGCCTTGAAAATCGGGAATAAGCACCTCAACGCTGCTGTCGGGGAGAGCCTGCCGCAGCGCCGTAATTACTGAGGCAAACTGGGCGGAACCACCATCTGCAAGATCGTCGCGCGTCACAGAAGTGACAACCACATGCCTGAGCCCCAGCGTCACGGCGGCCTGAGCCACGCGCTGCGGTTCCGTGGGGTCGGGGGCGCTGGTCTGGCCGGGGTGGATATTGCAGAAGCGGCAGTTGCGCGTACAGGTTTCGCCCAGAATCAGGAATGTGGCCGTGCCGGAAGAAAAGCATTCCTGCCGGTTGGGGCAGTTGGCCTCCTTGCATACGGTGGAAAGCCCCTGTTCGTTCAGCAGGGCGGAGGTGGTGAAAAAGCGCCTGTCGGAGGCCAGCGGGCGGCGCAGCCATGCGGGCTTGCGCAAGGGGGCGTTGGCAGAACCGGAATTGTCGGAAGAATCGGGTTGGGTCATCTATTTCGTCCTTGCTGGGGCACCTGCTGCGGCAGATTGCCGCAAATTGCCTGAACTGGTGTTGGGCTTGAAATTTGATGTGTACTGCGCGGCCGTTACGGTTGGCCCGAGAGCAGGCCTTCGCAGGCTTGCGCTGGTTGCAGGGGCGGCAGCGGTTGGCTGAAGACCTCGCAAAAGGCCTCAAGAAAACAGGCTTTCACAGCGTCCATGGTGGCCGGGTCGCCGTTTTGTTCTCGCTGCACCGAGGTTGCGGTCACGCCGTCAAGGCCGCAGGGGGTGATGATGTTGAAGAGGGAAAGATCCTTGTCCACATTCATGGCCAGACCGTGCAGGGTCACGTGGCGATGCACGGCAATGCCCAGTGAGGCAATCTTGCTGCCGCCCACCCACACGCCGGGAAAACCCGGCTTGCGGGCCGCTTCAATGCCAAAGCGCCGTACAGTGCGGATGGCGGTTTCTTCCACATCATTTACATAGGCCCGGACGCCGCCGGAGCGTTTTTTCAGGTTGATGATGGGGTAGGCAACGAGCTGACCTGGAAAATGGCAGGTAATATTGCCGCCGCGCGTGCTGTGCACAACATCCACAGCCGAACCCCACAGGCTGGCGAGGTTGGGTGGCAGATTTTCCTGACCGGAATTTTTGCCAAGGGTGACGGTGGGCGGATGCTCCAGAAGCAGCAGAATGTCGTCGCCGCCCTGAAGCACGTAAGCCTGCGCCTGTTTTTGTATTTCAAAGGCGCGCTGGTAGGCGGCGCAGCCGAGATCAAATGCGTACATATGAGCCTTGGGCATTGGAGGTTGATGCAAAAAAGCCCTCATAACGGCTTGCGGCCCCGGCGTCCAGCTTGTGGTGCGCAGAGACGATCATGCAGCAGTGCCGGATCAGCCGCAGCGGAGTCAGGCCAGATCGCAGGGCATGGAAGTCTGGGAAAGGTAAACAAGCTCCTCGGCCATTTCCAGAAGCTCTGACAGAATGCCCCCGCCGTTCATGGGGTGCCCGAACAGCGACTCGCGCTGGTGGTCAAGGCCGCGCTTGTCAATGGCGTCCGGCATGGTGGGGGAGAGAGTTTCCGCAAGGCGGCAGGCCAGAAAATAATCTTCTGCTCCTGCGGCAAACAGGCCTTCAAGCTTGGCAAAGCGCGGGGCCACCTGCTGCCAGTAGGCCAGCGCCGCCGCAGACGGTTCAAGGCTTGCCGCCGTGCACAGTGCCGCGTGCAGGTTGTTGCAGGCCGCGCCGGGCAGGCCTGTGCGCCAGCCCCACAGCCAGTGGGTGCGCCCAAAGAAAAGGTGGTGGGCCACTGCCAGATCAAGCATCTCGCGCATGTGGCGCAGAGCGTCCAGCAGGGGGCCGCCCGAGCCTTCCGGCCATGCGGCGCAGGGGTGGCGCAATTGCCACAGGGGCACATCCTCGCGCGTTGGCGCAAGGCCTGTCATGCTGCGCAGCAACTGGGCCAGCCACGCGTTGGCGTCGGGGCTGTGCGGCGTTTCAAGGTGCGAATAGCTTAGCACATAGCGCCCCTGCCCGTAAGCGCCGGTTACGGCCATGGGCTGGCCTTCGAGAAAATCTGCCGAGAGGTTCAGACCGTAAAGGTCGCGCCAGTGAGAAAAAACCTTGGAGGGCAGGCTTTGCAGGGGCAGATCCGCCAGCCAGAAATCTGCATCCGGCGAGCCGTAGGAGGCCAGCACGGTGACGCTGTCGTTCTTTTCCGGCGCAAAGCGCCCCGGCCACCAGACGGGCAGCGAGGGAGAAAATATTTCAGAAGCTATTCCGCTCTGGGCCTGCCGCGCGGCAGCACGGCGAACACCGGGGCACAGAGGGGCCGTTGCGCCAGTATCATTGTGCCCGTTCACGGGCGGGCTGGCTGGCGCGGCAGGCCTGCGGGGCGAAAATTCATGCCCGCTGGCAACATGGGCGCGCACATGCCCGGAAATTAGATGGTACAGGCGTTCAGGATAGGCGGCCCGCGCCCATGGGCAGATATTCAGGCCGTGGTCGGGGTTGGGGTGGGTCAGGGCAAGGCCGGAACCGCCGCAAAAGCCCAGATAGTTGCCGCCGCGTTCCACCCACTGACGCACGGCCTCGCGCCCGTTTTTGCCGAGGGCCGTAGCTTTGAGCCGGGCGTTGCCGCCGGGAACCAGCAGCAGGCTTACGCCCGAGCCGCCTTGATGCAGGCCGTCATTGGGGCTGACGCCCCCCGGCTTGCCTAAATACGCGCCTTCGGCTATTTCTTGTCCCTTAACCAGGCGGCAGGGCAGTCCCAGCGCGCGAACAGCGCGCCAGGCCATGAGGCCCCAGATGTGGGACGCGTCCCATAAAATGCAGATTGGCTGTGCGGCAAACATATACCGCATTATCGCCGCCTTTCATGGAGAAAGCAAGATGGCGGATACGCTACCCAAGGGCTATGAGCCCCATGACGTTGAAGCCCGGTGGCGCAAGCACTGGGAAGATGACAAAACCTTTACGCCCGATCCGGACGCTCCCGGCGAGCCGTATTCCATTGTCATTCCGCCGCCCAACGTCACGGGCGCGCTGCACATAGGGCATGCGCTCAACCATACACTTATTGACGTGCTTTGCCGTCACGCCCGCCAGAAGGGCAAGAACGTGCTCTGGGTGCCCGGCACCGACCACGCGGGCATTGCCACGCAGAACGTGGTGGAACGCGCCCTTGCCAAGGAAGGCAAGAGCCGCAAGGATCTGGGCCGCGAAGCCTTTATCGACCGGGTGTGGGAATGGCGCGATGAATACGGCCACCGCATTCTTGATCAGGCGCGCGCCCTGGGCGATTCCGTGGACTGGACGCGTCTGCGTTTCACCATGGACGAAGGCCTTTCCGCCGCTGTGCGCAAGGTTTTTGTGCAGCTCTATAATGAAGGGCTGATCTACAAGGGCGACTACATCATCAACTGGTGCTCCCGCTGCCACACGGCCCTGGCCGACGACGAAGTGGAACACGAGCAGGGCCGGGGCAAGCTGTGGAAGGTGCGCTACCAGCTGGCCGACGGCAGCGGGCATATCACCATTGCCACCACGCGGCCCGAAACCATCCCCGGCGACACCGCCATCTGCGTGCACCCCGAAGATGAGCGCTACACCGCCCTCATAGGCAAAAAGGCTGTGGTCCCCGTGCTTGGGCGCGAGATTCCCATTATCGCCGACGCCTACGTTGACCGCGAATTCGGCACTGGCGCGCTCAAGGTGACGCCCTGCCACGACCATAACGACTGGATGCTGGGCAAGAAGCACGACCTCGTTTTTCTCAAGGCCATTGACGAAAACGGCGTCATGACCGCCGAGGCCGGGGCCTATGCGGGCCTTGCCAAGGAAGAATGCCGCACCCGCATCGTGGCCGATATCGAAGCCGCCGGGCAGCTTGAGGGCATTGAGGAAATCGACCACGCCGTGGGCCATTGCTACCGCTGCCATACGGTGGTCGAACCGCACGTTTCCACGCAGTGGTTTGTGGCCGCCACCAAGATGGCCCCTGCCGCGCGTGATGCCGTGCCCGGCATGACCAAGATTTTTCCCGAAACGTGGCTCAAGACCTACTACCACTGGCTTGATAACATCCGCGACTGGTGCATCAGCCGTCAGATCTGGTGGGGGCACCGCATTCCGGCATGGAACTGCGAATCGTGCGGCGAACTGGTGGTGGCCGAAGAAGCCCCCGCAGTCTGCCCCAAGTGCGGCGGCGCGCTGAAGCAGGAAGAAGACGTGCTGGACACGTGGTTCTCTTCCGCGCTGTGGCCCTTCTCCACCATGGGCTGGCCCGAGGACACCAGGGAGCTGCGCCGCTGGTACCCCACCTCGGTGCTGGTGACGGGCTTTGACATCCTGTTTTTCTGGGTGGCCCGCATGATGATGATGGGCATCCACTTTATGGGCGAAGTGCCGTTCAAGGACGTGTACCTGCATGCCCTGGTGCGCGATGCCTCTGGCCGCAAGATGTCCAAATCCACGGGCAACGTTATTGACCCGCTGGCAATGATCGACAAATACGGCTGCGATGCCCTGCGCTTTACCCTGACGGCCTTTGCCGCCATGGGGCGCGACATCCGCCTTTCCGAGGAGCGCATCGAGGGCTACCGCCACTTTGTGAACAAGCTCTGGAACGCGGCCCGCTTTGCGCTCATGAATCTGCCGGAAGAAGCCCCGGCTCCTGTGGCTCCAGAGACCGTTCCCGGTCTGCACCACCAGTGGCTGCTGCACCGGCTTGAAGTGGTCAAACAGGATATGGACAAGGCCCTGGCCGACTATCGCTTCAACGATGCGGCGCAGCTGGGTTACAAATTCCTGTGGAATGAATTCTGCGACTGGTATCTTGAGCTTATCAAGCCCGACATGCAGTCAGAAGACCCCAAACGCAAGGCCGAGGCCCAGTATGTGCTGTGGCTGGCCCTGCGCGAGCTGCTGGTCTTGCTGCACCCCATCGTGCCCTTTGTGACGGCCGAAATATGGGCCGCGCTGCCCGTGGCGGCAGGGGAAAAAGCCACAGATATCGCCCGCGAGCTGTATCCCGCAGCGCGCCCTGCCTGCCAGCGCCCGGTGGAAGCTGGTCGCATGGAGCTGATTCAGGGCATCATCGTGGCCGTGCGTACCATCAAGGCCGAGCTTGGCATCAGCCCGAGCCACAAGGTCAGCCTCATGCTGCACCCTGTGGACGCGGCTCAGGCAGAACTGCTCGAGGGCAGCAGCCAGTGCATGACCACCCTGGCCCGGCTTGAAACCCTCACCATCGGCGCGGATGTTCACGCGCCCAAGGCTTCGGCCTCTGCGGTGGTGGAAGGTTGCCAGGTTATCGTGCCCCTCAAGGGCGCGGTGGATCTGAACGGCGAGCTTGCACGCCTGGACAAGGAAATCGCCAAGCTTGAAAAAGACGTGGTGGGCGTGAACATGAAGCTGAGCAACGAGAGCTTTGTGAGCCGCGCCCCTGCGGACGTGGTGGCCCGCGAGCGTGAACGCGCCGAAAAGCTGCTGGACGCCAAGGAAAAAATGCAGGCCCTGCGCGCCCGCTTTGCCGAGGCCCTGAACGAAGAGTAATTGTCTGTAACCCTCATGGGTTGCTGTTTTTATACGCGGCGCGGACGGCGGGCAGTTGCCTGTCGTCCGCGCCGCAGTTCCTGCGGGTGGCGTTCTGCCCTGATATACAAACGAGGTTGGTATGACTCCTGCCGCATTGGCATATGTTCAGCTCGGAGCGGCCATTCTGGTCGAGGTGGGGGCCACGGCCTGCCTCAAGCATTCGGAGGGCATGAGCCGCCTTTTGCCCACCCTTGCTTCGCTGCTCGGCTACGGCATTTCATTCTATCTGCTTTCCAAGGTGCTCAATGTGGTGCCCATGGGCATATCATACGGCATCTGGAGCGGTATTGGCATTGTGCTGGTTTCGCTTCTGGGGCTGCTGGTTTTTGGGCAGAAGCTCGACCTTGCCGCCTGCCTCGGCCTCGGGCTGATTGTGCTTGGCGTGCTTGTCATACATTTTTTTTCAGGCTCCATGCCCCATTAAAATGAAGTTGCGTTGATCGCCAGTGCGCTAACAGCTTGTTTTTTTGTCAGGCTCTGGTATAAAAATAAATTTTTTGTGCGTGTTCCCGCCGGGGACAGCCTATTGACAGGCTTCGGCGGAAACGCTATGTCCTGTCGTTCAAAAAGCTCATTTTTGAGCGCAATATCCCATATGGAGGGAAATAATGCCCACGATTAACCAGCTTATCCGCATCGAGCGGAAGGCCGTGGTGAAGCGCAAGAAGACCCCCGCCCTGCAGGCTTGCCCGCAGCGCCGTGGCGTTTGCACCCGTGTTTACACCACCACCCCGAAAAAGCCTAACTCGGCTCTGCGTAAGGTCGCCCGTGTGCGCCTGACCAACGGCATTGAAGTTACGGCCTACATCCCCGGCGAAGGCCACAACCTTCAGGAACACTCCGTGGTCATCATCCGCGGCGGTCGTGTAAAAGACT